>JBDKLN010000169.1:0-10659 GCA_039806045.1 Pseudomonadota bacterium
GTCTTCGTGCTGGCGCGCATGCTCGAAGCACGGCATCCCGGATGGACATGGGTGCGTGCCTTCGCTGAAGCGGGACTGGTCGGCGGACTGGCCGACTGGTTCGCCGTCACCGCGCTGTTTCGCCATCCGATGGGCCTGCATATTCCGCATACCGCGATCATCCCCGCCAACAAGGATCGCATCGGCGACGCTTTTGCCGATTTTCTCGAACGTCATTTCCTGACGCGCGAGGTGTTGGCGGCTGAACTGGCCGAGACCGATATTGCGGCGATGGTTGGCAACTGGCTGCACGACCCGGTGCAGCGCCAATGGCTGGCCGCGCAATCCTTGCATGCGCTGGTGAATGCGTTGAAGCCCGGCCCATTGCTGGGCGACTGGCTGGAGACTGCGCTTGCTCAGCGTTTGCACGAGCGTTTGTTCAACCGGCTGCTGGACGCCGCGTCGCAATTGCTCGATGAACAGGCGGCCCCCATCTACCGCAAGGTCAGCGAAAAAAGCCCGCGCTGGATGCCGCGCCGCTTGAACGACGAATTTTTCCTGCGCCTGATGGCCGGGATGGCCGAGCTGCTGGATGACATGCGGGCCCCCGACAGCGAAGCGCGGCGGCGCTTCACGCGCGCGGCGCTCGAGCTTCGAGACCGGCTGGCCGCCGGGGAGATGGACGAAGCCATTGCGCATGAACTGCGGCTGGCGCTGGCGCAGGGTCTCCTTGCCGCACATGCAGAGCACGGGCTGGCCGCCTTTGCGCGCCGGCTGGCCGTCGACCCGGTGCTGCGCGACCGGCTGAACCGCTGGGCCAGGCGGCAGGCGGTGATCCAGCTGCTACGCCAGCGCCGGCGCATCGTCGGGCTGGTACGCCGCGTGGTGCATGGCTGGGATCCGGCCACTGTTGCCGGCCGGATCGAGGGCTATGTCGGGCGCGACCTGCAATACATCCGCATCAACGGCACCTTGGTCGGCGGGCTGGTGGGAGTGCTCCTGCATGCCTTGGGTCTGATCGCCCGATAGCACGCACCCGTTCGGATGGACACGTCGTGGGCAGCCATGAGCGGGATGTCATCGGTGCGTCATAATTATTTCCATATAATTGGAAATATGAAAAACTCGGACGCCATCGCTGCCTTCCTCGCCCTCGGACAGGAGTCCCGGCTCAATGTGTTCAGGATGATCGTGCAACGTGGCGACACGGGACTCATGCCTTCGGAAATCGTCGAAAGGCTGGGCATGCCCAACGCGACCTTGAGCTTTCAGCTGAAAGAATTGCTGCGCGCCGGATTGTTGCTGGTTGAGCGGCGCGGTCGCAACCTTGTGTATCGTCCCAACGCTGCACGGGTCCATGCACTGAGCGATTTCCTGCTCGAAAACTGCTGTGGCGGTCAACCGTGCGCGCCGGCGTGCACGCCGCCCGGACTACCTCTGGCGAACAAAGACAATACCTGATGAAGACCTATAACATCCTGTTCCTCTGCACGCACAATTCTGCGCGTTCCATTCTGGGTGAGGCGCTCGCATCCATGCATGCCAGCGGCCGCTTTGTCGGTTATTCCGCCGGCTCCACGCCGGGTGGCAAAGTCAATCCGTTTGCCGCCGAGCTGGCGCTGGGCCTCGGCTATCCGCAGGCGAAGCTGCGCTCCAAGAGCTGGGACGAGTTCGCGCTGCCGGATGCGCCGCAGATGGACTTCATCATCACCGTCTGCGACAACGCGGCCGGCGAAGCCTGCCCGGTCTGGCCTGGCCATCCTGCGACAGCCCACTGGGGCTTCCCCGATCCCTCGCAAGTCACGGGCAGTGACGATGCCAGGCGAAAGGCGTTCGTGGATGTCGCGTCAGGACTGCACAAGCGCATCGACCTGCTCGCCGCACTGCCGCTCGATACGCTGGACAATCTGAGCCGGCAAGCCGAATTGCGCCGCCTGGCGACGAGCTGAGCAAATCATGAGTTTCTTCGAGCGTTACCTCAGCCTGTGGGTCTTCCTCTGCATCGTCGTCGGCATCGCGCTGGGGCAGTGGTTCCCGTCGCCCGTACGGTTCATCGGCGGCATCGCGTTCGCTCACGTCAACCTGCCGGTCGGCCTGCTGATCTGGGTGATGATCATCCCGATGCTGGTCAAGGTGGACTTTGGCGCGCTGCATGAAGTGCGGCGCCATCTGCGCGGCATCGCCGTGACCCTGTTCGTGAACTGGCTGGTGAAGCCCTTGTCGATGGCCTTGCTCGGCTGGCTGTTCGTGCGCCAGCTGTTCGCCCCGCTGTTGCCGGCCGAGCAGCTCGACAGCTACATCGCCGGGTTGATCCTGCTGGCGGCCGCGCCCTGCACGGCCATGGTGTTCGTCTGGAGCCGCCTGACCGGTGGTGACCCGTTGTTCACCTTGTCGCAGGTGGCGCTCAATGACGCCATCATGGTCGTGGCCTTCGCGCCCATCGTCGGTTTCCTGCTCGGCCTGTCGGCGATTGTCGTGCCATGGCAGACGCTGCTGGTCTCCGTCGTGACTTACATCGTTATCCCGGTGATCGTCGCCCAGTGGTGGCGCCGGCGCCTGCTGGCACGGGGTACCGAATCCTACGATGCGATGATGAAAAAGATCGGTGCATGGTCGATCGCCGCCTTGCTGGCGACGCTGGTGCTCTTGTTCGCCTTTCAGGGGGAAGCCATCCTGCGCCAGCCATTGGTGATCGGTTTGCTGGCCGTGCCTATCCTGGTTCAGGTCTTTTTCAACGCCGGGCTGGCCTATGTGCTCAATCGCCGGCTGGGCGAATCCCATGCGGTCGCGTGCCCGTCGGCGCTGATCGGCGCGTCCAACTTCTTCGAGCTGGCCGTGGCCGCGGCCATCAGCCTGTTTGGCTTTCAGTCCGGCGCGGCGCTGGCGACCGTCGTCGGGGTGCTGGTCGAGGTGCCGGCCATGCTGGTCGTGGTCAGCCTGGTGAATGCCACCCGCGGCTGGTATGGGCGGGGCGCCGGAATTGCAGGGGGTGCGGAGGCACTGGAATCGGGCATGAATAATAAATAATTAACAATAAAAATGTCCCGAATGTCGGCGGCTACCCTGTAATATTCTCGTCACACGCGGCACCTACACTTGTCGCCGTGACTACATCCGCCCCTACCCATTCATTTTCCGAGGCTCTGCCGACCATGAGCACCCCCATGTCGCAGGCGTCACCGCTTGCCGCTTCCCGCGCCAGTGCGCCGGTCGATGCAAGTTCGGCCCGCTGGCAGGATTTACTGTTCCATGCCGTTACCTTTGGCTTCGCCGCGCTGGTGCTGCTGATCCTGGCCGGCATCATCGCATCGCTGGTCATCGGTGCATGGCCGGCGCTGGAGCACTTCGGGCCGGGCTTCATCACGCGCGTCGAATGGGATCCGGTCAATGATGAATACGGCGCCCTGATCGCGATTGCCGGTACCCTGATCACTTCCATCATTGCTCTGTTGATCGCCTTCCCGGTCAGCTTCGGCATCGCACTGTTCCTGACCGAGATTTGCCCGGCCTGGCTCAGGCAGCCGCTGGGCACGGCGGTCGAGTTGCTGGCCGGCGTCCCCAGCATTATCTACGGCATGTGGGGCCTGTTCGTGTTCGCGCCGCTGTTTGCCGACTACGTGCAGCCGCTGCTACAGGGCGCGCTGGGCGAATTGCCGCTTGTGGGCGTCCTGTTCCAGGGGCCGATGATGGGTATTGGCATCCTGACCGCCGGCCTGATCCTGTCCGTCATGATCATCCCCTTCATTGCTTCCGTGATGCGCGACGTGTTCGAGACCTGTCCGGCCGTGCTCAAGGAGTCGGCCTATGCGCTCGGCTGCACGCGTTGGGAAGTGGTGCGCAAGATTGTGCTGCCATATACGCGCATCGGCGTGGTCGGCGGCCTCATGCTGGGTCTCGGCCGCGCGCTCGGCGAGACGATGGCCGTCACCTTCGTGATCGGCAATGCGCATGCGCTGTCGTGGTCGATTTTCGCGCCGGGCAATAGCATCGCCTCGACGCTGGCCAATGAATTCGCCGAGGCCGAGGCCGGCTTGCACATGTCCTCGCTGTTTGCGCTGGGCCTGATCCTGTTCGTCATCACGTTCATCGTGCTGGCAATTGCCAAGCTGATGCTGGTGCGCATGGCGAAGAACGAAGGGAGCAAGTGATGCAGCAGCCAGCGATGAAAATTGATCCGATCAAATCCGATAACCCGATCTATCGGCACCGCCTGATACGGCACCGTATCGGCATTGCGCTGTCGGTGGCATCGATGGCGTTCGGCATCGCCTTCCTGTTGTGGATCCTCGCCGTGCTGGTCATCAATGGCTTGTCGGCGATCGACCTCGACATGTTCACCCATACCACGCCCGCCCCGGGCAGCGACGGCGGCGGCCTGATGAATGCCATCACTGGCAGCCTGATGATGGTCGGCGTGGCGACCCTGATCAGCACGCCGATCGGCATCTTTGCCGGCATGTACCTGGCGGAATATGGACAGGAGAGCAAGTTCGCGCAAGTCACGCGCTTTGTTACCGACATCATGCTGTCGGCGCCGTCGATCGTGATCGGCCTGTTCGTGTACGCTATCTACGTCGCCAACGCCAAGCATTTTTCCGGCTGGGCCGGCAGCCTGGCGATTTCCCTGATCGCCATCCCCGTGGTCGTGCGCACGACTGACAACATGCTGCAACTGGTGCCGAACGGCCTGCGCGAAGCGGCCTTCGCACTTGGTGCGCCGCGCTGGAAAGTGGCGACCATGGTCCGCCTGCGTGCGGTCAAGGCCGGCGTCGTTACCGGCGTTCTGCTGGCGGTGGCGCGTATTTCGGGTGAGACTGCGCCATTGCTGTTTACCGCGCTGTCCAACCAGTTCTTCAGCGCCGACATGAATGGCCCGATGGCCAACCTGCCGGTCGTGATTTTCCAGTTCGCGATGAGCCCGTACGACAACTGGAAAGCCCTCGCGTGGGGCGGCGCACTGCTGATCACGGTCAGCGTGCTCGGCCTGAACATCATCTCCCGTGCCCTGGTGAAAACCACCAAGGCCCACTGACAGGAACCGAACATGAGCACAACCCTGATGGAAGCCCCGGCCGCCCACGATAACGCCGCCGCGCATGCCGCGGCCCACGGACATGCGGTGCTGCAGGTCAAGGACCTGAATTTCTACTATGGCGCCTTCCAGGGCCTCAAGCACATCAACCTCGACATCTTCGACAAGAAAGTTACGGCCTTCATCGGTCCTTCGGGCTGCGGCAAGTCGACACTGCTGCGCACCTTCAACCGCATGTACGACCTGTATCCGGGTCAGCGGGCCGAAGGCCAGATCATCTACAGCGGCCGCAACATCCTCGATGCCGATGTCGACGTCAACGTGCTGCGCGCCAAAGTCGGCATGGTGTTCCAAAAGCCGACCCCGTTCCCGATGTCCATCTATGACAACATCGCCTTCGGGGTGCGCCTGTACGAAAACCTGTCGAAGGGTGAAATGGACGAGCGCGTCGAATGGGCGCTGAACAAGGCCGCGCTGTGGGGCGAGGTCAAGGACAAGCTGACCAAGAGCGGCCTGTCGCTGTCGGGTGGCCAGCAGCAGCGCCTTTGCATCGCGCGCGGCGTGGCCGTCAAGCCCGATGTGCTGCTGCTCGACGAGCCGACCTCGGCGCTGGACCCGATCTCGACCGTGAAGATCGAAGAACTGATCAGCGAGCTCAAGGAAGACTACACGATCGCCATCGTGACCCACAACATGCAGCAGGCGGCGCGCTGCTCGGACTACACCGCCTATATGTACCTGGGCGAGCTGGTGGAATTTGGCGAAACCGACAAGATCTTCCTGAACCCGGCAAAAAAAGAAACCCAGGATTACATCACCGGCCGCTTTGGCTGATTCAAACGCCAGCCTGGAGAAACAGGCATCGATTGCAGGCACCGATTACAAAGACAGACAACCGTCACTGGCACATTGCCGATACAGGAGAAGCGCATGCCCCCGACCGAACATTCATCCCGCGCCTACGAGCAAGACCTCGAAGCGATCCGCTCGCGCGTGCTGCAGATGGGCGGCATGGTCGAGAAGCAGTTCTACGATGCGATGGCGGCTTTCCGTTTGCTGAATGCGCAGGAAGCTCAGCGCATCACGGCCAATGATGTCGAGGTCAACCAGATGGAAGTCGCGCTCGACGATGCATGCTCGCACCTGATCGTCAAGCGCCAGCCGGCGGCCAATGACCTGCGCACCGTGATGGCGACCATCAAGGTGATTACGGACCTCGAACGCATCGGCGATGAGGCGACCAAGATCGCCCGTGCCGCACAGGCGATGAACCAGCGCGGCATCGCACAGATCGCGCACGAAGACATCGTTCGCTCCATGGCCAATTCCGCTGGCCGCCTGCTGCACGATTCGCTGGATGCATTCGCGCGTCTGGATGAGAAGCAGGCCACGCGCCTGATCCTGGAAGACGAGAAGATCGACAGCGAATTCCGCAGCGTGATGCGCAACCTGATCACCTTCATGATGGAAGATCCGCGTACGATCTCGTCGTCGCTGGACACCATGTGGGTGGCGAAGGCCATCGAGCGTGTCGGCGACCATGCCAAAAACATCGCCGAGTACGTCGTCTACATCGTCGAGGGCAAGGACATCCGCCACACCGATTACGCCTCCCAGCAGAACGCTGCATAATGACCGGCCGGCCATTGCGCCGGCCTTCACCGGACAAGAACAGACATCCATGGCCGCTCTCCAACCGACGATCCTGATTGTTGAAGATGAACTGGCCATCGTCGAGCTGGTGTCCTTCAGCCTCAAGGGCGCAGGCTGGGCTGTGGACGCTGTCCACACCACGGCCGATGCATGGGAGTACCTGCAGCACAAACGCCCGCAGCTGATCCTGCTGGACTGGATGCTTCCCGATCAGTCAGGGCTGCGCCTGCTCGGCCGCATCCGCAGCGACCGCAACTTCAGCACGCTGCCCGTCATCATGTTGACCGCCAAGAGCATGGAAGAGGACAAGGTGGCGGGCCTTGACCAAGGCGCGGACGACTACATCACCAAGCCTTTCTCGCCGCGCGAGCTGAATGCGCGCATCAAGGCGCTGATACGTCGCAAGGCCCCCGAGCATGCCGAACTGGAAATGCAGGTCGGTCCGTTGCGGGTCGACCCGGTCAGCTGCCGCGTGCACGTCAATGACCAGCAGGTCGAGATGGGGCATGCCGAGTTCAAGCTGCTGCGCTTCCTGATCGCCCATCCGGAGCGGGTCTTCACCCGCAGCCAGCTGCTGGACAAGGTTTGGGGCGACCATGCCGTACTTGAGGAGCGGACGGTCGATGTCCATGTGCTGCGGTTGCGCAAGGCGCTGGGCACGGCCGATGCGTTCATCAAGACCGTGCGTAGTGTAGGCTACATGCTGTCTGAAAAATAAATCCCTTTTTTGCATGTCTCCTGTCGCACTGTTCTGGATACCGGTTGCGGTACGCTTCGCGCTGGTCGCGTCGGCCGGGCTCGCCGGCTGGTATGTGTGGAGCCTGACGGTCGGTCTGGCCATTTCGCTGGTGGTGCTGACGGCGATGGTCTTGCTACAGCTGGGCTACATGTTTCAGCTGTCGCAGTGGCTCGACAATCCGGAAGAGGTCCGGCTGACCGACGGCTGGGGCTCATGGACCGAGATCTTCGCCAAGCTGTACAAGCTGCGCCGCGAGGAGCAGAAGAACCGCAATGAGCTGGCCGAATGGCTGTCGCGCTTCCGGCAAGCGATGCAACAGCTGCCGGATGGCGTGGCCATCATGGACGATGTGCTGTCACTCGAATGGTGCAATGCCGCTGCCGAGCAGCAGCTGGGCCTGTCACTCGAGAAGGACAAGGGGATGCGGGTGACCAACCTGATCCGCAGTCCCCAGTTCATCGACTACATCATCCTTGGCCGCTACGACGAGCCGTTGACGCTCACACTGGATGAGCGCAAGCTCATCATTCGCCTCATTCCATTCGAAAAGCATCGTCAGATCCTGGTCACCCATGATGTGACCGAGCATGAGCGACTGGAGCAGATGCGGCGCGACTTCATCGCAAATGCGTCACATGAGTTGCGCACGCCACTGACCGTGATTAACGGCTTTCTGGAAATCGCATCATCGGAGCCCGGGCTGGATGCTGCCACGCGCCAGCAGCACCTGAAGTTGATGACGGAGCAGGGCCAGCGCATGCAACACCTGGTCGAGGACATGCTGACGCTGACGCGACTGGAATCGGTCGAGTTTCCGCTGCGCGAGGAAACCGTGGACATGCGCCAGTTGTTCTGCAAAGTGAAGGCCGAAGCCGAGGCCTTGTCAGGCGGACGGCATGTCATCACGCTGGACTTTGACGGCCCCGATTTGAAAGGCAGCGCCGATGAGTTGCGCAGTGCGATCGGCAACCTGGTATCCAATGCGGTGCGCTACACGCCGGCAGGCGGCCAGATCGATATTGCGTGGCACGAAACCGAGGAGGGTAGCCGTTGCGACGTGACGGACACCGGTATCGGCATACGGCCTGAACACATCTCCCGCCTGACTGAACGTTTCTACCGCGTCGACAAAAGCCGCTCGCGCGAGACACAGGGCACGGGCCTTGGCCTCGCCATCGTCAAGCATGTGCTGGCCCGCCATCAGGGGCAGCTGCAGATCGAGTCCCAGGTCGGCCAGGGTAGTCGCTTCTCCATCCTGTTCCCGCGCAGCGTGATGCAGGTGCATTCCGATCTCGCGGTCCTGAACTGACCGACGGCCAGCGCCGCCAGCCGCTTCAGAACTCGGCATGCAGGCGGATTGCGAAGAAATTGGCCGGACCCCTGTCCGCGTTGTAGCCGGGATTCCACATGCGCTGGACATCTGCTGTCACGAACAGGCGCTGCCATGCGTGCATGCTGTAGTAAAGCTCCAGCACTTGTTCGGGACGGTAATTCAGTCCGCCATCGCCAAGGAAGAATGAGATGCCGCCGGCTTGCAGGTAGCGGCGACGCTCGGCCGAGATCGTGTTGTGGATATACCCCAGTCCCACGGTGTCGTCATGGCGGCGCCAGCGATCCCCCTTGAGCACCAGACCGGTCCCCACCGATCCATCGGTCTCGGTGAAGGCCCAGGTCTCGGTCTTGCCATCGGCCTTCATCGCGCGCAGGAACCAGCCGAGGTCCTTGGTCAGTGCCTGTTCGATGTTGATCCCGTACCCCGATTTGATCTGCGCGCCATTGCGTACCGAGAATATCGCCTGCGCATCGCTGCCCGGGTGGGCCTGCAGCCACGCCAGCGCGTCGTTGAAGCGGGCCAGCTCGGCACGGTTGCGCCAGGCGAGCACGCGTACCTTGCCGGGCATGCCATCAATCGTGTGTGCGTGCTCGACTTCGACCTGATCGCCGTAGTGCTTGAAGATGCGGTAGTCGATGTCGAGCATGTTCGGCTCCTGCGGGCCGGTCATGCGTCCCACCCGCAGCGCCCAGTCGTCCTGGTACCACTCGGTGGTGAATCCCCAGCCGAAACCTCGCGCATCGGCGGCATAGTCGTAGGCCAATGGCGCCAAGAAGCCGGCATTCATGAAATGCACGCGCGGGTCTTTTGCGTAGGCGTTGTCGTCGAACACATCCAGCAAGGAGAAATTGCCCGCCGTGAGCACGACCCGGTGGCGATCGACGAGGCCCGCCATCTGGTTCAGGTCGGCGTCCACCTTTTCATCGCCGCCGCCCAGACCCCAGGTCTGGCGCAGGAACAGCCGTTGCCGGTACAAGGTAGGCGTGGTGCTGGCGGTTCGGGTCAACTCGCCGTTGGTGAATCCCCCCGTCCCCGACAGTCCGGAAAAGGGATTGCCCTGGGTGAGCTCCGGGTTCAGGTAAAGCTCGCCTCCCGTCCACGGGCGAAAGCCAAGGTAGGCGGTCGCGGTTGCCGTATAACTGTATTCCTGGGCAGCCTTCAGGCTGTTATGGCCGCTGTAGGCCGCATGCATCGCGGGCTTGAGCTGACCGATAAAACTGGTCTGGAAGCGCGCGGTCGTGTTTTCGAAATCGTCGGCTGCAGCGGACTGCTGTGCATGAGCGGACGAGACCGGCGAGCACGCCAGGCAGGCCAGGACAAGTGCCAGGGCGGGGGATTGAAGTCGGTGCATGAAAAGAGGGAGCGGACTGAACGGAGCTCGGGTCAGCGTGCCAGCAAATTGGCGGGGGTCAGGCGCACTCCGAACGACAGCCAATGGTTGTCGGGCTGGTTATCGAAAGGGCGCCCGAAGGTGGCATCGATCTGCAGCAATCCGGGAATCACGCCATAGCGTACCCCGGCCTGCCAGTAGGCATTGCCGCTGCCACTGCCGAACGATTCGGCGATCCATGTCCATCGTTGGTCCCTGTTGATTTCTGTGCCTATGCCCCAGGTTGCCTGATCCCGGCCGCTGGCCTTGTCGCGGAGCCAGCCCAGGTTGGCATGCATGATAACCAGATCGTCGCTCCAGGATGCGGATAACGGCAGGTAGGCGTAGTCATTGCCCAGCAAATTGGGCCCCGGGTTGATCTGCGGGTGTTGGATATTGCCGGCGGCGATGCCCATGCCCCAGCCATTGGTCTCCAGCGGCTTGAACAGGGTCTTGACCTGGAACACGTAGTCTGCGGTCCAGCCCGGGGCGCCGCTAAGATCATGCGCGGCGCCGGCGCCCGCGGTGACCTCGAAGTTGCCGCCGAAATTGCA
>JBDKLN010000170.1:0-2547 GCA_039806045.1 Pseudomonadota bacterium
GCTGCAGGACACCGACAAGATGCTGCTCGATGCACTGCAGCGCATCAAGGCCGATGTCGATGATTCGCTGGCGCTGCGCCGCTCGTGCCGCGAAGGCGTCTGCGGTTCGGACGCGATGAACATCAACGGCAAGAACGGTCTGGCTTGCACCACCAACCTGAACGAGCTGACCCAGCCCATCGTGCTGCGTCCGCTGCCGGGCCTGCCAGTCATTCGTGACCTGATCGTCGACATGACGAACTTCTTCAAGCAATACCACTCGATCAAGCCGTTCCTGATCAACGAGACGATTGCGCCGGAGAAGGAGCGTCTGCAATCGCCGGAAGAGCGCGAAGAGCTCGACGGCCTGTACGAGTGCATCCTGTGCGCTTGCTGCTCGACCTCGTGCCCGTCGTTCTGGTGGAATCCTGACAAGTTCGTCGGCCCTGCCGGTCTGCTGCAGGCGTACCGCTTCATCGCGGACAGCCGCGACCAGGCCACCGGCGAGCGCCTCGACAACCTCGAAGACCCGTACCGCCTGTTCCGCTGCCACTCGATCATGAACTGCGTCGATGTCTGCCCGAAGGGCCTGAACCCGAACAAGGCGATCGGCAAGATCAAGGAGCTGCTGGTTCGTCGCGCAATCTGACGAAACAGGCTGGCTAAGCAACAAGGCAGCAACAAGGCAGCATGATGAGTGGTAAGCATAGTGAAGGGCAGAGGCATCAGGATGATCCGGCGAAGCGCGCCCGGCTGCGCTGGCGCAGCCGTCGCGGCTTGCTGGAAAACGACATCATCCTGACCCGCTTCCTCGACGCGCATGAGGAGACCATGAGCGATGCGGAAGTGGACGCACTGACGCGCCTGCTCGAACTGGCCGACAACGATTTGATGGGCCTGCTGCTGGGCCAACGTGAGCCCGATGCCGGACTCCATGACGGACTCGACTTGCCGCACGTGAAGGCGTTGCTGGCGAGACTGCGGCAGATATAACCAATTTTCTTCATTCGAAGGTAGAGCCATGACCCAATCCGACGCAAAAGCAACGCTATCCTTCTCCGACGGTTCGCCTTCGGTCGATTTCCCGATCTACAAGGGTTCGATCGGTCCGGACGTGGTTGACATCCGCAAGCTGTACGGCGCCACTGGCAAGTTCACCTATGACCCGGGCTTCATGTCCACGGCCGCTTGTAACTCCTCGATCACCTACATCGACGGTGACAAGGGCGAACTGCTGTACCGCGGCTACCCGATCGAGCAGCTGGCCGTCAATTGTGACTTCCTCGAGACCTGCTACCTGCTGCTGAACGGCGAACTGCCGAACCAGTCGCAGAAGGACACCTTCGTCAACACCGTGACCCGTCACACCATGGTGCACGAGCAGATGCAGTTCTTCTTCCGCGGTTTCCGTCGCGACGCGCATCCGATGTCGGTGCTGGTCGGTACCGTCGGTGCGCTGGCGTCGTTCTACCATGACTCGCTGGACATCAACGATCCGCATCACCGCGAAGTATCGGCGATCCGCCTGATCGCCAAGATGCCGACGCTGGTCGCGATGGCCTACAAGTATTCGGTCGGCCAGCCGTTCATCTACCCGCGCAATGACCTGTCGTACAGCGCGAACTTCATGCGCATGATGTTCGCCACCCCGGCCGAAGACTACAAGCCGAACGACGTGCTGGTGCGCGCGCTGGACCGCATCCTGATCCTGCACGCCGACCACGAGCAGAACGCATCGACTTCGACCGTCCGTCTGGCCGGTTCGTCGGGCGCCAACCCGTTCGCCTGTATCGCCGCCGGCATCGCCTGCCTGTGGGGCCCGGCCCATGGCGGTGCCAACGAAGCGGCGCTGACCATGCTGCAGGACATCCAGCGCAATGGCGGTGTCGAGAAGATCGGCGAATTCGTGTCGCAGGTGAAGGACAAGAACTCCAGCGTCAAGCTGATGGGCTTTGGCCACCGCGTGTACAAGAATTACGACCCGCGCGCCAAGCTGATGCGCGAAACCTGCCACGAAGTGCTGAACGAACTGGGCCTGCAGAACGACCCGCTGTTCAAGCTGGCGATGGCACTCGAGAAGATCGCGCTGGAAGACGACTACTTCGTGCAGCGCAAGCTGTACCCGAACGTCGACTTCTACTCCGGCATCGTGCAGTCGGCACTCGGCATCCCGGTCTCGCTGTTCACCGGCATCTTCGCGATGGCGCGTACTGTCGGCTGGATCGCGCAGTGGAACGAGATGATCTCGGATCCGGAACAGAAGATCGGCCGTCCGCGCCAGCTGTTCGTTGGTTCGCCGGCACGCGATGTGCCGCCGATCGCGAAGCGCTGATCGCTGCAATGGAACGGGCCCCGCGGGGCCCGTTTTTTATAGGGTGGTAAAACTGGTGGTAATGCGCGTGCGATGGTATCCTCGCACGGCTGTCAATGAAGAAATAATGCGGCATCGCCAACTGGGTTGATGCCGGAATTGCAATCTGCCGCGCGGAAGGACCGCAACGCAGAAGGTTTTCAACCCGCTAATCTCGCGAAGCGCGAGGCAAAGGTGAGCACGATGATGCAGCAGTA
>JBDKLN010000171.1:0-11914 GCA_039806045.1 Pseudomonadota bacterium
GAGTGACTGGAGTTCAGACGTGTGCTCTTCCGATCTCGACCGTGATCAGTATGGCCGAGCCTGAAATGAAGCCGCTGATGACCGGGTGGCTGAGGAAATGGGCTAGAAAGCCCATGCGCAACAGGCCGGCGACGAACAGCATCAGGCCCGACAGCAGCGCGAGCAGGATTGCCATCGCCAGATACTCCGGCGTGCCTTGCGACACCAGCGGTGACAACTGCCCCAGCGCGCTGGCCGTCATCAGCGAGGCGACGGCCACCGGGCCGACCGCCAGCGCCATGCTGCTGCCGAACAATGCATACGCAAACAGCGGCAGTACGCTCGCGTATAGTCCGACTTCGGGCGGCAGGCCCGCAAGCATCGCGTAAGCGAGGCTCTGCGGGATCAGCATCACGGTGACCACCATGCCGGCGGTCAGGTCGCCGGCCAGCCACGCATGCTGGTAGCCGGTGAACCATGAGGGGAGCAGTTTGCGCATGGTTGGCGCTCAGCCTGTCAGCCCGGAACCGGACGCGCGAGCCACTCGCGGCCTTTGAGCATCACGTCCCAGTAGATCGCCGGCAGGATGTCCTTCTTCAGGATCCAGGCCGAGCGGCGCGGTACGGTCGGGTCGAGCGGGAAGGTCGGCAGCAGCTTGCCACCGAAGCCGAACTCGGCCAGCACGATCTTGCCCTTTTCCACCGTCAGCGGGCAGGAGCCATAGCCGTCATAGCGGGTCGGCATGGGCTCGCCGCTGCGCGCCGCGAGCAGGTTTTCCGCGACCACGACGACTTGCTTGCGCGCGGCAGCGGCGGTCTTCGCATTCGGCGACGAGCAGACATCGCCGAGGCTGAATATTTCCGGATAGCGCACATGGCGCAGCGTGGTCTGGTCGACATCCACCCAGCCCTCCGCATTGGCCAGCGAGCTTTCGCGCACGAAGTCCGGCGCGCTTTGCGGCGGCACCACGTGCAGGAAATCAAATTTCTTCTCGACGCGCGTCGCGTTGCCGGCCGCATCCTTCTCTTCAAACCACGCGGTCTTGCTGTCGCCGTCGACAGCCACCAGCTTCGAGTTGAATTGCAGGTTCGCGCCGTAGCGATGGACGTAGTTCATCAGCGGTGGAACGAAGGTCGCCACGCCGAACAGCACGGCACCGGCGTTGTGGAAATCGACCTCGATGTCCTTCAGCACGCCTTGCTGCTCCCATTCGAAACAGGACAGATACATCGCTTTCTGCGGCGCGCCGGCGCATTTGATCGGCATCGGCGGCTGCGTGAAGATCGCGCGCCCTTTCTTCAGGGACTTGACCAGTGACCAGGTGTAAGGCGCGAGGTCGAAGCGGTAATTGGAGGTGACACCGTTCTTGCCCAGCGTGGCTTCGAGGCCGGGGATCGCGTTCCAGTTGAGCTGCAGGCCCGGGGCGACCACCAGGTTCTGGTAGCTGATTGCATTGCCTGTGCTGAGCATCACCTTGCGCTGTTCCGGGTCGAAACCGGTCGCGGCGGCGCGAATCCACGTCACGCCCTTGGGCATGACCGACGCCATGTCGCGCTCGGTGGCCTTCGGATCAAACGCGCCCGCTCCGACCAGCGTCCAGGCCGGCTGGTAGTAATGTTTGTCGCGCGGCTCGACGATGGAGATTTGCAGGTTGGGCTGGCGCTTGAGCAGGCTGGCTGCCAGCGAGATGCCGGCCGCACCGCCGCCGATGATCAGGATGTCGTGGGTGTCGCCCCAGTTGCAGGCAGAAGCGGCGCCGGTGGCGGTTGGCGAGACGGCGGGTACCTGGCCGCTGGCCATCCGGTACAGGTTCTGCGAGCGGGCACCGCTGCGGCAGAAAGCGAGCGCCGGCTTCGGGCATTTGGCCAGCAATTCGGCGAACTGGCGGGCTTGCGCATCCGTGATTTGGCCGCTGATGACCGGCAGGTGCGCATACACGAGACCGGCCTGTGCAGCCGCCGACTGAATCTGGGCACTGGCCGGTTGTTCGGCGCCACCCTCCCCATCAGGACGATTGTTGATCACGGTCTTGAAGCCCATCGCAGCAATCTGTGCGAGGTCTTCCGGACTGATTTGCGGGGCGGTGCTGAACGCGTCGTTGTGACGTGTAGGTGTGACGGCCATGGTGTCCTCCGGGTTGCCGCCGGCGAGTGGGGCGTCGACGGATGTTGGTCTTGTTTTTTGAATTAATGCGGTGATATTATATATTTCAATAAACTGTTGGTCAATGTTGTTGCCTGAGGAGAATAGCCATGCCTGCATCCGCCGTGAAGCCCCAAGTTCAGGGGTTCTTCGATCCCGCCACCTGGACTGTGACCTATGTGGTTTACGAAAAAGAGGGGGGGGCCTGCGCGATCATCGACTCAGTGCTCGACTATGACCCGAAGTCGGGCCGAACCAGTACAACTTCGGCTGACAAGGTAATCGACTTCGTTCATCAGAAGCAGCTGACAGTCGCGTGGATCCTCGAAACCCACGCGCATGCGGATCACATCACGGCCGCGCCTTATCTGAAGCTCAAGCTCGGTGGCCGCACCGCGATCGGCCACCATATCACCACCGTTCAAAAGGTCTTCAAGGGCATCTTCAATCTGGAGCATGGCTTCAGCACCGATGGTGCGCAATTCGACTACTTGCTGAAGGATGAAGAGACCTTTGCTATCGGCGCACTCACCGGCCGCACGCTGTATGTGCCCGGCCATACGCCGGCTTGTGTCGCCTACCAGATCGGCGATGCCGTGTTTGTCGGTGACACGATGTTCATGCCGGATGTGGGTACGGCGCGCTGCGACTTCCCCGGCGGCGATGCCAAGACGCTGTACAAGTCGGTAAAGAAGATCCTGAGCCTGCCGGAGGACACCCGCCTGTTCATGTGCCACGACTACCCGCCCAACGACCGCCCGGTGAATTTCGAGACGACCGTGCGCGAGCAGCGGCAGAAGAACATCCACATCAACGACAGCATTTCGGAACAGCAGTTCGTCGACATGCGCACCAAACGCGATGCGACGCTGGACATGCCGGTGCTGATTCTGCCGTCGGTGCAGGTCAACATCCGTGCCGGCGAGATGCCGCCGAAGGATGAGAATGGCATCAGTTATCTGCGCATTCCGGTGAATGCCTTGTAAGGCGCTGTGCCGGCGGCTGGCCTTGTGCCGGGCGCAAACCCGTTCTGATGCACGCGCCCGGGGGAGTCCGGGCAAAAAAAATCCCGCGCCTTGGCGCGGGATTTTCGTTGAAGCGGTCAGTTTTACAGGCCGCCGTTCTGTTGCGCGACCATCATGTACAGCATCGGGATCGACAGCATGGTGTTGACGCGCGAGGTGAGCATGGCCATGCGGGCGGCCTTGGCCTTTTCGTCGGCTTCGACGGTGACGATGCCGAGCGCTTTCTTCTGGTTCGGCCAGATGATGAACCAGACGTTGAAAGCCATCACCAGCGCCAGCCACATGCCGATGCCAATCGCGTGCACACCTTGCTGCAGGCCGAGCGCGGCAGCCAGGTAGCCATTCATCCAGGCCAGCAGCAGGCCGGTGATGACGGTCGCCAGCGCGGCATAACGGAACCAGAACAACGCGGTCGGTGCGATGACCTTGCCGATCGCCGGCTTTTGCTCGTCGGGGATCTTCGGCATCGACGGAATTTGCACGAAGTTGAAATACCAGAGCAGGCCGATCCACATCACGCCCGACAGCACGTGCAGCCAACGCATGAAGAACTGGCCCCAGGCATGGCTCATGACCGGACCGGCGCCGGACACGCTGCTGGCGATCAGCACCAGCAGGATCAGAATGACGAGGCCGGCGATGACGGTGCGGCCCAGGGATTGCAGAATAGCTGCCATAAATCCTCCAGTAGATTCAGAATTCAGATTGATGATTATTTATAGTTGATGGAGGAAGACTCGTGGCCTTGCTCCTTTGTAAATCCCGGCGAAGTATAGCCTAACCCGCCCATGGCGTTGTGAGCCCCGGCAGCGTTATCGACCGACGTGCAAAGGGGAGGTGAGACCGCCGCCGGCGGCACAATGCCTGCGCGGCGTGGACGGATACGATGGCTTGCCGGTCATGCGCTTTCAGTCGCTTTCCGGCGTGACCTTGTTGATGCTGATCTTCGAGCTGCCGGACGCCAGTTTCAGGTGCAGGGTTTGCGGCGCCTTCAGTTGGGCCGTGTCCCGCAACACCCGCCCCTGCTCATCCTGCACGATGGCATAGCCGCGCTCCAGCGTGCGCTGCGGCGCCAGCAAGTCCAGTTGCGCGCCGATGGCTGACAGACGGTGTCCCGCCGCGACCCGACAAGCCTGGAAACCTGCAGCCAGCTTCTCGCTGCGGGCATCGAGTTGGGTGCGCATCAGCCGCGTGTCCGGCAAGGCATGTTGCAGCCGCCGTGCGGATTGCGCGAGCCTGAAACGAACGTTGGACAGCGGCGCATCGGTCGCGCGCTGCAGACGCGCCGCCAGCGCATCAAGCTTCAGCCGGTGCCGGCTGATCGCCGCCTCCGGCCCTTGCACTCGGCGTGCAAGCCAATCCAGGGTCTGCGTGCTTTCATTGAGCTGCCTGCGCATCGCGGCATCGATGCCATCGGCATGCTGGCCGAGTTCGGCCAGCCAGTCGGCACGGGACGTGGCGGCCAGTTCGGCGGCGGCGGTCGGTGTCGGCGCGCGCAGGTCGGCGACGAAATCGGCGATCGTGAAATCCGTCTCATGGCCGACGCCCGAGATCACCGGGACCGGGCACGCAGCGATGGCCCGCGCAACGCGTTCATCATTGAAGCACCACAGGTCTTCGAGGCTGCCGCCGCCCCGGCCCACGATCAGAACGTCACACTCGGCGCGTGCGGATGCCGTGGCGATGGCTTGCGCGATCTGCGCGGCCGCCGCCTCGCCCTGCACCAGCGTCGGATACAGCACCAGCTGCACATGCGGCGCGCGCCGGCGAAACGCCGTGATCATGTCGTGCAGGGCGGCAGCCTGCGGGCTGGTGACGATGCCGACCGTGCGCGGGAATGCCGGCAGCTCACGCTTGCGGGCCGGGTCGAACAATCCTTCGGCGGCCAGCTGGGCCTTCAGCCGGAGGAAGGCTTCATACAGGTTGCCCACGCCGGCGCGACGCATGGTTTCGACATTGAGCTGGAAGTCGCCGCGAGGCGCGTACAGGCTGACGGTCGCACGCACTTCAATCTTGTCGCCCTCGCGTGGCGCGAAATCCACGTGCTGAGCGCGACCGCGGAACATCACCGCCCGCACCTGGGCGCCGGTGTCTTTCAGGGTGAAGTACCAGTGGCCGGATGCGGCCCGGGTGAAGTTCGAGATCTCGCCCGAAATCCACGCTAGCGGGAAGCTGCGCTCCAGCAGCCGGGACACGGCTTGGTTCAACTGGGACACCGTCAGTATTTCGGGGCGGACAATGGCCGGGGGCGAAGCCGGGCGAGGCAGCGAATCGGGCGGGTCAAATTCCATGGCGGCATTCAGCGTTGTGCTGTCTTTCCACATTATTGCCTGCAAGGGGGGGAAGCGGCAGGAACTCGAAGACTTTCGATGCGGTAAGAAGGGGGTTTGAGGTAAGCCATTGATTATTAAAAGAAAACCTTGTTTGCCTGATTCTGAGGCAGCTAGGAAAAATGCTTATGAATCAAGGACTTTGCGAAGCCTGCGGCAGCTTGCCCACAAAGTTATCCACAACAGATGTGAACAACGATGGTTTTGACCTGACATCGACCATGGACGGCTGTTTGTGGCAGGTCATGCTGACGCAGATGATTCCCTGCACGACGAGATTTGCCACGCCAGTGCGCCAAACGGGATCGCCATGGCTGCCTGTTGCAGATTCCTTGCCCGGGGGCAGTGAAGCGGATACAGTCTGCAACCGTTGATTCCATCCATACGGGGATTTCCTCTTGTACGCCATCATCCAGGCCGCCGGCTGGCCCATCTGGTTCTTGCTCGCTGCTTCCGTCATTGCATTGACGGTCATCGTCGAGCGCGCATTGTACCTGCGGCCTGTGAGAGTTCTGCCGACCAGCCTGCTCGCTGAGGCAATCGCAGTCGCGCGCGGTGGCCGCGCCGATGCCGAGGTGCTGCGCCAGCTGGAGCAGAACTCGCCGCTGGGCCGCGTGCTGGCTGCCGGACTGCGCAACGTCGGCGCGCCGCGCGAGGTGATGCGGCAGGCCATCGAGGAAGCCGGTCGTGCCGTCGCGCATCAGCTCGGCCGGTATTTGACGACCCTGGGCACCATTGCGACGCTGGCACCGCTGATGGGTTTGTTTGGCACCGTGATCGGCATGATCGAGCTGTTCGGCGCGCAAGATGCGGGTGGGGGCGATCCGATGCGCATTGCGCACGGCATTTCGGTCGCGCTCTACAACACGGCCTTCGGCCTCGCGGTTGCGATGCCATCGCTGGTGTTCCACCGCCATTTCCATGCGAAGGTCGATGACTTCGTGGTCGACATGGAGCAGCAGGCGGTGCATTTCGTCGATGCTCTCAACGGCGTGCGCGACTGACATGGACTTCCGCAAGGGACGCGAACGCGATCGGCCCGAGGTCAACCTGATTGCCTTCATCGATGTACTGCTGGTGATCCTGATCTTCCTGATGGTCAGCACCACATTCAGCAAGGTCAGTGCGCTGCGCGTGAGCTTGCCGACGGCCGACTCCAGCCAGAAACAGCAACTGCCCGAGGTGGTGCGCGTGGCCGTGGATGCCGAAGGTCGCTTTGCGATAGGCAATCGCCGCATCGACGGGCGCGATGCATCGTCGCTCGCGCTGGCATTGAAAGAAGCGGCACGCGGACGGACTGATGTGATGGTGGAGGTGCACGCCGATGCGCTGGCGACCCACCAATCGGTGGTCAATGTGATGGAGGCGGCACGCATGGCGGGCATGAGCCGGCTCAACTTCGCGACCCAAGGCATGAAAGGCAGCCCGGGCACGCAATGACGACTGCAAACGCAACTCCGGAAAAGGCGACCGTGGCACAGCTGGCAGCGCCTCAGGGCGGCAAGCTCGAAGGCTTGTTGACGCGCGAGTGGCGCCGACGCGGCTGGTTCGCGGTGTCGCTGCTGCCGTTGTCGGCCGTTTACGGCGTGCTGACCGGCCTGCGACGGCTGATGTATGCCTTGGGCATTTTGCGGCAGGTGACGCTGCCGGTGCCGGTGATCGTGGTCGGCAACATCTTTGTCGGCGGCACAGGCAAGACGCCGTTCACGATCTGGCTGGTCGAGAGCTTGCGCGAGCGAGGCTTTCATCCCGGCGTGATCTCGCGCGGCTACGGGCGGGAATCCGACGAGATTGCCGAAGTCAGGGCGGGAAGCACGGCCAGCGAGGTCGGCGACGAGCCCTTGCTGATCGCTGCGCGCAGCGGCGCGCCCGTGCTGGTCGGGCGCAATCGCGTGTGGGCAGCACGTCGCTTGCTTGCGCTGCATCCGGAGGTCGACGTAATCATTGCCGACGATGGACTCCAGCATTACGCGCTGGGGCGCCAGATCGAGCTGCAGCTGTCGGATGCACGCGGCGTCGGCAATGGCTGGTTGCTGCCGGCCGGGCCGCTGCGCGAGCCCGCATCGCGTCGCGCTGATTTTTACGTACTCAATGGCGTCGAGGCGCACGGCGCGCATCGCTACACGATGCATTTGCAAGGCGCGCACATCGAGCAACTGGCTGATCGCGGGCAGCGCATGCCACTGGGGGCGCTGAATGACGGAAGGCGTGTCGCCGCCGCTGCCGGCATCGGCCACCCGCAGCGCTTTTTCGACATGCTGGCCGCGCGCGGCGTGCCGCTGTCGGTGACGCTGCCGTTGCCCGACCATCATGATTTTGCCGGCAATCCGTTTGGCGGGATCGACGCCGACGTGATCCTGATCACCGAGAAGGATGCAGTAAAATGCGCGCGCAACGCGAAGCTGCGCGCCGATCCCCGCTTATGGGTCGTGCCTGTGCGCGCCAGCATCGCCGGGCCGCTGGCCGATAACATCGTGGAGAAATTGCGTGGATACCCGACTGCTTGACATCCTGGTCTGCCCCTTGTGCAAGGGGCCCCTGAAATACGACAAGGACGCGCAGGAACTGATCTGCAATCCCGATCGCCTCGCCTATCCGATTCGCGATGGGATCCCGATCATGTGGGCCGAGGAAGCGCGCGACATGAACGCGGCACCGGCTTCCGGCGCAGCGTCCTGATCAATCCGTTCTGCGGCCGATGTCGTTCACTGTCATCATCCCCGCCCGTATGGCGTCCACGCGCCTGCCGGACAAACCGCTGGCCGATATCGCTGGCAAGCCCATGGTCGTTCGGGTCGCCGAGCGCGCAGCGCAATCGTCGGCCGCACGCGTAATCGTCGCCACTGATCACGCCGACGTGATGGCAGCCTGTGCCGCGCATGGCATCGAAGTCCGCATGACCCGTGCGGACCATCCGTCGGGCACCGACCGTATCGCTGAAGTCGCCGCGGCCGTCGGCCTGCCCGAGGATGCCGTGATCGTCAACGTTCAGGGTGACGAGCCGCTGATTGATCCGGCACTGATCGATGCCTGTGCCGCGCGTGTGCGTGTCGAAGCGCCTGTGGCGACGGCCGCCCATCCGATTCCATCGGTCGATGACCTGTTCAACCCCAATGTGGTGAAGGTCGTGCTCGATGCGCGCGGCGACGCCTTGCTGTTCTCGCGCGCGCCGCTGCCTTGGCATCGCGATGCTTTTGCACTTGATCGCACGATGATGCCGAAAGACTATGTCGCATTGCGGCATGTCGGCATCTATGCGTATCGCCAGTCTTTCCTGCAGCGGTATCCGTCGTTGCCGCCGTCACCGATCGAGCGCATCGAAGCGCTCGAACAGTTGCGAGTGCTGTGGAATGGCCATCGCATGGCCGTGCATGTGGTCGATGAAGCGCCGGCTCCCGGCGTCGATACGCCGGAAGACCTCGAACGGGTGCGTCGCCTGTTTGCCGCTTGAGGCCTGTCAACGCGCGCCGGTGTCACGCGTCGCCTGCCAATTCTGGGTAGGCCTGTCATTCTGTGGTAAGTTTCGGGCAAGGTAATTGGGAGACAATACCGCCGCGCTGCCCGGAATCCCGGCCGTGAACCTCATCGCCCAGCGGATTCCCTACCCGGCAGTCAGAGATAAAAATTAGTTTAAGGATTTACGATGCGGCTCATCCTGTTGGGAGCGCCCGGTGCCGGCAAGGGTACCCAGGCTTCCTATATCAAAGAACGATTCAACATCCCGCAAATCTCGACCGGCGACATGCTGCGCGCCGCGGTGAAAGAGGGTACGCCCCTCGGCCTCGCCGCGAAGAAGGTCATGGATGCGGGTGGCCTGGTGTCGGATGACATCATCATCGGCCTCGTCAAGGATCGCCTGAAGCAGCCTGATTGCGCGAACGGCTATCTGTTCGACGGCTTCCCGCGCACTATTCCGCAAGCGGACGCGATGAAGGATGCGGGCGTTGCCATCGACTATGTGCTCGAGATCGACGTGCCGGACGAAGCCATCATCGAACGCATGAGCGGCCGGCGCGTGCATACCGCATCCGGCCGCACTTACCATGTCAAGTACAACCCGCCGAAAGTCGCCGGCAAGGACGACGCCACCGGCGAAGACCTGATCCAGCGCGACGACGACAAGGAAGAGACTGTCAAGAAGCGCCTCGCGGTCTACCATGACCAGACCAAGGTGCTCGTCGGCTATTACAACGACTGGGCCAAGACGGGCCAGCCGGGTGCGCCGAAGTATCGCAAGATCGAAGGCATCGGGCCGGTTGAGCAAATCCGGGACCGCGCCTTTGCGGCGCTGGCGGAATGAAGCAATCAAGAAAAGCGGACTGAGGTCCGCTTTTTTCATGCCGTAGTCAGCCGATGCGCCACGCTGCCCGGCCAGGGCACGGATCGGCGCGGCCATGCGGCCAGCAAGCTTTGCAGCACATAGCGAGACCTCGAGTTTCATCAAGCCCGCACCAGGCAACAAGAACAAAGCGGGATAGCGAAAGTTGGTAGTAAGGGCCCGACCTGCCGGCACAAGGCAGGGAGGCTACTTGTTATAGAGACTGTCGTGAACTTCAGGAGGAGACATATGGCATCAACAGGCTTGTGGTTTGCCGTCGCTTGCGGCCTCATCGCCGTGATCTACGGCCTTATCTCGCGCAGCTGGATCCTTGCACAGGATGCCGGCAATTCACGAATGCAGGAAATCGCGGCGGCCATCCAGGCGGGGGCGGCGGCCTATCTGGCCCGGCAATACCGGACCATTGCGATGGTCGGCGTGGTGCTGGCGATCCTGATCGGCATCTTCCTCGACGGGGTCACGGCGGGCGGCTTCGTGCTGGGCGCGATCTTGTCCGGCGCCTGCGGCTTCATCGGCATGAACGTGTCGGTACGCGCGAACGTGCGTACGGCGCAGGCCGCCACGCAAGGCATCGGCCCGGCGCTGGATGTCGCTTTCCGCGGCGGTGCCATCACCGGCATGCTGGTGGTCGGCCTCGGCTTGTTGGGCGTGTCCATCTTCTATTACCTGATCGGTGGCGTCGATGCGCCGACCCCGGCGACGCTCAAGCCCTTGCTGGGCTTTGCATTCGGTTCTTCGCTGATTTCGATCTTTGCGCGTCTCGGCGGCGGCATCTTCACCAAGGGGGCAGACGTCGGTGCCGACCTGGTGGGCAAGGTCGAAGCCGGCATTCCCGAAGACGATCCGCGCAACCCGGCCGTGATTGCCGATAACGTCGGCGACAACGTCGGCGATTGCGCGGGCATGGCGGCCGACCTGTTCGAGACCTATGCGGTGACGCTGATCGCGACCATGGCGCTTGGTGCGCTGATGGTCACCTCGGCCGCATCGGCAGCGGTCACCTATCCGCTGGTGCTTGGTGGCGTGTCGATCATCGCGTCCATCATCGGCGTGATGTTCGTCAAGGCCAGCCCCAACATGAAGAACGTGATGCCGGCGTTGTATCGCGGGCTGATCGTCTCCGGCGTGTTGTCGCTGATCGCGTTCTACTTCGTCACCACCACGCTGTTCCCGGAGCCGGTGACGATGGCAGGTGACCGCGTGGCCACCGCCATGGGCCTGTTCGGTTCCTGCATCGTCGGCCTCGTGCTGACGGCGGCGATGGTGTGGATCACCGAGTACTACACCGGCACCGATTTCCATCCGGTGAAGCACATCGCGCAGGCATCAACCACGGGCCATGCCACCAACATCATTGCCGGCATCGGCATCTCGATGAAGTCCACCGCCTGGCCCGTGCTGTTCGTGTGCGCTGGCATCCTGGTCTCTTACAGCCTGGCTGGCCTGTACGGCATCGCGGTCGCTGCCACCGCGATGCTGAGCATGGCCGGCATCGTTGTGGCGCTTGATGCGTACGGTCCCATTACCGACAATGCCGGCGGCATTGCCGAGATGGCCGAACTGCCGGACAGCGTGCGCGACATCACCGATCCGCTGGACGCGGTGGGCAACACCACCAAGGCCGTGACCAAGGGCTACGCCATCGGTTCGGCCGGCCTCGCAGCACTGGTGCTGTTCGCGGACTACACGCATGCGCTGGCTGACCGCGGCATCAACGTCACCTTCGACCTGTCGGACCCGATGATCATCATCGGCCTCTTCATTGGCGGCCTGATCCCGTTCCTGTTCGGCGCGATGGCGATGGAAGCCGTGGGTCGCGCAGCAGGCTCGGTGGTCGAGGAAGTGCGACGCCAGTTCCGCGAGATCCCCGGCATCATGCAGGGCACGGCCAAGCCGGAATACGGCCGGGCGGTGGACATGCTGACCGCCGCTGCGATCAAGGAGATGATGATTCCCTCGCTGCTGCCGGTGGTGGTGCCGATCGTGGTCGGCCTCGTGCTGGGCCCGAAGGCGCTCGGCGGGCTCCTGATGGGCACCATCGTCACCGGCCTGTTCGTCGCGATCTCGATGTGCACCGGCGGCGGCGCCTGGGACAATGC
>JBDKLN010000172.1:0-23024 GCA_039806045.1 Pseudomonadota bacterium
CGCTTGACGAGGCCAATGCGTTTGACGGCGTTCGGTTTCATGCAGACTCCTTGATTCGGGTAGATGTGGTTCGGGTATTGGTTGGGGCCGGCGCGAAGGCCGAGGTCACGGCGCCCTGCGAGGCGTCGGTGACCAGGCGCGCATACTTGGCCAGCACGCCGCTGGTGTAGCGTGGCGCCGGCGGGGTCCAGTCGGCGAGGCGGGCGTCCAGCTCTTCGCTGGCGAGCTCGACATCGAGGCTGCGACGTTCGACATCAATCACGATGGTGTCGCCGTCGCGCAGTGCGGCGATCGGGCCGCCATCGGCAGCCTCGGGCACGATGTGGCCGATCACGAAACCGTGCGATGCGCCGGAGAAGCGACCGTCCGTCATCAGCGCGACCGAGTCGCCCAGGCCTGCGCCCTGCAAGGCACCGGTGACCAGCTGCATCTCGCGCATGCCGGGGCCGCCACGCGGCCCTTCGTTACGCAGCACCATCACGTCATTGGGCTGGATCTCGCCAGCCTTGATCGCGGCGAACGCGGCTTCTTCGGTTTCAAACACACGGGCCGGTCCGCGATGCAGCAGCTTGTTCTGGCCACCGAGCTTGATCACGCAGCCACCGGGCGCGACATTGCCGGACAGGATGGCGAGACCACCTTGCGGCTTGATCGGGTTGTCGGTGGGACGGATCACTTCCTGTCCCGGCACGTCGGTCGCAGCCATCGCCTCGTCGCCGATGGCCTTGCCGGTGACGGTCATGGCACCACCATGCAACAGGCCGCCTTCATGCAGGCGGCGCGCGACCAGCGGAATGCCGCCGGCGTCGTGCATCTCGGGCGCGGTGAAACGGCCCCACGGACGCATGTCGGCCAGCACCGGCGTGCGGCGCGAGATGCGATCGAAATCGTTCAGCGACAGCTCGACGCCAAACTCTTTGGCAATCGCCAGCAGGTGCAACACGGCATTGGTCGAGCCACCCGTCGCCATCACGCCGGCGATCGCATTCTCGAAGCTTTCACGGGTGACGATCGCACGCGGCGTGATGCCGGCGTTCACCAGCTGCATGGCCATCTGGCCGCACTGGAACGCGGCATCGCCCTTGGCGAGGTCAACCGCGGGAATGTCGTTGAAGCCCATCGGCGAAATGCCCAGCATCGCGCTGGCCGTGGCCATGGTGTTGGCGGTGAACTGGCCACCGCAAGCGCCGGCGCCCGGGCAGGCGTGGTCTTCAACGTCGCGCAGCTCTTCGGCGCCGATGCGACCGGCGTTGAAGGCCCCAACGGCTTCGTAAATCTCCTGAATGGTCAGCTTGCGGCCCTCGAACAATGTCGACGGCTTCGTGCATTTGCCCGACAGGATCGAGCCGCTGTACAGCGACAGGCCTGGCAGGTTGAGGCGGCCGAGCGCCATCGCCATCGCAGGAATCGTCTTGTCGCAGCCCGAGATGGTCACCAGGCCGTCCAGCATGTGGCCGCGCGCGACAAGCTCGACGGAATCGGCAATCACCTCGCGGCTGACCAGCGAGGTCTTCATGCCCTCGGTTCCGGTGGTGATGCCATCGTTGATGGCAATCGTGTTGATCTCCAGCGGCGTGCCGCCGGCTGCACGAATGCCTGCCATCACCTGCTGCGCGAGGTCGCGATGGTTCAGGTTGCACGGCATCGTGCCTATCCAGCAGTGCGCGACCCCGATCTGCGGCTTCTTGAGGTCATCGTCGGTGAATCCCGCAGCCTTCATCATGCCGCGCGCCACCGCGCGATCAGGACCATCGAGCAATGCGCTGCTCTGGTGGCGGGGATTGGGAACCATCACGATCGGGCTCACCTTCTGCTTGTCGTTCATCAGCGTTGAATCTGTATCGAGGTTGTTTACGTAAAGTTCAGGGCTGCAGCGCCGGCGCGAGGCCGGCATTGCCGCCGCGAGAGGCGTTATTGATCGAAGTGCCTGCGTGATAGCGCTGGTTGGCGCGCGTCAGGTGCTCGCGCACGGCGCGCTCCGCACCATCGGGGTCGCCGCGCGCGATGCAATCGACCATCCGTCCGTGTTCGTCGACCGTCACGGCTTCGGCACCGGGTGCGCGCACGAGGTCTTCATAAAAGTTCTGCAGCCAGTGCAGCAGCGCCTGCGCCACCGCGACATAGACCGGATTGCCCGATACGGTCGCAATCGTCCGGTGCAGCGCGAGGTCGGTATCGAGGAAGCGCACCGGATCGCCCAGGCTGGCGCGGTGCGCATCGAGCGCCGCACGCAGCGTCGCGATGTCTTCGTCGCTGGCGCGCATTGCCGCCGTGCGTGCCATCGCCACTTCGAAAGCAAGGCGGGCTTCCTTTAATTGCTCCAGCAACTGGCGGTCGGCTTGCAACAGGTGCACGGCCGACGATGAGATCTGCGAAATCACCGACTCGGCCGACAGCGGCTGCACCCGGGCGCCCTCGCCATGGACGATGGCCACCAGTCCCATGCGCTCCAGCGCCTGCAAACCTTCGCGTACCGCCGGGCGGCCAACGCCCAGCTGCGCCACCAACTCCCGCTCCGACGGCAACAGGGAACCCACCGGATAAGTCCCCGAACGGATCCCCGCCAGCAGCCGCTCCTGCACCTCGTGGCCCAGCTTGCGGCGGGCGATCGGCGGAATGGCTGGTGCGGCAGCCGCGGCATTTGCCAGCGCCTGCACTGCGGAATCCGAGGAATTTTCCCGTTGACTGCCCATATTCATAATGGCATTATCATCACTTATACGCTCATCATACCAGTTGAGCAGAAAAAAAAACAAGCATTTCCGGCAACGGCTCATCAGGCCGGCATCGCCGGTTCGGAAACAGCGGGGCAGGCACCGACCAGCCCCCGAAAAACCAAGGAGACACCCCATGCAACAGCAGGCCGCGACGATCGAGCCAGTCACCCCGTCGGAGCCCATCCCCGTCGTCAAGTCCCCGCTCAAGATCCTGTTTGCGAGCCTGATCGGGACGACGATCGAGTACTTCGACTTCTATATCTTTGGCACGGCCGCCGTGCTGGTCTTCCCGAAGCTGTTCTTCCCGTCGTCGGACGCGACCATGGCCACGCTGCAGTCGCTGGCCACGTTCGGGCTGGCCTTCGTCGCACGCCCTGTCGGTTCGGCGCTGTTCGGGCACTTTGGCGACCGCATCGGGCGCAAGGCGACACTGGTCGCTTCGCTGTTGACGATGGGTTTGTCCACCGTGCTGATCGGCCTGCTGCCGTCGTATGCATCGATCGGACTGTTGGCGCCGGTGCTGCTGGCCATCCTGCGTTTCGGCCAGGGGCTGGGACTGGGCGGTGAATGGGGCGGCGCGATCCTGCTGGCGACCGAGAACGCGCCGCCGGGCAAGCGCGCCTGGTATGGCATGTTCCCGCAGCTGGGCGGCCCGGCCGGCTTCTTCCTGTCGGGCAGCGCCTTCCTGATCCTCACCACCCAACTGCCTGAAGCGGACTTCCTCGAGTGGGGCTGGCGCATTCCGTTCGTCTCGAGCGCCCTGCTGGTCTTCGTCGGCCTCTATGTTCGACTCAACATCACCGAGACACCGGAATTCGCCAAAGTGCTGGCCAAGCACGAACGCGTGAAAGTGCCAATGGTGACCGTCGTCACCCAACACACGCGCCCTCTCCTGCTCGGCATGTTCTCGGGCATGGGCCAGTTCGTGCTGTTCTACCTGATCACGGTCTTCACGCTGAGCTGGGCCACGACCTCGCTCGGCTACCAGCGCAAAGACTTCCTGATCCTGCAGCTGATGTCGGTGGTGTTCTTTGCACTGTTCATCCCGGTGGCGGCAAAGATCTCTGACCGCCATGGACGCACCGCAGCCCTGCGCATGGGCGCGATCGGCATCGCCTTGCTGGGCCTGGTGCTGGGCCCGATGCTGGCCGCCGGCAGTGGCTCGACCTTGCTGGCGCTGTCGATCGGCATGGCGCTGATGGGCATGTGCTTCGGGCCGCTAGGGACGCTGATGTCGGACCTGTTCCCGGCCGAGGTGCGCTACACCGGCGCTTCGCTCGGCTTCAACCTGTCGGCCATCGTCGGCGCGTCGTTCGCCCCGTACATCGCGACTTGGCTCGCGACCCACATCGGCCTGCCTTTCGTCGGCTACTACCTGTCGGCGATGGCGATGCTGAGCGTGATCGCGCTGACCCTTGTCAAGCGCATGGAGAAGTAACAAACCACGCATTACCAAAGCAGTCCTCAAGCAGCAGGCGCCAAAGCGGTCGAGATTCACCGGCGCACCAACAACACCACAACAAAGGAGCAGCGATGAAGAAGTTTGGAATATTGGCATCCCTGCTGGCAGCCCTGTGCATCAGCACCGCGCCGTCGGCACAATCGCAGGAACTGTATTGGGCATCGAGCGGCACTTTCGGCCCGTTCAACATCCAGGGCCTGATCCCGACCTTCCCGGAAGCCAAGCAGGTGACGATTCCGGTGTCGATGTGGATCCTGAAGCATCCGAAGGGTCTGGTCGTGTTCGACACGGGCAACAACGTGGCGATCTCGGACGGCCTTGAGAACTGCAAGAAGTACTGGGCAGCCGGCCTGTGCGACTTCATCCAGCCGAACCAGAAGCGCAGCGATGTCATCGACATGCAGCTGAAAAAGCTGGGCTACAAGACCGACGACGTCAAGGTCGTCATCACCTCGCACACCCACCTCGACCACGCCGGCAACATGGCGATGTTCCCGAAGGCGATCCACGTCGTGCAGAAAAAGGAGATGTACCAGGGCTGGTGGCCGGAGAAGATCCAGGGCCGCGCGCCGGTGGGCCTGTTCATGATGGCCGACATCGCGGCTGCGCGTGAATTCAACTACCTGGAACTGGACGGCGAATATGACCTGTTCGGCGATGGCAGCGTGAAAATCTTCCCGACCCCGGGCCACACCATCGGCCACCAGTCCGTCAAGATCAAGCTGCCCAAGACCGGCACCGTGATCCTGTCGCAGGACGCCGTGGCGATGCAGGAAAACCTGGATGGCTACGTGTCAGGCCTGAACTACAGCGTGAAGGATTTCAGCGACTCCGTGAACCGCATCAAGATGATGCGTGACCTGGAAGGCGCACAGATCCTGATGTCGCACGATGCTGGCCAATTCGCGAAAATGGGCGATCGCTGGCACAAGTAAGACAGCAAGCGCTGCAAAAGACAATGCCTCCGCTCGGTACGCCGAACGGAGGCATTTTTTATCCTGCGCTTGCAGAGATCAGTGCTGCACTAGTGACCTGTCTCAGGCGCGTCGGTACCGGCCATGATTGCAGGACTTTCCTCGCCTATCGGAAATTTCGACGTTTAGGCGGCGCGCCCGTGCCACCGGTACGCGGCGCGAGGTGACGGAACATGATGCGCCCTTTGCCAAGATCATACGGCGACAGCTCCAGCGACACGGCATCGCCGGCCAGGATGCGGATGTGATTCTTGCGCATCTTCCCGCCAGAGTAAGCCACGAGGCTATGGCCATTCTCCAGCGTCACGCGGAAACGCGAATCCGGCAGCACTTCGTCGACGACGCCCTGCATTTCTATCAGTTCTTCTTTAGCCATGGCGATCCTTTCGGGTGATTGATTGACGGGTAATGCAATGGATTCAATGCGGTTCAGATGAAGCGCTGCCTGATCCAGCGGCGACCTTCGGCACTGGCGTAACGGGCGGCGTCTTCCTTGGTTTGAAACTCGGGAATGAAACGCAGCACACGGTCATGACTGCCATTGCGAATCGACACTGAGGCGGTGTATCGGCCCGAATCATTCGATCGGGTAAGCGGTGAGACAAGATACTTGCCCACCGAGAAAGCATTTTCTGTGGTGGTAAACATAATTAATTGTTTGCACGCGATGAAGCGCGCTGGAATTCAGTAAAAAGACATTCAGCAGGATTGCTGAAGCCTTGCGGCCACGGCCGGCGTTGAGTCGGTGCTACAAAAGCAACCGCAAAGTAAGGCTCGCCTTGGGGGGAAGTTTGACGGATAGCGAGCCGGTGAGATCAGCGCGTCAGCGTGGCGAGCGGTAAAAAGAGAGCCGCGGCCGAGTCAGACAACAGCCGTTGCAGTGGAGAGCTTTCAGCAACGGCGCGCCCATCATACACTGATTCTCAGAAAAAGAAGGTTTTCATTTCCTGCCCCCTGGGAAGCAACGCAGCCGCCACGACGGCGTCACCAGCCAACTGGTTCGGGAAGCGACTTCTCAAATCAAAGGCAACGACGCCTGTTCAATCGTCAGCAATGTTGAAATTCAAATAGTTGACCACCAAAGGCACGCCCTGCGCCCCTGCAAGGGCGAGACGGGTGGCGGCGCCCGTAATTTCCTTCTCCAGCTGCCGGAATATCTCTTCAGGCAAATAGCTCTTGCAATAGCGACGAACCGCCAGCGCATCGAGTGTCTGGTTGGAGATAAAGCAGGTACGGGCAGCAAGCGTACGTCGGTTGCCGAAGCGGAAAGTCGGCTGGACTGAAAAATTTATCCCGGCCGTGGTGACGTCGAGATCCGATAGATTCATCATGAGATGGACTCCTGTCAAAGAAGAGATCCGAAAGGAATCCAGCGGGAACGCCCATGCAGGGATGCAGGCGGACAGGAAAGAGTCTGATCGGTGTGAAAGACTGCCCGTTCGACTATACGCGCATTGATGGAGATAGCCAGCGATTTCAGGGTCTGTGGAATCCGGTCAGCTCGCTGTGGCGGCTGGGCCAGGCTGCGGTCGCATCCCCTCCAGCGCGCGGTGCGCGCGGAACAGCGCGGCTCCCGCCGAACCGATCGCATGCCGCCGCCGCGAGGCCGTGACTGAAAATTGGCGACAAGACACGCAGATATACAAGTATGGCAATGTGCCGGGCTCATCCTGTGAGCCTGCGATCGCGTTCAATGTTCACCAGAGGTTCAACGACCCGACGGAAAGGACAGGGAAATGTCGGCAGACGCCAGCACCGCAATCATTGCCATCATCATGATCGGCCTCGTCGCGATCGGCATTGCGACCATCACCGCAAAACTTGCCGAGACCGATTTCGCCCTGACCCTGCTAGTAATACTGGTGGGAGCTTTCTTTATCGTGGAGAAGAAGAAATTGCGGGCCTGGGAGAAATTGCGGGAGCAGAACGTCGAAGTATCTGAAGCTAGGATTCAGGGGCGCAAGGTTCACAAAGCTGGCTCCACGCCTTTGCGCTGAATCAGTGACCGCAGCTTGCGTGAGGGGCTGTCGGGATGTTTGTCATCGATTTCCCATACCTGCCAGACTCTTGCTTCGGTATTGCAGTGGGGACCGGAGTCGGTGGCACGGCCACCAAAATTTTTCAATGTGATGACTCGGTCCTTTCTCGGACTCCGCGAATATATCAAGCTACTTTGCGATCTCTCAACCGCATGATGGTTTGTCGAGTAGTACCAAGCTGCCGCGCCATCTTGGCGACAGGCATCCAAGCCTTCAGCCACTGCGTTGCCTGACCTTGTGCCTTCCTCGGGACAGCCGACGACTGTCCCAACTGCTTGCCTCCGTCCTTGGCCCGCTTGAGTCCGTAGACTTCCTTGAGCTTGACACAAGACAGAAATCGAGATTTTCTGCTGCTGGGGAGGTCAAGCAGTAAAAAATCCACGATTTACGGGGGGGCCACAATACGGCTTGTATTACTTGCATGATATGATGACCATCATGCGAAAAAAAATCCCTCACGCTCGTGCCGCTGCCAAGGATGCAAGCCATGAACGCATCGTATCTGCTGCCGCTAGGGCAATTCGACGAAGTGGGTATGCTGGCACAGGGGTCTCAGACATCATGAAAGCAGCGGGATTAACGCACGGTGCGTTTTATGCCCACTTCGCGTCCCGCGACGCCATGCTGACAGAAGCCGCTGACCGTGCTGGCGCTGAATCCGTCGTCCGAGCTCACGAGGTTGTCTCGGCTGCTCCTGCGAAGAGGTCGCTGGAATTCCTGATTCACTCCTACCTGTCGCAAGACCATCTCAAGGACATTGAATGTGGATGTCCCATGGCAGCGCTGGGCTCCGAAATGCCGCGCCAGTCGCCTGAGGTACGCCGCGTTGCCACTACCCGGATCAAGGAGATGATTGATCTTGTCGCTCGTGAAGTTCAGTCCGCAAAACCGGCTGAAGCGCGTAGGCAAAGTCTCGTCACCGTGGCCACGATGGTCGGCACGCTCATTCTGGCGCGCGCAGTAAATGACCCTGCGTTATCGGAGGAACTTTGCGCGTCAGCATTGGCGTCGTTAACCAGCGCACCTACCTGATCTCTTTTTTCCCTTTACGTATGACACTCATCATACGAATGACTTCCCCACGCCCCGCTAAACCCTTACCTCGTCGAAAAGGCAAGCATCATGAAAGCATTCCTTCTGGACCGCTATGGAAAATCCGAGCCACTGCGCATGGCTGACATCCCTGAGCCAGAACTACGCGAGGACGAGGTACTGGTCAAAGTATGTGCCGCCAGCGTCAACGTTCTGGACTCCAAACTCCGCAGCGGGGAATTCAAGCTCCTGCTGCCTTACAAGACCCCCTTCATTCTCGGGCACGATGTCGCCGGCATTGTTGTCCGGGTAGGGGCGCGCGTTCAGAATTTCAGACATGGCGACGAGGTCTATGCAAGACCTGATGATCTGGGCATCGGTACGTTTGCCGAGTTCGTTGCAGTCAAGGAGAGCGCATTGGCATTAAAGCCTGCCAACCTCACCATGGAAGAAGCCGCCTCATTGCCCCTGATCGGCCTAACGGCTTGGCAGGCGCTCGTCGAAATGGGCCATCTGAAGAAAGGTCAGAAGGTATTCATCCAAGCGGGTTCGGGCGGCGTAGGCAGCTTTGCCATCCAGTTGGCCAAACACTTGGGTGCGACCGTTGCCACGACCACCAGCGCAGGCAATATGTCGTGGGTCAGGGAACTGGGGGCCGACGTTGTCGTGGACTATCGCCAGAATGATTTTGAAGATGTGCTCAAGGATTACGATCTTGTCTTGAACAGTCAGGATGGCAAGACACTGAAGAAGTCCATGAATATTCTTAAACCGGGAGGAAGGCTGATCTCGATCTCGGGGCCACCTGATCCAGCGTTTGCGGAAGCAATCAAGGCGAACTGGATGGTGAAGCAAATCATGCGACTACTGAGTTGGGAAACCAGAAAGAAGGCCAAACAGAGGGGTGTCGATTATTCGTTCCTGTTCATGACAGCGAATGGCAACCAACTGCGGGAGATCGCAAAGCTGGTCGAGACCGGCGCCATACGCCCAGTGGTAGACAAAGTGTTCCCCTTTGCAGACGTCAACGACGCCTTGAATTACGTTGAGCGTGGCCGGGCCAAAGGGAAGGTAGTCATCAACGTCACACCCCCCTCCAAGAAGCAAGGGATCACAAACACGATTTGAATCGCTATCGGTTTTCTGGACGCTTCGCTGCCCCTTAAAAAACCGCTGTTCAAATTGTACCGGCGACTGCTTCCCGTTACCGCCGTGGCGGCGCAGGGGGTTGTAGAACATCTCGATGTGATCGAACACGTCCTGCCGGGCGGATTCGCGCGTGGGATTGGTCTTCCATTTGATCCGCCCATGCTTTCACAACTGGAAGAAGCTCTCGTCCACAGCATTGTCGTGGCAATTACCTTGGCGGGTCATACTGCCGACGAGACCATCCGCCTTCAAAAACGATCGCCAGTCCTCGCTGGAGAACTGGCACCCTGATCCGAGTACACCAGCACCGGCTGCTTGCGCTTGGCCGCCTGGCACGCGTGCGCCAGGCGCTTCCGGGCCGGCATGCCTTAGCGTTTGATCCACTGGCACAAGCTCAAATTCGATAGGCCGAGGCAGGTAGCGACTTCCTAGACCGCGAAGCCTCGCTCAGTAACCTGCCGGACCGCTTCAACATTGCATGCTTACGTGTACTTCGGACTGCTGCGCATGACACCCGCTCGTTGCCCAAATTGCAGGCTCAGAAGTGTCTAGGGCCTCGGAAGCGATTCACGCCCATTCAAGTTGCCTGTTAGCACTTTTAGGTGATTTTTCCGCTGAGTAACTTGCCGCAACTTGACTCGCTCCGCCACACCTTGATGGAATTTTTATACGACCATCCACAATCTCAATGCAATATTAATAGTATTGCAACTATACTGCCTCCAGATTCAACGACAGAGGAAGATTGAGATGGACATTTTCGTAGGCCTTCTCGAAGTAATGCTCTGTGCGGCTTTGCTTGGGCTAATCGCACTATGCCGCAGCCTTCAACAGGTGAAGTCATGAGCATCGCGTTCATTTACTGGGTCGCCGGCGGCGCGGCTTCCGGCTTAGTCATTTATCTGATCTGGGCGCTACTGCGCGCTGAGGAGGTTGCATGAATCACTCTGCGACTTTGCAACTGAGCCTTTTCTTCATCGTATTGCTGATACTCGCCTGGCCTCTGGGAAAATACCTGTCCTCTCTCATGGACGGCCGCCTCGCGGCACGCTGGACCGCGCTTCAGAAGATCGACCACACCGTCATGCGGTTGCTAGGCTCTCGCCTGAGTGACGATTACCCTTGGTGGCGCTATGCCGGCGCGCTGGTGGTGCTGAAGTTGCTAATGCTCGTGTTCGCATATGCGGCCTTGCGCTGGCAGTCACTGCTACCGCTGAATCCCAACGGCATGAGCGACCTGACCCCAGATCTCGCGTTCAATACCGCGGTTTCCTTCCTGACCAACACCAATTGGCAGTCGTACTCTGGCGAAAGCACCATGAGCAATTTCAGCCAAATGCTGGTACTTGCGGTGCAAAATTTCATGTCGGCCGCAATTGGCATCGTGGTCGCAGTTGCGCTGGTACGCGGCTTCACGCGAAGCGGCGCACAAGGCATCGGCAACCCGTGGCTTGATCTGTGGCGCGTACATGCATGGTTGCTGTTGCCACTATCGCTGTTGTTCGCAGTGTTTCTCGTCGGGCAGGGTGTCGTGCAAAGCATGGCGCCTTCGGTCACAGCCGAGTTACGCGTCCCCTTGGCCTATGAACAGCCCAAGCTTGATTCAGAAGGTCAGGCGATTCGAGATGCCACTGGCAAGCCGTTGGTAGTGACGGCCAGCAGCAACACGCAAACCTTACCGCTCGGGCCCGTCGCATCGCAGGAAGCAATCAAGATGCTCGGCACGAACGGCGGTGGCTTCTACAACGCGAATTCTGCGCATCCTTTCGAAAATCCGACGCCGTTGTCGAATTTTGCTCAGATGATCGCCATATTTCTTATCCCTGCCGCACTGGTATTCATGTTTGGCCGTATGGTTAGCGACCAGCGGCAAGGCATCGCGATACTTGCCGCGATGGTCATTCTGTTCTGCGTGATGTTCGCCGTTGCCTACACTGCCGAATCCCAGTCCAACCCGCTGCTGATACCTGAGGGGATGGCCAACGACGGCAACCTCGAGGGCAAAGAAGTTCGCTTCGGCATTGTCGCATCCAGTCTGTTTGCAACGATCACCACAGCTGCCAGCTGCGGCGCAGTCAACGCCATGCATGACAGCTTCATGCCACTCGGTGGTCTCGTGCCAATGTGGCTGATACAACTGGGCGAAGTCGTATTCGGCGGCGTGGGATCCGGGCTTTACGGGATGCTGCTATTCGCGCTACTCGCAGTCTTCCTCGCCGGGCTGATGATAGGCCGCACGCCGGAATATCTGGGCAAGAAGATCGAGAGCTTCGAGATGAAGATGGTGTCGATCGCGATCCTGGGCACGCCCTTGCTGGTGCTGGGAGGCACTGCGATCGGGGTGATCTCAACGTCTGGTTTGGCCGGCATGGCCAATCCTGCCGCGCATGGCTTCTCAGAAGTGCTGTACGCCTTTTCATCCGCGGCAAACAACAATGGCTCTGCATTTGCCGGATTGTCGGCAAACACGCCGTTCTATAACTATTTGCTGGCACTGGCGATGTGGTTTGGCCGCTTCCTGACCATGATCCCTGTACTGGCGATCGCCGGCAGCTTTGCGGCCAAACCTCGACTGGCAGCAAGCAGCGGCAGCATGCCTACCCACGGACCTCTGTTTGTCTTATTGCTGATCGCGACGGTCGTTATCGTCGGCGCCCTGACCTACATACCAGCGCTGTCGCTCGGCCCGATCGTCGAGCAGCTGCAGCTTGCCCATTAATGATCCGGAGGATAGCTATGAACCGCACTCTGCCGCTATTCGATCCCCTGCTGCTGAAGCCTGCGATGGCTGACGCTTTCCTGCGCCTCTCACCGCGAGCACAAATCCGTAATCCGGTGATGTTTGTCGTCTGGATCGGCAGTGTACTGACGACGCTGTTGTGGCTGCAGGCCCTGATTGGAAAGGGCGAAGCACCGGCCGGCTTCATCTTCGCTGTCGCAATCTGGCTTTGGTTCACTTTGCTGTTCGCGAATTTTGCCGAGGCGCTGGCCGAAGGACGCGGTCGTGCGCAAGCTGCGTCGTTGCGCAGCTCGCGCAAGAATGTCGTCGCTAAGCGACTCGACGCGCCAGATAAAAATGCCGGGATCACCGTGATCGACTCACACAGTCTGCGCAAGGGTGACCTGCTGCTGATTGAAGCTGGCGACACCATTCCCGCAGACGCCGAAGTGATCGAGGGCGTCGCGTCGGTCGATGAATCAGCCATCACCGGCGAATCGGCTCCGGTGATCCGCGAATCCGGCGGTGATTTTTCCGCGATCACAGGCGGCACTCGCGTGCTGAGTGACTGGCTGGTGGCACGCGTCACCGCCAATCCCGGAGAGGCCTTCCTTGATCGAATGATCGCGATGGTCGAAGGCGCGAAGCGCCAAAAGACGCCTAATGAAATTGCACTGACCATCCTGCTGGTCGCACTGACCCTGATTTTCCTGATGACAACCGTGACGCTGTTGCCGTTTTCCATTTACAGTGCGCAAGCCACAGGCGCGGGTACCGCCGTCAGCGTAACAGTGCTAGTAGCGCTGCTGGTCTGCCTGATACCGACAACGATAGGCGGGCTGCTTTCAGCAATTGGCGTAGCTGGCATGAGCCGGATGATGCAAGCCAATGTGATCGCCACCTCCGGCCGTGCAGTCGAAGCTGCAGGCGATGTCGATGTGCTGCTGCTCGACAAAACCGGCACCATCACGCTTGGCAACCGGCAAGCGAGCACCTTCCTTCCCGCACCTGGCATCAGTGCACGCGAACTGGCTGAAGCGGCGCAGATGGCTTCACTGGCTGATGAGACACCGGAAGGCCGATCCATCGTGGTGCTGGCCAAGCAGCGCTACGAGATCCGCGAACATGCGTTGGCAGGTCTGGATGCGCGATTTGTTCCTTTTTCCGCCCACACGCGAATGAGCGGCGTCGACTTAGTCAGCGGCGAGATTCGCAAGGGCGCTGCAGATGCCATACAGCGCTACGTCGAACAACATGGAAAGACATTCCCTTCGGCTGTCACTGATATTGTCACCGAAGTTGCGCGACGCGGCAGCACGCCACTGGTGGTCGCCGAAGGCCCTCGCGTGCTCGGTGTGGTTGAGCTGAAGGATGTGATCAAGGGCGGCATTCGGGAGCGCTTCGCTGAGCTGCGCCAAATGGGCATCAAGACTGTAATGATCACCGGCGACAACCGTCTGACTGCGGCAGCAATCGCAGCCGAAGCCGGCGTCGATGACTTCCTCGCTGAGGCACAACCGGAGCAGAAACTGAAACTCATCCGCGATTTCCAGAGCGAAGGAAAACTGGTCGCGATGACCGGCGACGGAACCAATGATGCGCCGGCGCTGGCCCAAGCCGACGTCGCAGTTGCCATGAACAGCGGCACGCAGGCTGCCAAGGAAGCGGGCAACATGGTCGACCTTGATAGCAATCCGACCAAGCTGATTGAAGTGGTCGAGACGGGCAAGCAGATGTTGATGACGCGTGGCGCACTGACGACGTTCAGCGTGGCAAACGACGTTGCGAAATATTTCGCTATCATCCCCGCCGCGTTTGCAACCACCTACCCGCAATTAAAGGCCCTCGACATCATGCAGTTGCACAGCGCTTCGTCGGCCATCTTGTCTGCGGTAATCTTCAATGCCCTGATCATCATCGCACTGATACCGCTGGCACTCAAAGGGGTACCGTATCGTCCGCTCGGTGCCGGCCCTCTACTCAGGCGCAATTTGTTGATTTATGGACTTGGTGGCCTGCTGGTGCCTTTCGCCGGCATGAAACTCGTCGATCTGATTCTGGTGCTGCTGCATCTGGCTTGAAGGAGAATCTCATGCAAACCGCATTTCGACCCGCCCTGACCCTGTTTGCGCTGATCACGTTGTTGTGTGGACTAGCCTACCCCTGTCTCGTCAACGGCATTGCGCAATCCGTGTTCCCGGCACAGGCGAATGGCAGCTTGTTGCTGCGCGATGGCAAAGTCGCTGGTTCGGTGCTGATCGGTCAATCCTTTAGCAGCACCGGCTACTTCTGGAGCCGTCCCTCCGCCACGGCACCTCAGCCAAACAACGGACTGGCGTCAGGCGGCAGCAATCTCGGCCCACTGAATCCGGCCCTGGCCGATGCCGTTCGGCAGCGCGTGGCCGCGTTACGTGCAGCGCATCCGGAACAACATGGTCCCATTCCTGCCGACCTGGTTACCGCGTCTGCCTCCGGCCTGGACCCTCACCTGTCACCGGCTGCCATCGAATGGCAATTAGAACGTGTCGCGGCAGAGCGCGGCAGGACGAAGGAAGAGTTGCTCGCGTTGGTGCCTGCGCATACCAAAGGACCGGACTGGGGTGTCTTCGGTGAGCCGAGGGTCAATGTGCTGACTTTGAATCTTGCGCTGGATGAACGCTGGCCAATGCGACAATAGCGTCCATGAACGACCTACGTCCCGATCCCGACCGCCTGCTGGATTCACTGCGCGCCCAGCAACGGGCCGCAACCCGCGGCAAGCTCAGGCTGTTCTTCGGCGCCTGTGCCGGAGTCGGCAAGACGTACGCCATGCTGCAGGCCGCACGTCAGCGGCAAGCCGAAGGGGTCGACGTGCTAGTCGGTGTGGCCGAGACCCATGGCCGCGCCGACACCGGCGCATTGCTGGACGGTCTGCGCACCCTGCCACCGAAAAGCATCGACTATCGCGGCCATCAATTTGACGAATTCGATCTCGATACGGCCCTTGAATGCAAGCCGCAACTGATCGTCGTCGATGAACTTGCTCACAGCAATGTGGCCGGCAGCCGACATCAGAAGCGCTGGCAGGACATCGACGAATTGCTCGGTGCGGGCATCGATGTGTATACGACGCTGAATGTGCAACACATTGACAGTCTGAACGATGTTGTGGGCAGCATCACCGGCGTGCGCGTGCGCGAAACCGTGCCGGACCGTGTCTTCGATCTCGCCGACGACGTCACACTGGTTGACCTGCCTGTCGACGAATTGTTGCTGCGTCTGCGCCAGGGCAAGGTTTATGTGCAGGATGCGGCGCAACGGGCGGCCGGCAATTTCTTCCGCAAAGGTAACCTGATCGCGCTACGCGAGATCGCATTGCGTCGAACCGCAGATCGTGTCGATGCACAAATGCGCGAGTACCGGGCCGATCAGGCAATTTCGAATGTCTGGCAAGCCAAGGAACGTCTGCTTGTGTGCGTCGGCAATGACAACGGCGCAGAGAATCTGGTACGGGCAGCCGCACGTCTTGCTTCCCGCTTGCAGGCCGATTGGATCGCTGTGCATGTGACGACACCGGCCACCGAGCGCAGCGACCAAAAGCAGCGGAGCCAGCTTAATGCGACCCTGCAACTGGCCGAGCGACTGGGCGGCGAAAGCGTCATGCTGTCGAGCAGCGACGCGGTGCTGGCACTGGTCAATTACGCACGTACGCGCAATGCATCCAGGCTGGTGCTGGGACATCGCGTCATACCGGCATGGCGTCGGAAATGGCTGCCTGGACTTGCTGACCATTTGGCGCAGCATGCGCCACAACTTGATCTGTTGTTGGTTGGCGTCGGCGACAATACATCACGCTTGAATCCGGGCCCGCTGGAGGCGGGTCCCATTCCATGGTTGAGCTATCTGAAGGCCAGCACGGCGATCGGCATCGCAGGATTAATCGCTTCCTTGTTGCTGTCGTATTTCGAATTGGCCAATATCGTGATGGTGTTCTTGCTTGCCGTTGTGCTGGCCGCCATGCGGTATGGGCGCGGTCCTGGCGCGTGGGCGGCGCTGCTGGCGGTGGTCTCGTTTGATTTCTTCTTTGTTCCGCCGCGCCTAAGTCTGTCAGTGCATGACACGCAATACTTGTTTACATTCGTCTTGATGCTGATCGTTGCACTGATCATTGGTCAATTGACCGCGAAGCTAAGATTTGAAGCCGAAGCAGCACGCCAGCGCGAACAGTACAGCAGTCAACTGGCGCGACTGGCACGATTATTGTCCGGCGCACTGACGCGTGAGCAAATCGTCAGTCTGGCGCTGGAAGAACTGGAGCCCGCATTGAATGCCCACTGCTGGCTGCTACTGCCGGACAGCCGTGAACAGCTACATTCGGATGGTGCCAATGCGGCGGTGGACCTGAGCATTGCGCAATGGGTTTTCGACCATGCGCAGCCTGCCGGCCGTGGCACGTCGACCCTGCCCAGCGCAATGGCTCATTATTACCCGCTGAGCGCCCCGACCCGGACTCGTGGCACCCTGGTGTTGATGCCCGCCGATGAAGCACAGCTACAAGATGGTGACTGGCAGCGACACCGTGACGCCTGCGCCGCGCAAATTGCGCTTGCGCTGGAAAGGATTCATTTTGTCGATATCGCGCAGGAAGCCTTGTTGAGCATGGAGGGCGAACGCCTGCGCAATAGCGTGCTGGCCGCGGTCAGCCATGACCTCAGAACCCCGCTGACGTCGCTGGTTGGCATCGCCGACATGCTGGAAGCGGCCGAAAACAACAGCGAGCAGCGCCGCGAATTGCTCGATGCATTGCGCGAAAAAGCGCACAGCACCGCAGGCCTGGTCGGCAAGCTGCTTGACATGGCACGCCTGCAATCTGGCACGCTGAGCCTCAAGCGTGAATGGCACTCGCTGGAAGAAATCGTCGGCTCCGCACGGCGACAACTCGAGGAAACGTTCGCGTCGCACCGTCTGGAAACCCATCTGCCGTCCCAGCTCCCGCTGTGCGAGGTCGATGCCGTGCTGATCGAACGCGTGATTGTCAACCTGCTAGAGAATGCAGTGAAATACACGCCGACCGGCAGCACGATCGCGATCAGTGCCAGCGTGAGCGACGGTCGACTGGCGGTCGCGATCGAAGACAATGGCCCGGGATTCCCGGAGGGTCAGGAAGAACGACTATTCCACAAATTTGAGCGCGGCGAGCACGAAGGCAGCCTGCCGGGCGTGGGTCTGGGTCTCGCCATTTGCCGCGCGATCGTCGAGGCACACGGCGGGCAAATTCATGCTGAACGCTCTGCCATGGGTGGTGCGCGCATAGTCTTCACGCTACCAATGGGAACACCTCCGGCCATTGAACAAGAAACCGAGGAAACGATATGAGCAGCGATGCAGCGCGCATTTTGGTGATCGAAGATGATCCTTACATATTGCGCTTCCTGCGAACTGCGCTTGAATCTGAATCATTCACGGTCTTCGAAGCCATGGACGGGAAACGGGGCCTGATTGAGGCATCTACCCGGCAGCCGACCATCGTTATCGTCGATCTTGGCCTGCCCGACATCGATGGAAAGGCAGTGATCCGCGAGCTACGCAATTGGTCGACCGCGCCTGTCATAGTGCTGTCCGCTCGCGAGCAGGAGACGGAGAAAGTCGATGCGCTGGATGCAGGTGCTGATGACTATCTGGTCAAGCCTTTTGGGGTGCCGGAATTGCTGGCTCGGGTCAGGGCGCAATTGCGCCGCGTGGCTCTGGTGTCTAGCGGTGAAGCGAATTCTATTGTGCGCTTCGGCGAGGTCGAAGTCGATTTCGGCTTGCGCATCGTGCGCCGGCAGGGCGAACTGATCCACCTGACCCCCATCGAATATCGACTGCTGTCAGCTCTGATCAAGGGCCATGGCAGGGTGCTCACCCATCAGCAACTCATGCGCGAAGTCTGGGGGCCAGGCCATAGCGAACGCGGACATTACCTGCGAATTTACATGGGAAATCTGCGGCAAAAGCTGGAAAAAGACGCAAGCGACCCACAGCATCTGCTGACTGAGTTGGGCGTCGGATACCGACTGCAAGGAGTGCAATAAGTCGTTCTTAGCTAAATCAGGACATCCGGCATGTCGATTTGAAAAGAATAAATCTATATGCGATTTTTACGCGGCGATCGTTACCATTTCCGTCAAATCAGCCATGCCACGGAGTCAATCGTATGCCCGCAGCCAATCGGATCGCCAATCCCGATTATCTTCATTCCGAATCCCATAAAGCATCGCTCGCCGCACTTAGCCTGGGAGCACTGGGCGTCGTCTATGGCGACATCGGAACCAGCCCGCTGTATGCACTGAAAGAAGTGTTCTCCCCGTCGACCGGCGTGACGGTAACCCCGCCCAATGTGATTGGCGCTGTATCTGTGGTGCTGTGGGCGCTAATGCTAGTCGTCACGCTGAAATATGTAATCCTGATCCTGCGAGCGGACAATCGGGGCGAAGGCGGCATCCTGGCGCTGACTGCACTCGCGGCGACCGCTGTAGGCTCGAAGCCGAAGCTGCGTCGTCTGTTGCTTCTGCTTGGCGTATTTGGTGCCACGCTGTTTTACGGCGATAGCGTGATCACCCCAGCAGTTTCCGTGTTGGGTGCGCTGGAAGGTCTTGAAGTCGCAACGCCGTCATTCAAGCCCTATATCGTGCCACTGACCGTGTTCATCATGATCGGTCTATTTGCCATACAGCGCTTTGGGACCGGCCTGGTCGGCAGGACGTTCGGACCGGTACTGATCATATGGTTTATGACGATAGGCATGGCGGGCATGTTTCATATCGTGAATCAGCCCGAAATTTTGCTGGCACTGAATCCGCTTCAGGCGCTGCATTTCCTGCAACAGCGCGGCTGGCATTTGTTCGCGACGATTGGTGCGATCGCACTGGTACTGACGGGTGCGGAAGCACTGTATGCGGACATGGGACATTTCGGCAAGCGTCCGATTCAGATCGCATGGACCGGGCTGGTACTGCCAGCACTCGCGCTCAACTACATGGGACAGGGTGCATTACTGATATCAGACGCCAGCGCATTGGAGAATCCGTTCTACCGTATGTATCCGGATTCCCTGCTGCTTTTCATTGTCGTACTGTCGGCGCTGGCGACCGTTATTGCATCGCAGGCCGTCATATCCGGCGCGTATTCGATGACGAAACAAGCAATGCAGCTTGGGCTGCTCCCTCGAATGAATGTGCTGTATACATCGTCGCGTGAAATCGGACAAATTTATATACCCGCTGTGAATTGGATTTTGTTCATAGGTGTGGTCGCATCCGTAGTGGGCTTCGGTTCTTCATCAGCTTTAGCCGGTGCTTATGGCATCGCCGTCACGCTGACCATGATGATCACAACGTTCCTCACCTACTTCGTTGTACGTCATGCCTGGGGCATGGCGTCGTCCGTCGCCATAGGTGCAACCACGCTGTTTTTCTGCATTGATGCCTTGTTAGTCGCCGGATGTTCGGCCAAGATTTTCGAGGGAGGCTGGTTCCCGCTACTGCTTGGCCTGTTGCTGTTCATTGTGATGGAGACTTGGGAAAAAGGGCGTTCGCTGGTTCATTCATCTATTCGTGATGAGGGGATCGAACTTGCGAGCTTCGTCAAGGAAATCGACACCGATGAAATCCGTCGGGCCAATCGCACCGCCATCTATGCTGTCGGCTATACCGAGACCGTGCCACAAGCGCTTCTGCATAATTTGAAGCACAACGAGATCTTGCACCGCAGGAATATTGTTCTGACTGTCGTTTTCAAGGAAATTCCTTGGGTGCCGAAAAGTGATCGAATCGAGATCGAACAAATAAGCGACAGCTTCTGGCTTGTGCGCGTGAACTTCGGTTTCATGAACACACCGAATGTGCCGCGCGCGCTTGAATTATGCGAATCACGCGGACTACCAATCGATCCATTCGAAACCACTTACTTCCTGAGCCGTCAGACCGTGATCCCGACGCACGACGGCGCGATGGCATGGTGGCGAGAAAACCTGTTCTCTGCCTTGCACAGAAATTCAGGCAGCGTAGCCGACTACTTCAAGCTTCCGGAAAATTCGGTAGTGGAATTGGGAACGCACGTACAAATCTAAAAGCGCAATGAGTTCGCTGCACACCCTTCTTCGCCCCGTAGCCCGGCAGGCCGGAATCGGAATTTGGGTGTGCGGCTGGGCGCTGATGCTAGCCCTTTCAAATCGGCTAGCTCTCGATACGCTTGGCATGATAGCCGTTGCGACGTCGGTGATCGCCAGCTTGGCAATCAATCTCTGGACCTCGTGGATACTTGCCACCCTGTCCACCCTCGCGTTCAACTGGCTTTTCATTCCACCGCAAGGCTCTTTCCTGATCGATCTGCAAGAGCACGCGGTGCTACTGGGATTGGTCTGGATTATCAGCCTGGGCGTGTCCTTGCTGATCGAACTTCAGCGGCAATACAATGCGTGGAGTCGTCGCATGGCCACCCGTCGAAACGCATATGTTCATGCGATGAAGTCTGCCATGTCGGGGCGCGCGCAATCAGATCCGTGGGCTTTCGTCAGACTGCTTTCTGACTGTGCCGGCGCACCCGTGATTCTGCTCATTCTGAAGGGGGCATCAGAAACAGACGACGATGAGCCGCCGCACCAGTACATCGGCGCACCCACTTTCGAGCAGCAATGTGTAATGTGGATTGTACTGAGGGTCGGACAAGCTTATGGCCCAGCTACTGGACAGAACGAATCGCTTGACTGCTGGTACATCCCGATTCATGGACAATCTGGGCCGATCGGGGTTGCAATGATTCCCTTGTCAGTTTTAGGGCCTCAGGCACTGCTAGCGATGGAGCTGGCTGACTATACAAAATTGCTCCATGCGTTCGGTGAAATGCCCCGGTAAAAAACTACTCGGGTCATAACTTCGAATGGAAGAAGTCTTCAAATGCTGGACTGCCAAGCGCAGAACTGCGACGGTGACTGAAATCATCCGGGACTAGACCGCCGTAGCCAAAGCCAGCCGGACCGTCGACCTGCCGCCGTCAGAGGTTGAGGCATGGGTCGATGATGCCGGCCCACGTCTGCGCTCAGATCACCTTGTCGAGATAGCCATGGAAAACGCCCACCTGCACCTCAGCCTCTTCTGAGCCATCGGGCCACAAGTGGCGCGATGAGAAGCGCACGTCAAAGCTGCGCTGCCAGGCGGACTCAAGGCCATGGCCATGGGCATCGGGGTAAGGGTAAGCGGGAGATATTGCCACCACCACACCTTCCTTGCCGCGGATGTAGCCCGGCATGCGTATGTGTCCGGGCACAAAGTCGTGCTTGACGCGCACACGGTCACCCACGCCGATCTCGGGCAGGTGTGCATCACCGATTCGACCTTCGCAGCTAGGACTTGCGAGCTGAACCGCGAAGCCGGCCGCGGCTGACAGTTCGGCAGCGCCGAATACGCCCCGCTCCACGCACAGGCTGACTACGCCAGTGAAGGTGCGCTCGTAGTAAGACGCGCTAACATAATGCCGGGGCTCCATGCGTTCGATGGCATGGCGGTATTCGTCCATGTTATAGATACCATGGCGCAGTAGCCGCACCCACATCGCCGCAATGCGAATTTCGGCATCGCTATGAAAGGGCTCGGTGTGACCGTCGCGCTTCACAGGCCCAAAGCCCTGACGACCGCCGAGATCGTGGAATCCATCCATATTCAAACTCCTGCGTAAGGCGGCTCAAGGCGCGCCACACCGATCATCGATTCCTTGGTGATCAAGGTCTCCAGAGCCTCCAGGCTCCAACCTTCCGTATGCGGCGGACGGTACGGCAGCACCATGTAGCGGGTGTCGGTGGTGGTGTCCCACACGCGGATCCGAATGGATTCGGCCAATGCAAGACCCATGTCGCGAAGCACGCTGCGGGCCTCGCGCACCACACGGGCGCGGTACTCAAGGTCTTTGTACCACCCCGGAGCCATGCCGATGATGGTGAAGGCAGTGCATGAACATAGGGTGCAACAGATGACATTCTGTAATTCGGCAGTGTTCTCCAACACCACCAGGCTACGGTGGTGCTCCGGCATTGCAAAGCCCATGCTTGCGGCTGCCGCACGTCCATCCTTGAGCAGCCCGGCTTTGAACTCCGGATCAACCCAGGCACGGGCGCACAGGCGCGCGCCATTACGGGGCAGCCATTCTTCGGTCACCTTGTGGCGAAAATCTTCTAGGTCACCTGCTTGCAGCAGGCCCTTGTCGGTGAGGATAGCTTGCAGCGCATCGGCATGCGCGGTGAGATCGGCGCTCATCGAACCTCCAGTAATCTTAAGGAATTAAGGTATCACAGAAAAATGAGAGGACTATCTCGGTTTCGATGTCGGCACTCAAACGAATGGTGAGATGAAAAGATCATTCATGCGAGATCAATAAACGTGTCGCGTTATAAATGCTGTGATTAGCCAGGACGCTGTGAGGATGCACGCCAAAAGCAAAAAGCCCCTGCTATCGCTAACAAGGGCTTTGCTTAATTGGTGGCCCGGGGCGGAATCGAACCACCGACAGAAAGATTTTCAATCCTTAAGCTGCTGCCCCGAATACTTTTTGAAGATGAAAATAAAAAAAGCCCGCTGGAAACGGGCTTTTCTCTTGACTTCTTGGCGGTGGGTGTATTCAAGGCCCAAGTCGTCTCAGTGCCACTCCTTGCTAACAGGGAAATTATCAAGGAATTTCACGGCTTTTCACGCCTCGAAGTAATCAACACGCACTCATACCCCGCGCCGGACTTGAATTTTGGCGATATTGCCCATCCCCGCGTTTGGATCCTAACAGGGAAATTCAGGAAACGACTATTCCTTGCTTACGGGAGGGGCGGCAGGCCTTTTGCCCTTAAGCAGCGGACTTACGTCTCGCAGTGTGCTGCTGGGTAAGTTATAGGACATCGAATTTACTTCTCTGAACAGTCAGTGGCCAACA
>JBDKLN010000173.1:0-18314 GCA_039806045.1 Pseudomonadota bacterium
ACGACGATCTCGCGGTAATCCGGGTGGATGCCTTCTTTCATGGGTTTCTCGCTATCGTTGGGTAGCCAATCAGTGCTTCGGCGGTCCGTGCTGCTTCTCGACCCGATCAGTGATCACTTGCCCGGTTAAGGGAACCGCGGATTATATAGGGAAATCAAGGGCTTGGACAAGTCGGCCGGGGCGGCCGCCAAAAGCAAGCGGCGCCCGCAGGCGCCGCCGATGTTGCCAACTCAAGAACCCCGGTATCAGGAACCGCCGCGACGCATCAGGTCGAAGAATTCCGCATTGGTCTTGGTGGCCTTCATCTTGTCGAGCATGAACTCCATCGCCTCGATCTCATCCATCCCGTACAGCAGCTTGCGCAGGATCCAGACCTTTTGCAGCACGTCCGGCTTGATCAGCAGTTCTTCGCGGCGGGTGCCGGACTTGCTAAGGTTGATCGCCGGGTACACGCGCTTCTCGGCCAGGCGGCGCTCGAGGTGCACTTCCATGTTGCCGGTGCCCTTGAATTCTTCGTAGATCACGTCATCCATGCGGCTGCCGGTCTCGATCAGCGCGGTCGCGATGATGGTCAGCGAGCCGCCTTCCTCGATGTTGCGCGCTGCGCCGAAGAAGCGCTTGGGGCGCTGCAGCGCATTGGCATCCACGCCGCCGGTCAGCACCTTGCCCGAGGCCGGGATCACGGTGTTGTACGCACGGGCGAGGCGGGTGATCGAGTCCAGCAGGATCACGACGTCCTTCTTCATCTCGACCAGGCGCTTGGCCTTTTCCAGCACCATCTCGGCCACTTGCACGTGGCGCGTCGCCGGTTCGTCGAAGGTCGAGGCGACCACTTCACCGCGCACCGAGCGCTGCATTTCCGTCACTTCTTCCGGACGTTCGTCGATCAGCAGCACGATCAGCGTGATGTCCGGATGGTTGGCCGTGATCGCGTGTGCAAGATGTTGCAGCATCACGGACTTGCCCGACTTCGGCGACGCCACCAGCAGGCCGCGCTGGCCTTTGCCGATCGGCGCGATCATGTCGATGATGCGGCCGGTGATGTTTTCTTCGCCGCGCATTTCGCGCTCGAGCAGCAGCGGCTTGTTCGGGTGCAGCGGCGTCAGGTTCTCGAACAGGATCTTGTGCTTCGACGCTTCCGGCGGTTCGCCGTTGACCTTGTCGACCTTGACCAGGGCGAAATAACGCTCGCCATCTTTCGGTGTCCTGACTTCGCCCTCGATCGAGTCGCCGGTGTGCAGGTTGAAGCGGCGGATCTGCGATGGCGAGATGTAGATGTCATCGGTCGACGCCATGTAGCTCGCGTCCGGCGAGCGCAGGAAGCCGAAGCCGTCGGGCAGTACTTCGAGCACGCCATCACCGAAGATCTGCTCGCCGGACTTGGCGCGCTTCTTCAGGATCGCGAACATCAGTTCCTGCTTGCGCAGGCGTGCGGCATTGTCGATCTCGAGGCCAATGGCCATCTCGAGCAGGGCGGACACATGGAGTGCCTTGAGTTCAGAAAGATGCATGGTCAGGGCCCGTGACGGGCAAACAAAGGTGGGGGAGGGGACTGCGCTGGGAAAGGAAAGAAGCGGCAGCGCGGGCGCGCTGCCGCCGACACATCAGATGTTGCTGTCGATGAAGGAGGTCAGCTGGCCCTTGGCCAGTGCGCCCACCTTCTGTGCTGCCGGGACGCCGTTCTTGAACAGGATCAGCGTCGGGATGCCGCGGATGCCGAACTTGGCCGGCACGGCCTGGTTCGCATCGACGTCCATCTTGGCGATCTGCAGCTTGCCGTCGTATTCCTTGGCAACCTCTTCGAGGATGGGAGCGATCATCTTGCAGGGGCCGCACCATTCGGCCCAGAAATCGACCAGCACGGGCTTGTCGGACTTGAGCACGTCGGATTCAAAAGAACTGTCGGAAATGTGTTTGATGTTGTCGCTCATGTAATCCTCATCTGAGGTGGAAACGGCCCGCGTAAATTAGTGATACCGCATGCGAGTCGCGCCGGACCTGTGGCGATCCTGCTGTGCGCATCTGGGGGCAGCGCGCTGGAACTTCAAGAAATGGAATCGAAACAGGAGGTGGCGCGGCGGGAATGGGGCAAATCATAACGCATTTTCAAGAAAAGTGTGCCTGCGGCGGCGCCGACTGACGCCGGGCTTGCGCGGTCGCATAAAATGCCGGTCAGCACCCTGTCCGACAAAAGCCCGCCACCCGCCCCTGCCCCATGACCGTATCCGCCCGCGCGATCGCCCCCGGCTCCGGCTTCTGGCCGCAGCTTGCCCGCGTGCTGCTGGCCGCAACCGAGGCTGATGCAGGGCATGGCGAGGCCGCGCCGCAGCTGTCGCAATGGCTGGTGATGGTGCCGACCTTCACCCACATCAGCTCGCTGCGCGCCGCGCTCGCACAGGTGCTGGGGCCAAATTTCATCCCCCCGCAGATCCGCACCTTGTCCTCGTGGCTGGCGCAGCAGCTGCCCGAGCCCGGGGGCGCCGGGCCGGCCACGGCCAGCGAACGGATGATGATGTTGTATGCGAACCTGCGCGACAACCCGCTGGTGAAGTCCCTGCTGTCCGCACCCCGCAATTCGGACTTGCTGCCGCTGGCGCAGACCCTGCTATCGATCAACGACGAGCTCAACGCCGCGCTGCTGCCGGCCGCGCTGGCCCAGCCCGAAGGCGTCGAGGACCGCTGGAAGGCGGCGCTTGAACAGCTGTCGCCGCGCGCGGCCGAGATGCTGTCCTACGAATCGCGCCTGGTCTGGACCCTGTGGCAGGGCGAACGCGATGCGCGCGATCCCGGCCTTGCGCGGCACAACGCGATGCAGCGTGCCGCTGCCGCCGCCGAATTCCCGCTGCTGTGGTGCGCCCCGTGGGCGCCGGACGCGCTCGAGGCGGCCTTCCTTGACGCCTGGTCGCAGCGCCAGCCGGTGCTGCGCGTGCGCGTCGACTGGTCGGCCGATGCGCTACCGGCGCTGCAAGCGCAAAGCTGGACCGAGATCCTCGATGAGGGACTGGCCGCCGCGTCCGAACCGGCGCTCCCGGAGGGTCTCCGACTTTACCCGGCGCGCAGCATGGAAGACGAAGCGCAGGCGGCTGCTCAGACCATCGTCGACTGGGTCGCCGCCGGCAAGAAACGCATCGCCGTGGTGCCGCAAGACCGCGTGGTCGCGCGCCGCTTGCGCGCGCTGCTGGAGCGGGCCGACATTGTCGTCTCCGACGAGACCGGCTGGAAGCTGTCCACCACGCGCGCAGCGGCCGTCATCCATGCATGGATGGAACTGGTCTCGGCCGGCGGCGAGATCGCGCCGCTGCTCGATTTCCTGAAGTCGCCATTCGTCCGCCATCCGGCACTTGACGAGCCCGCGTCGCGTCATGCGATGGAGCGTGCGCTGGTCAAGCTGGGCCACTCCGGCAACTGGGCATCGGTGGCGGAGGCCGTGAATGCACTGCCGGATGTGAGGGGCCTGGTCGATGTGATAGCGCGTGAGGCGCGTGCCTACCGGTCGAGAAAGCGCGTCACCGACTGGGTTGCCGTGACGACGAAGGTGTTCGATGAGCTCGGCTGCAGCGCCACGCTGGCCGGCGACAAGGCCGGCGAGCAATTGCTCGCGATGCTCGGGCAGCTGGCGCGCGATTGCGAAGGCCTCGCTGACGAATTCTCACTGGCCGAGTGGCGCATGCTGCTCGACCTCGAGCTGGAGCAGACGGTGTTCGTGGCGCCGCGCGACGACCGGCGCGTGATGATGGTCCCCCTCAACGGCACCATGCTGCGCGACTTCGATGCCGCGATCGTGGTCGGCGCCGACAGCGAGCACCTGCCATCGCGCCCGGCCGAGGCGCTGTTCTTTGCCAACGCCGTGCGCCGCGAGCTGGGCCTGGCGACGCGCGAAGACAAACAGCGCCAGCAACTGCGCGAATTCGCGTCATTGCTGATTAGCTGCCCCGAGGTCGTGTTGTCCTGGCAGCAGGTCAGGGATGGCGAGGAAGTCGCGCCCAGCCCGTGGATACAGCGGCTGGAGCTGACGCTGCAGCGTGCCGGCCTCGGCAAGCTGCCCACGCATGTGCCGGCGCGTGCATGGGCGGCGCTGACGTCGGTGCCGCAGGCGCAGCCACAACCGTCCGCGCCGCAGCTGATGCCCGATAGCCTGTCGGCCAGCGGCTACAACGCGCTGGTCAAATGTCCGTACCAGTTCTTTGCATCGCGCATGCTGGGCCTGCGCGGCGACGACCCCTTGAACGAGCTGCCCGGAAAGCGCGACTACGGCGACTGGCTGCACCTGATCCTGAAGCGGTATCACGACGCCTTGCACGACAAGCCGGTGCCGCGGGACGAACGCAAGGCGCTGATGGCGACGATCAGTGATGCAGTCTTCGCCGAGGTGCTGGCCCACAATCCGGCGGCGCTGTCCTGGCAGGCGCGCTGGCAGGCGCGGCGGGATGCCTATGTGGACTGGGCCAATGAAGAGGAGGCCCAGGGCTGGCAATACCAGAAAGGCGAGCACAAGGATGAGAAGGCGCTTCCTTATGGTGAGCGCAGCATCCGGCTTCACGGCACCATTGACCGCATCGATGGCAACAGTCATGGCGAACGGCGTGTCCTGGACTACAAGACCACCGCGAAAGCCACGTTGAGCAAGCGGCTCAAGGCGCATGACGATCACCAGCTGCCGTTTTACGTCCTGCTGCTCGACCCGATGCCGATGGCTGCCGGCTATGTGGCGGTCGATGAAGACAAGCCCGCCCTGGTGCCGGCCAAGGACATCGACGAATGGCGCATGCTGTTGCGCGCGCAGCTGCAGTCCAATCTGGCGGCGATTGCCGATGGCGCGAGCCTGATTGCCAACGGCCACGGCGACAGCTGCACCTATTGCGACGTGCAAGGCTTGTGCCGGAAGGGATACTGGTGAACGAGGACCTGCCCAGTTTCTTCGATGGCGAACGACCGATCGCCCACGAAGCTTTCATCCGCACTGCCTGCGACCCTTCGCGCTCCGTGATCGTCGAGGCTTGCGCCGGCAGTGGCAAGACCTGGCTGCTGGTATCGCGCATGCTGCGCCTCTTGCTTGCCGGCGCCGAGCCGGGTGAAATGCTGGCCATCACCTTCACGCGCAAGGCCGCGCAGGAAATGCGCGAGCGGCTCATCAAGCTGTTGCGTGAGCTGGCACTGGAAACGGATGAAAGGAAGCTGCTGGACGCGCTCACCCAGCGCGGCCTGTCCGACCAGGAAGCACGAAAGTCGATGCCGTTTGCGCGCACCTTGTACGCCCGTGTGCTGGCCAGCCCGCACGGGCTGGCGGTCGATACCTTCCACAGCTGGTTCATCCGGTTGCTGCAGATCGCGCCACTGTCGTCCGGCGTGCCCCATGGCTATGGGCTGGAAGAAAACACGGCGGAACTGCGCGAGCAAGCCTGGCTCAAGTTCATGCAATCGCTGAACCATCCGGAGCACCGCGCGCTGCGCGCTGCGCTGATGACGGTCTACGAGATCGCCGGCGACGGCAGCGGGCGCGACATGATCGAGGCCTTCGTTGCCAAGCGCGCCGAATGGCAGATCATGAAACATGCGGCCGAGCCTGTTGATGCGCTCGACAACTGTCTTGGCGATGATGGCCATCGCGATGCGCGGCTTGTGTTCTGGGAAGACTCGGAACTGCATGCGCGCTTCAGGGCATTCACGCTCGCGTTAGGCAAAGGCACGACCGCTCAGGCGACAAAGGCATCGGCGATCGAGAAGCAGATTTCCGAAGGCAAGAGCGTCGAAGATTTTGAATCGCTTTGCAAGCTTTGCCTGAACAAGGATGGCACCCCGAACTCAGTAAAGTCGAACGCCGAGCTGCGGAAAAAACTGGGGGAAGGCGCTGCCGAAGCGCTAGTCGGTGAGTGGCCGTTGCTGTGTGCGGAATTGAACACATACCGAGAGCGCGCCCAGGATTTGCAGGTGCGCCGGTTGAACGAGGCCATGTTCCTGATCGGCGAAGCTTGCATCGCCCGCTACCAGAAACTCAAGGAAGACAAGCGCAAGCTCGACTTCGCGGATCTGGAGATGCACGCCTGGAATGTGCTCATCAAGTCCGACAATGCGTCCTATCTGCATTCACGCATTGATGCCCGCTACCGGCACGTGTTGATCGATGAATTCCAGGATACCAATCCGCTGCAATGGCATATCGTGCGTGCCTGGCTGGATGCCTATGGTGAGGATGGCGATCGTCCCAGTGTGTTCATCGTTGGCGATCCGAAGCAATCGATTTACCGCTTCCGCCGTGCCGAGCCACGCGTATTCAAGGCGGCGCGCAAGATGCTCTGCGGGCAGGGCGCGGCCGATCTCAGCACGCGGCAAACGCGTCGCAACGGTCGCGCCATCGTCGATGTGCTGAACCAGGCCATGACGGGTCACCATTCACTGTACCACCCGCAGGACACCCTGTCGGACGATGCAGACAGCGTGGTCTGGCGGCTGCCGCTGGTGCGTGCCGGCGCGAGTGCGGCGGGCGCTGCCGGGGACACCGACGAAACGGGTGAGGGCGGCGGCGGCGAGGGCAGCGAAGCGGCCGGCGTCGCAGCCAATGCCACCGCCACCGCAGTGAGCACCGCCAGGGCCGGGGAGCCGCTGGCGCTGCGTGACCCGCTGGTGGAGGGCCCGCCGGACGACGAGGACACGCGTCGCGAACGCGAGGCACGCCAGGTGGGCGCGGCGCTGTGGGCCGCGCGCGAACGCTGGCGGCAACTGAAGCCCGGCAAGGATCCGCTGAAGTGGTCCGACATGATGATCCTGGTGCGCAGCCGCACCCATTTGCGTGCGTACGAGGCCGGCTTGCGCGCGGCTCACATACCGTTCACGTCAAGTCGCGCCGGTGGCTTGCTCGATGCGCTGGAAGTCGACGACCTGGTGTCGCTGCTGCGCTGGATGACGATGCCGGCCGACGACCTTGCGCTGGCGCAGGTGCTGAAGTCGCCGATTGCACAAGCGACCGATGGCGACCTGATCGCGCTGGCAGCAGACCAGGAGGGCAGCTGGTGGCAGCGCTTGCAGCGTCGCGTCGATCGCGGTCAGGCATCGGCGGCACTGTTGTCCATCCATGGCCGGTTGCAGGCATGGCAGCAGGCAGCGCAGATCTTGCCGGTGCATGACTTGCTCGACCAGGTGTTGCACGAAGGTGGCTTGTTGCAGGCGTATGCGATCGCGACGCCGTCCGAGATGCGGGCGCAGGTGCTGGGTAATCTCGAGGCTTTCGTGGCGCTGTCGCTGCAACTGGATGCCGGACGTTATCCGAGCATTGCCCGTTTCCTTGACCAGGTGAACCGCCTGCGTCGCGGCAAGGAACAGGAAGCGCCGGACGAAGCCGATGTCGATGCGGCGCTGGATGCCGTGCGCATCATGACCATCCACGGCGCGAAAGGCCTGGAGGCCGACGTGGTCGCCATCATGGATTGCAACCCCAGCGGTGGCGGACGCGACAACGCAGGGGTGTTGTGCGAGTGGCCGGAAGATCAGGCCGCGCCCACGCATTTCTCGGTGTTCGGTCGCAAAGCCGAGCGTGGCCATGCGCGCAGGGAGCTGTTCGACCATGAAGCCGAGTTCAGCGCGCAGGAAAACCTGAACCTGCTGTATGTCGCTGCGACGCGCGCCAGGCATCTGCTGATCATCAGCGGCGCCTATGCCGGCAATGCGGGCGAGTCGGGGCTGGTGAAGGACAGCTGGTATGCGCGGCTGGAATTCGTGGACGAATACCTGCCTGACGAAAAGACCCATGAACTGCAAGGCGCGGATGGACGTTTCGAGCTGACGTATTTCGATCCGCCCTCGATGCCGGCGCCCCCCGTCGAGCACAAGGGGAGCCCGGATAACGAAGCGACGCGCGAAGGAAGCCGGCTGCATGCACTGATGGAACGATTGACCAATGCCGGTCAATGGCCGGTCGATGTACCGGCCGCCGCAGTTGTCGCGCGCTGGCTGGGCTGCGACTTTGACGAGGCCCTGACCGCTTGCCAGCAAGCGCAATGCATCCTGTCGCAACCGGCGCTTGCGCATTTCTTTGATCCGTCCCGGTACCGTTTTGCGCGCAATGAAATGGAAGTCGTGCACGAAGGGATCGTGCGGCGCATGGACCGCGTCGTGGTCGTCAACGGCCAGTTATGGATACTGGATTACAAGCGCAACCTGTACGACGCGCAACACGATGATTACCGTCAGCAGCTGGCGGAATACCGGGCGGCCTGCGAGCAGCACTTTGCAGACTTGCCCATCTTTACCGCGCTGATCACCAACGACGGCCAATTGCACCTGTTCGATCAGGGCGGGGCGGTTGCCGCTGGCAATGCGGTCGCTGCGGACTGACCCGGCGACTGTCACATGGGAAAGCATGCCGGCAGCGGCATTTCAAAGACGTAGAAAGCTGACAACAGAACGCGGGAAAAACTTGCCACCGTTGATGAAGAAACGATGACAAGTCCCTGAATGTATTGACGGAAATTCTCGCTGCCGACTATAGTGCCGCATGGTTTCCGATTTCACTTCCCTGCTGGACAAGGTCACGCAGTTGGCCGAGCTGTCGCAAGCGCTGCGCAGCGAAAATGCCGCGCTGCGCGGCGAGCTCGCCACGTTGGCCGATGAAAATACGCGACTGGCCGAGCGCATGAAAGAAGCGCACGACCGTGTCGAATCCTTGCTGGGCGCGCTGCCCGTCGAGATCGGTGACGAGGAGGCCGCATGACGACCATCGACGTCACCATCATGGGCCAGCCCTATCGCCTCTCGTGCAAGGAGGGCGAGGAGCTCGCACTGAAGCAAGCAGTTGCTTACCTCGACGAGCGCATGCTCGCGATCCGTGATGCGGGCAAGGTCAAGGGCACCGATCGCATTGCCGTGATGGCCGCGCTGGGGATTGCCGCCGACTTCCTGTCAGCGCGTTCAGCCGATGGTCCTTTCGCGGCAATGGCCATGGCTGATGTGCGCGACAAGATTAACGCGATGCACGCGCTGCTCGACGGCGCGCTCGCGCCGCAAGAACGTCTCTTCTGATGTTCTCGCATCGCGGCGGCGGTCCCGCTGCGATGCCGAGCCCTCATAAAATCCCTCGAGCCATGGTTGCCTGGCCTCGCTGGTGACGGCTTCGGCTGTCGCGCGTGCGTTGATGATCGCCGCACGCTCGTTCGCATCGCCCGCTCTCGGCATCGAGGCATGCTGCGTTCAACGAAGTGCATCAAACCCGTTGACAGCGATGGCGTTTGCGGTAGACTGATCTTTCCTGCCGTGTTCGCGTTTGCCATATATTCCTTGAACCATTTTTGAGCATCGGCTGCGGGATTCGTTTAGTAGGCGTGAACGTCGCTCGTCCGACGATCCCAATATTGAACTACTGTGGCCACCTTGAACCGCTTTGGTTCGGGATGCCGGCACAGCGGCACAGGCGGGTCTTAATTCGGGCGGTTGCATCGATGGTGCAACCGCTTTTTTCATGCGTGCTCGCGATGGCGTCAACGATGAATGTGCGAGCGTGACTGTCGAAAAAAAGAAAAGCCCATGCGCTACTGGCTGATGAAATCCGAGCCCGATGAGGCGAGCATCGATGATGCGCTCGCCGCCAAAGACCACACCTTGCCGTGGACCGGCGTGCGCAATTACCAGGCCCGCAATTTCATGCGCGATGCGATGCGTGTCGGCGATGGCGTGCTGTTCTATCACTCGAGCTGCGCCGAGCCCGGCATTGCCGGCCTGGCAGAAGTGGCGAGCACGGCATATCCCGATCCCACGCAATTCGATTCGTCCAGTCCGTATCACGACCCGAAGTCGGATCAGGAGAATCCGCGCTGGCTGCTGGTCGATGTGCGTGCGACGAAAAAGACGCGACTGATCAGCCTGCCGGAAATGCGCGCGCATCCCGAGCTGGCCGAGATGCTGGTGTTGAAGAAGGGCAATCGCCTGTCGATCACGCCGGTGACGGCCGACGAATGGCGCTTCATCACGCAGTCCCTGCTCAAGGGCGGCTGAGCACGCGCTGAGTCCCATGGATCTTGTTTCGATACTGAGCTTCGTCCTGCTGGGCAGCTTCACCGGTTTTGCGGCCGGGCTGCTGGGCGTCGGTGGCGGCATGCTGACCGTGCCCTTCGTGACGATGATGCTGTCGAGCTCGGCATTCCCGCCGGAGCTGGTGGTACATGCCGCCATTGCGACGTCGCTGTCGACGATACTCTTCACGTCGCTGTCATCGGTGCGTGCGCATCATCGCCGTGGCGCGGTGATGTGGCCGGTGGTCAAGCTGCTGGCGCCCGGCATTTTGATCGGATCGTGGGTAGGGCCGTGGATAGGCTCGCATATACCGTCAGGCAGCCTGGCCTTGTTCTTTGCGTTGTTCGTCGGATTTTCAGCGACCCAGATGCTGCGTGACAAAAAGCCTCTGGCCACGCGCGAGCTGCCGCCACCGCCGGGCATGCTCGGCGTGGGGCTGGTGACGGGCACGCTGTCGGGACTGGTCGGCGCGGGCGGCGGTTTCATCTCGGTGCCCTTCATGACCTGGTGTAATGTCCGCATCCACAATGCGGTGGCGACCAGCGCTGCGCTCGGTTTTCCGATTGCGCTGGCCGGCACCTTGTCGAATATCTGGTTCGGGATGAAGGAGCCGGCGCTGCCGGTGGGCTCGCTCGGCTTCATCTATTTGCCGGCCTTGTTGCCGATCGCGTTGGCGAGCGTGATCACGGCACCGTTTGGCGCGAAAGCCGCACACGCATTGCCAGTCGCGCGACTGAAAAAAATCTTTGCGCTGGTGCTGTATGCGCTGGCCGCCTACATGCTGTTCAAGGGGCTGCGGTCGTTTGCTTAAGTGGCGAAGCGCTCGCGCAACAGGTTCTTCTGCACCTTGCCCATCGTATTGCGCGGCAGTTCGTCGACGAAGTGCACGCGCTTGGGTACCTTGAAATTCGCAACCTTCGATTTGAGCTCCGCGATGATCGCTGCCTCGGACAAGGTGTCGCCCTTGCGCGGCACGACGATCGCCGTCACCGCTTCACCGAAATCCGGATGCGGCACGCCGACCACCGCCGATTCCTGCACACCTGCCATGTCATCGATCACGGATTCGATTTCTTTCGGATAGACGTTATAGCCACCGGAGATGATCAAATCCTTGCTGCGGCCGACGATGGACAGATAGCCATCAGCATCGAACTTGCCGACGTCGCCAGTCTTGAAATAGCCGTCGGCGGTAAACTCTTCCGCCGTTTTTTCCGGCATCTGCCAGTAACCCTTGAACACGTTCGGGCCCTGGACCTGGATGTCACCGATGTCGCCGGCAGCACACGGCTTGCCTTCGCCATCCGTGACCCGCACCGATACGCCGGGCAGGGCCGGGCCGACGGTGCCGGCGCGGCGTTCGCCGTCATACGGGTTGGAGGTCAGCATCGCTGTCTCGCTCATGCCGTAGCGTTCGAGGATGGTGTGGCCGGTACGTTCGACAAATTGCGTGAAGGTTTCGGTCAGCAGTGGTGCCGAGCCGGAGATGAACAGGCGCATGGTCGCGCAAGTGGCGCGCGTGAATGCCGGGTCGGCCAACAAGCGCACGTAATAAGTGGGCACGCCCATGAAGACGGTCGCGCGCGGGAGTTGGCGAATCACGGCGGCGCTGTCGAACTTCGGCAGAAATATCGTCTTGCTGCCATTCCACAGCGCGCCATGCGCGGCGACGAACAGGCCGTGAATGTGGAACAGCGGCAGCGCATGCAGCAGCACGTCGCCCTTGCGCCACTGCCAGCAGTCGTGCAGCGTCGCGATATTGGATGCGAGGTTGCCATGCGTGAGCATCGCGCCCTTGCTGCGGCCAGTCGTGCCCGATGTGTACAGAATGGCGGCCAGGTCATCGGCCTTGCGTGGCACGTTATCGAAGTTATCGGCGAAGTGCAGCGCGCGCGCCAGCAGCGAGCCACTGTTGCGGCCGCCATTGCCGGCCTGCGGTTCGTCAAGCGTGAATACTTGCGACACGCCGCGGCTGAACGCGATCTGCGTGATCCAGCCAAAGTTCTGCGGCGTGCAGACAACGACGGACGGTGATGCATTCTCGATGAAATAGGCCATCTCGTCGGAACGATAGGCGGTGTTCAGCGGCAGGTAGACAAAGCCGGCGCGTAGGGTGGCGAGATAAAGCATCAGCGCTTCCGCGGACTTCTCCACTTGCGCCGCGATGCGCGCGCCGGCCGGCAGCTTCAGGCTGGCCAGCAGGTTGGCGATCTTGGCGCTGCCACGTTCGAGGTCGCGCCAGCTGTAATACAGCGGCTCGCCCTGGCCATCGGCAGTCTCCAGCCAGCAGTCGTCGAGGTCGTGCGGGAAGCGCGAGCGAAACAGGGCGTACAGGTTGGCGTTGGTCGTCATGCAGGGCTCTGGGTCAGTGGTGTTCTTCGGGGCGAGGGGCGTTTGCGCTGGCAGCTGCCGGTTTCCGGTACGCGGCGAGCAACAAAGCGATGCCGACCACGATCATCGGCAGCGACAGCATCTGGCCGGCCGACAAGGTCAGGCTACCCAGCTGCACTTCGTAATCCGGCGTGCGGAAGTACTCCGTGAAGAAGCGCGCGCAGCCATAGCCCGCTGCAAACACGCCGCTGACCGCCATCCGCGGGCGCGGCTTGCGTGCATACAGCCACAGCACGATGAACAGCAGCACGCCATCGATCAATGCCTGATACAGCGGCGACGGGTGGCGCGGCAGTTGGTCGACATTGGGCCAGATCATGGCCCACGGCAGCGACGCATCGGCGACACGGCCCGGCAGTTCGGCATTGATGAAGTTGCCGATGCGGCCGGCGGCATAACCGAGTGGCACCAGCGGCGCGACGAAATCCATCGTCGCCATCAAGTGGCGCCCCTGCTTGCGGCTCCACAGCCACATCGCCGCCAGCACGCCGAGGAAGCCGCCATGGAAGGACATGCCGCCTTTCCAGACGGCGATGATCTCGGACGGGTTCGCGAAGTAATACGCGGGATGATAGAACAGCACTTCGCCGAGGCGCCCGCCGATCACCACGCCGAGCACGCCGTAAAACAGCATGTCGTCGACATCTTCATTGCGCCAGCCAGCAGCGGCAATGTGCGACTGCTTCACGCGCACACGGCCCAGTGCCATGAACTGCAGGAAGGCCAGCAGGTACATCAGGCCGTACCAGCGCACCGCGAAGGGGCCCAGGGCAATCGCGACCGGGTCAGGCAGGGGATGGATCAGCATTCAGTTTGTCTTTCGCATCAGTTCGACAAACGCGGCCAGCACCGGCGAATCATTGTCGCGTCGCCACGCAAGCCCCATGTCGATGGGGGCGCCCGCCTCTTTCAGCGTGCGGTATTCCACGCCGGGGCGCTGCAAATTCGACACGGATTGTGGCACAAGCGCGATGCCCATGCCGGCTGAAACCAGCGCGATGATGGTCTGCATCTGTATCGCTTCCTGTCCGATGCGCGGTGTCAGGCCCACGGCATGGAAGCGGCCGAGAATTTTGTCGTGGAAGGCCGGCGCCAATTGACGCGGGAAGACGATCAGCGATTGGTCTGCGAGCTGCGTCAGCGAAACCGGGCCGCGCTTGCGTATCAATCCTTCCGGCAGCGCCAGCACCAGCGGCTCTGACAGCAGCGGCAAGCTGTCGAACTCTGCCTTCTGCTTGTCCGGCAGCGGCATCACCAGCAAGCCGAGGTCGATCTCGCCGGCACTCAGCATGTCGAGCTGCAAGTCGGTGGTCGCTTCCTGTAACCGGATCTGTACCGACGGATAAGCGCTGCGGAATTCACGCAAAGCGCGCGGCATCACACTGTAATCGGCCATCGATACGAACGCGATCGACAGGCTGCCCGATTCACCGGCTGCCGCGCGTTGCGCCAGTGATGGCAGGGCGTCGGCCTGTTGCAGCAGGCGTTGCGCTTCCGGCAGCAGCGCGCGCCCGGCAGCCGACAGCGTCACGCTGCGCCGCGTGCGTGCGAATAGCTCTGTCCCCAGTCGCGCTTCCAGTGACTGTATCGCCTGCGACAGCGGCGGTTGCGTCATATGCAGGCGGCGCGCGGCGCGGCCGAAGTGCATTTCTTCGGCGACCGCGACGAAATAGCGGAGCTGGCGCAGTTCGATGGTCATGGCTGAAAGCGGGAGTGCTTTTAATATTTTTAAGATATCAATAAGCGTCAAATCATATATTTGACAGACAGTTTCAGGCAAGGCATGGTTACGGTCTTTCCGAGCCCCTTTCAAAATGCCGCTGGCGTTGTTGGTGGCGTCTTGCCGTACATCCGTACTGTCTGCGACGCTCCCGCCTGACCAGCGACTGCGCCGCTTCGGGTCGCGCATTTTGAAAGAGGCTCTTTGATCACACCGCCATTCACGGGAGACACATCATGTCCGGCAACGACCGTTCGAAGCACATTACCGAGGGCGTAGCCCGCAGCCCCAACCGCGCGATGTACTACGCGATGGGCTACCAGAAGGAAGATTTCAGCAATCCGATGATCGGTATTGCGAACGGCCACTCGACCATTACCCCGTGTAACTCCGGCTTGCAGAAACTGGCCGATGCCGCGATCGCCGCGACCAGGGCGGCCGGCGCCAACCCGCAGGTGTTCGGCACCCCGACCATTTCGGACGGCATGTCGATGGGCACCGAGGGCATGAAGTACTCGTTGATCTCGCGCGAAGTCATCGCGGACTGCATCGAGACCTGCGTGCAGGGCCAGTGGATGGATGGCGTGGTCGTGATCGGCGGCTGCGACAAGAACATGCCGGGCGGGATGATCGCCATGGCGCGCACCAATGTGCCGGGTATCTATGTGTATGGCGGCACCATCAAGCCGGGCAAATGGAAGGGGACTGACCTGACCATCGTGTCGGCCTTCGAAGCGGTCGGCCAGTTCACCGCCGGCAAAATGTCGCAGGAAGATTTCGACGGCATCGAAAAGAATGCGTGCCCGTCGACCGGTTCCTGCGGCGGCATGTTTACCGCCAATACGATGTCATCGTCGTTCGAAGCGCTCGGCATGTCGCTGATGTATTCGTCGACCATGGCCAACCCGGACGAAGAGAAGACCGTGTCCACCGCCGAATCCGCACGCGTGCTGGTCGAGGCGGTGAAGAAGAACCTGCGCCCGCGCGACATCATCACCAAGAAGTCGATCGAGAATGCGGTGGCCGTCATCATGGCCACCGGCGGCTCGACTAACGCAGTGCTGCACTACCTGGCGATCGCGCATGCCGCGCAAGTGGACTGGACCATCGACGACATCGAGCGCATGCGCCAGAAGGTGCCGGTCATCTGCAACCTGAAGCCGTCCGGCCAGTATGTCGCGACCGACCTGCACGCCGCCGGCGGCGTGCCGCAAGTGATGAAGATCCTGCTGAACGCCGGCCTGCTGCACGGTGACTGCATCACCATCACCGGCAAGACGATCGCGGAAGAGCTGGCCAACGTGCCGGACCAGCCGCGCGCCGACCAGGACGTGATCAAGACCATCGACAACGCGCTGTACAAGCAGGGCCACCTGGCCATCCTGAAGGGCAACCTGTCGCCCGAAGGCTGCGTGGCCAAGATTACCGGCCTGAAGAACCCGGTCATCACTGGCCCGGCTCGCGTGTTCGACGACGAGCCGTCGGCGATGGACGCGATTCTGGCCGATAAGATCAAGGCCGGTGACGTGGTCGTGCTGCGTTACCTTGGCCCGAAGGGCGGCCCGGGCATGCCCGAAATGCTGTCGCCGACTTCGGCGCTGATCGGCAAGGGCCTGGGCGAATCCGTTGGCCTGATCACCGATGGCCGCTTCTCGGGCGCGACCTGGGGCATGGTGGTCGGTCATGTGTCGCCGGAAGCCTATGTGGGCGGCACCATCGCGCTGGTGCAGGAGGGCGATTCGGTCACCATCGATGCGCACAAGCTGCTGATCCAGGTGAATGTGTCGGATGAAGAGCTCGCGCGCCGCCGCGCCGCCTGGACGCCGCCGCCGCCGAAGTACACGCGTGGTGTGCTGGCCAAATTTGCCAAATTGGCATCAACCGCCAGCCGCGGCGCAGTGACGGACTGAATCTGACGACGCTTTCTGCGCGTGTGTGAAGGAATGTAACCGCACCCCGGCCCGCGCCGGGGGCGGTGATAGTGTTCACCGTGAGCAGGATCGCAAAATCAGGTTAAAATCCTGCGCACTCAATTTAATGGAGAGACAAATGAAACATATCCTGGTTGCTGCAGTGGCCGCTGGCGCGCTGCTCTCGAACGTGGCATTCGCCAACGAACAGCTGGCAAAAGAAAAGAACTGCCTCGCCTGCCACGCTGTCGACCAGAAGCTGGTTGGCCCGGCCTACAAGGAAGTCGCTGCCAAGTACAAGGGTGACAAGACCGCCGAAGGCAAGCTGGTCACCAAGATCCTGAAGGGTGGCAGCGGCGCATGGGGCTCGATCCCGATGCCGGCTAACCCGCAAGTCTCGGAAGCCGAAGCCAAGACCCTGGCACACTGGGTCCTGAGCCTGAAATAATTTTTCAGAGCTTCAAAGAAAAAGCGCTCCGTTGGGAGCGCTTTTTTTTTTGCGCATATCGTTTTAATGAGTGCAAGCTGCTTTGGCCGACACGGGTTCCCGGTTTTCACCGGGATGCCAGTGCAGTGCGCGGCCTGTCTCGCGCTGCTCGTCCCGGCGTAAGCCGGGACCCAGCATCGTGCCCTCAGTGGTCGATGACTCGGCGACTTCGATAACCCTGGTTTACTTCGTTACCGCGATCTGCTCGCGCTTGCCGCCCTTGTAGGTGTACAGCGTCAGCGTGCCATTCCTGATGTCGCCATGCGCATCGAATTCGATGGTGCCGGTTACGCCCTTGTGGCTGATCTTCGCGAGTTCGGGCAGATACTTGGCCGGCTCGATCGAGTTTGCCTTTTGCATCGCGTCAGCCATCGTCATCACGGCATCGTACACATACGGTGCGTACAGCTTCACGTCGGCGCCGAATTTCTTCTTGTAGTCATCGCGGAATTTATCGAGCACCTTTTTCTGTCCTTCCTCGACGCCACCGGCCTCGGCGCAGACCACCTGGCCGTCAGCCATGCCTTCGCCGGCCAGTGAAGGCAACTGCTCGGTGCAGATGCCGTCGCCGCCCATGTATTTCGCGGTGATGCCCAGTTGCTTCATTTGGCGCAGCATCGGTCCGCCGACCGCGTCCATGCCGCCGAAGAAGATGAGGTCCGGGTTCTTGCCCTTGATCGCGGTGAGGATGGCATTGAAATCGGTCGCCTTGTCGTTCGTGTACTGGCGGCCGACGACACGGATGCCTGCCGCCTTCGCGGCCTTCATGAATTCATCGGCGACGCCCTGGCCATAGGCGGTACGGTCGTCGATGATCGCGACGTTCTTTGCCTTCAGCGCTGTCGCGGCATAGCGACCGAGCGCGCCGCCCAGCTGGCCGTCATTGGCCACCACGCGGAAGGCGCCCCTGTAGCCTTGCAGCGTGTATTTCGGATTGGTCGCCGACGGCGAAATTTGCGGGATGCCGCTGTCGTTGTAGATCTTGGAGGCGGGGATGGTGGTGCCCGAGTTCAGGTGCCCGATCACGCCGTTGACCTTCGCATCGACCAGCTTCTGCGCGGCGGCGGTGGCCTGCTGCGGGTTGGCGCCATCATCCTCGGGCATCAGCACGAACTTCACCTTCTTGCCGCCGATGATGAGGCCCTTGGCATTGAGCGCATCGATCGCCATGCGCGCGCCGTTCTCGTTGTCCTTGCCCAGATGCGCGATTTGCCCGGACAGCGGAGCGACATGGCCGATTTTGACCAGCTGATCTTCTGCCTGCGCGATCGTGGCGGCAGACAGCAAGGCAATGGCGACCGAAAGGGCGAGGGGGGCGGCCTGCAAAGTACCCGGGATGCGCATGCATAGACTCCTTGATAGTTGAACAACGCGACGGTAATACAAACCTGCCCGCCTGCGCAATCAAACGATCAGCTGCGCACCGGTACCGAGACCATCGACGGTGCCTTGCCCCGCTTGGGTATGCCGGTGAATGCAAAATCGACATCGGGACGGCGGCCCGACACGATGTCGGCGATTGCGCGGCCAGAGCCGCAACCCATGGTCCAGCCCAGCGTGCCGTGGCCGGTGTTCAAGAACAGGTTCGAGTAGCGGGTGCGGCCGATGTAAGGCACGTTGGACGGCGTCAGCGGGCGCAGGCCTGTCCAGTAATCGGGATGTTCGTAATCGCAGGCGTCGGGGAATAGTTCGCGCGTGCGGCGCGTGATCGCCGCGCAGCGTACCGGGTTCAGTTCGCGCGTATAGCCATTGATCTCGCAGGTGCCGGCCACGCGCAGCCGGTCGCCGAGGCGCGAGATCACGAGCT
>JBDKLN010000174.1:0-4377 GCA_039806045.1 Pseudomonadota bacterium
ATGATGGCCAGGCCGATCGCGGATTCCGCGGCGGCGACGGTCAGGATGAAGAACACGAAAATCTGTCCGGCCGCGTCACCGAGGTAATGCGAGAACGCGACGAAGTTCATGTTCACCGCCAGCAGCATCAGTTCGAGCGCCATCAGCAGCACGATGATGTTCTTGCGGTTCAGGAAAATGCCGACCACCGAAGTCGCGAACAGGATCGCGCCCAGGATCAGGAAATGTGCGAGTGTCAGGTTCAATGCCCTCTCCTGCTCAAGCTTGGTCGCCGGTGGCGGCCGCTGCCGCTTCACCGTTGCCGTTGGCGCGCGCCGATTCAGCCGGCATGCTCACGATGCGCACGCGATCGTTGCGCTTGGTCTTCACGGCCAGGCCCGGATCAAAGTACTTGGTGTCCTTGCGGCGGCGCAGGGTCAGGCCGACGGCCGCCACCATCGCGGCCAGCAGCAGCATCGCGGCGATCTCGAACGCGTACAGGTATTCGGTATAGATCAGCTTGCCCAGCTCACGGGTATCGCCGATCGACGCGCCGGCCGGCTGGGCCTCGGCGACCAGGAAGGCATTCATCATCACGGCGGCGATCTCGACCGCGATCAGGCCGCCGACGGTGGCGGCCAGCGGCAGGTGGCTCCAGAAGCCGGCTCGCAACTTGGCGAGGTCGATGTCGAGCATCATCACCACGAACAGGAACAGCACCATCACCGCGCCGACATAGACCAGCACCAGCACGATGGCAAGGAATTCGGCCTTCAGCAGCATCCAGATCCCCGCTGCCGAGCAGAACGACAGGATCAGGTACAGCGCCGCATGCACCGGGTTGCTGTCGGTGATGACCTTCAGCGCGGCGCCGACCAGCAGCAGCGAAAAGGCGTAGAAGAGAATGGTGGTGAAATCCATGGTGGTGTCCGGGTGGCGGGCTCGTGGGCGCTCGATGTCCTGATTAGCGATAGCGTGCGTCAGCGGCACGGGCGGCCGCAATCTCGGGCTCATAGCGGTCGCCGACGGCCAGCAGCATTTCTTTGGTGTAGTACAGGTCGCCACGCTTTTCGCCGTGGTATTCGAGCACATGGGTTTCAACGATGGAATCGACCGGGCATGACTCTTCGCAGAAGCCGCAGAAAATGCACTTGGTCAGGTCGATGTCGTAGCGGGTGGTGCGGCGCGTGCCATCATCGCGCTGCTCGGATTCGATGCTGATCGCCAGTGCCGGGCAGACAGCCTCGCACAGCTTGCAGGCGATGCAGCGCTCTTCGCCGTTCGGGTAGCGGCGCAGCGCATGCAGGCCGCGGAAGCGCGGCGACATCGGCGTCTTCTCTTCCGGGAATTGCACGGTGATCTTGCGCGCGAACATGTAGCGGCCGGTCAGCGCGAGGCCCTTGAAGAGCTCGCGCAGCATCAGGCTGCTGAAAAAGTCCTTGATCGCTTCCATGAGGTTGGCGCCCTTAATTCCTGTTCTTTACTTCCAGATGTTCCACGGGGTCTGCATCCAGATCGCGACCACCACCAGCCAGCCGACGGTCAGCGGGATGAAGATCTTCCAGCCCAGTCGCATGATCTGGTCATAGCGGTAGCGCGGGAACGACGCGCGCACCCAGATGAAGATCGAGACCACAAAGAAGGTCTTGATGCCGAGCCAGATCCAGCCCGGGATGAAATCCAGCAGCGCCAACGGCGCACTCCAGCCGCCGAGGAACATCAGCGTGGCCATGATGGAGATCAGGATCATGTTCGCGTATTCGGCGAGAAAGAACATCGCGAACGACATGCCCGAATACTCGACCATGTGGCCGGCGACGATCTCGGACTCGCCCTCGACCACGTCGAAAGGATGGCGCGCGGTCTCGGCAATGCCGGAGATAATGTAGACGCCAAACATCGGCAGCAGCGGCAGCCAGTTCCAGGACAGGAAGTTCAGGCCCAGGTCCGCGCCCATGCCGCGGGTCTGGCCGGCGACGATGGCCGACAGGTTCAGGCTGCCGGACACCATCAGCACGATGACCAGCACGAAGCCCATCGCGATTTCATACGACACCATCTGCGCCGATGCGCGCATCGCGCCGAGGAACGCATACTTCGAGTTCGATGCCCAGCCGGCGACGATCACGCCATACACTTCCAGCGAGGTGATCGCCATCAGGAACAGCAGGCCGGCGTTCACGTTGGCCAGCGCCATCTCCGGGCCGAACGGCACCACCGCCCACGCGGCCAGCGCCGGCATGATGGTCATCACCGGCGCCAGCACGAACAGGCCTTTGGAGGCCTTGGCCGGCACGACGATTTCTTTCAGCAGCAGCTTCAGCGCATCGGCGATCGGCTGCAACAGGCCGGCCGGGCCGACGCGGTTCGGGCCGAGGCGGATGTGCATCCAGCCGATCATCTTGCGCTCCCACAGCGTGAGGTAAGCAACGCAGCCCATCAGCGGCAGCACGACGACCACGATCTTGATCAGGTTCCAGACGATCGGCCACAGCGGGCCCAGCAAGCCTTCGCCGAAAGCGGTGAACTGGTTCAGCAGGTCCATCAGGCTTTCTCCACCGAGATGGCGCCGAACATCGCGCCGAGTGTGGCCGTGGCCGGATGGCCGGCGGCGACGCGCACGACATTGGCCGGCAGGCTCTGGTCGATCACGCAAGCCATCACCGCCGACGCACTGCCCTGCTTGACGCGCACGGTCGCGCCTTCCAGCACGCCGAGCTGCGCGGCGACCGCCGGCGGCAACACGGCCCGCGGCTCCTGCGCCGACTGGGTCTGCTGCAGCGCATGCGCGCGGCGCACGATCGCATCGGTGAAATAAGTCGGCACATCAGCCACGCGCTGCAGGCCGTCGTTCGTGGCCGGGACTTGCGGCAACGGCTGCCTGACGAGATTGTTCAGGCGCGACGACAGGTCGAGGCCGTCGAGCTGGTCGGTGCCCAGCACTTCCTTGCGGACCTGCTCCGAGCTGTCCTGCTCGAATCCGCCGAGGCTCAGCAGGTTGCCGAGCACGCGCAACACTTTCCAGCCCGGACGGGTGTCGCCCAGCGGCTTGACGCTGCCATTGAAGCCTTGCGCACGGCCTTCGGCGTTGACGAAGGTGCCCGATGTCTCGCTGAATGGCGAGATCGGCAGCAGCACATCGGCGTAGTCCATGCCATGTTTGAACGGCGACATCACGACCACCATCTCGGCCTTGTCCAGCGCGGCTTTCGCTTCGGTCGGGTTGGCGCAATCCAGTTGCGGTTCGGCGTGCAGCAGCAGGTAAGCCTTGCGCGGCTGCGCGAAGAAGTCCTGCGCAACGGCGCCATGGGCCGGCAGTGCCTTGGCCAGGTAGCCGCCGACGGTGTTCGCGCCTTCGGTCAGGTAGCCGAAGCCGCTTTCCGTGTTCTGGGCAATCCACTGCGCGATCGCATGCAGCTGCGCCGCCTGCGGGTGCTGGGCAACCGCATTGCCGAGCAAGATGCCGCGCGGCTCGCCTGACAGCAGGCTGGTCGCAATCTGCTTTGCGGTGGCCGACGGCTGCAGCTGCGCGAACTCGGCCGGCGTGGCGATGTTCTTTGCTTGCGCAATGGCCACGGCGACTTCGCCGAGCCGGGCCAGCCAGTCGGACGGTGCGGCGATCAGCTTGTTGGCGACGGCCATCAGCTGGTCGTCATCCGTCGCGTTCAGCAGCGACAGCTTGGTGCCGCGATGGATCGCGCCCCGCAGCCTGGCGGCCAGCAGCGGATGATCCTTGCGCAGGAACGAACCGACCACAAACACGCGCTTGAGCTTGGCAAAGTCATCAATGCTCATGCCCAGCCACGGCGCGAAACCGGCATCCTTGACAGCCGTTGCCTGGCGCAGGCGGAAGTCCACGTTCTCGGAACCGATACCACGCACGATCTTCGCAAGCAGTGTCATTTCTTCCAGCGTCGCCAGCGGCGCGGCAAGCCCGGCGATCGCGTCAGCGCCGTGCTCGTGACGGATGGTACGCAGGCCGTGCGCAACATATTCGAGCGCGGTCTGCCAGTCGACTTCTTTCCACTCGCCGCCCTGCTTGATCATCGGCACCTTCAGGCGCTCGTCGCTGTTCAAGCCTTCGTACGAGAAGCGGTCGCGGTCCGACAGCCAGCATTCATTGATGGCTTCGTTTTCCAGCGGCAGCACGCGCATCACGGTGCCGTTCTTGACTTGCACGATCAGGTTCGAACCCAGGCTGTCATGCGGGCTCACCGACTTGCGGCGCGACAGTTCCCAGGTGCGGGCGCTGTATCGGAACGGCTTGGAGGTCAGCGCACCGACCGGGCACAGGTCGATCATGTTGCCCGACAGTTCGGATTCGACACTCTGGTTCACGAAGGTCGAGATTTCCGAATGCTCGCCGCGGCCGACCATGCCGAATTCCATCACGCCGGC
>JBDKLN010000175.1:0-9298 GCA_039806045.1 Pseudomonadota bacterium
CGTCGTCACGCACGGCGCGTACTTCTTCAGGCAGGATCTCCGGCGTCGGGTTGGCCAGCGCCAGCACCAGCGGACGCACGGCCATGGACTTGACCATCTCGGGCTTCAGCACGCCACCGGCCGACAGGCCGAGGAAGATATCCGCACCCGGGATGACTTCGGCCAGCGTGCGCGCCTTCGTGTCTTGCGCGAAGCGTTCCTTGTCCGGGTCCATCAGCTCGGTGCGGCCCTTGTAGACCACGCCAGCGAGGTCGGTAACGGTGATGTTCTCGATCGGGAAGCCGAGGTCGACGATCAGGTCGAGGCAGGCCAGCGCGGCCGCGCCGGCGCCCGACACCACGAGCTTGCAGTGCTTGATGTCCTTGCCGACCACCTTCAGGCCGTTCAGGATCGCGGCGCCGACGATGATGGCGGTGCCGTGCTGGTCATCATGGAAGACCGGGATTTTCATCCGGTCGCGCAGCTTGCGTTCAATGTAGAAGCACTCGGGCGCCTTGATGTCCTCGAGGTTCACGCCGCCGAAGGTCGGCTCGAGCGCGGCGATGATGTCGCACAGCTTGTCGGGGTCGGTCTCGTTGACTTCGATGTCGAACACGTCGATGCCGGCGAACTTCTTGAACAGCACGCCCTTGCCTTCCATCACCGGCTTCGCGGCCAGCGGGCCGATATTGCCCAGGCCCAGCACGGCGGTGCCGTTGGTGATCACGGCCACCAGGTTGCCACGCGCGGTGTACCGGAAGGCATTCGACGGCTCCGCCGCGATCTCTTCGCAAGCAGCAGCGACACCCGGCGAATACGCCAGCGCCAGATCGCGCTGGTTGGTCAGCTGCTTGGTCGGCGTGACGCTGATTTTTCCGGGGTTGGGGAACTCGTGATACTCGAGAGCGGCCTGGCGGAGTTGCTGGCGCAGTTCTTGTTTTGCTTTGTCGGAGTCCATACTGGAAGGCGGCCGTCCGAAGGCAAGGCGCGCTTCGCGGCGGGGAGACAGTGGATGAAGGGCACGATTTTAACAGACGGCCCCTGTGAGATTGGCTGCCGCGCGAGCAAAAGTCCCTTGTCCGGCATGCAAAAGCCCGGCCGCGCAGCACAAGGCTCCCGGTCGACGGATCGGTCCGGAAAAAATCAGCGGCTACGCTTGGGTAAAATCTGTCCCACCATGAACGAGTTCGAACTGATTGCACAGTATTTCACCCGCCCCGCCCGTGCCGGCGGTGCCGTGCGCCTGGGCGTCGGCGACGATTGCGCCATGCTCGACGTGCCACCCGGCGAGACGCTGGCAATCTCGACCGACATGCTGGTCGAGGGCAGGCACTTCTTCGAAGGCACCGATCCCGAAGCATTGGGCCACAAGGCGCTGGCAGTCAACTTGTCGGACCTGGCCGCGATGGGTGCGGCGCCGCTGGGCTTTTCGCTGGCGCTGGCACTGCCGGCGGTCGATCCGGGCTGGCTGGAAGGCTTCGCGCGCGGCCTGCTCGCATTGGCAGATGCGCATGGCGCGCAGCTGATCGGTGGTGATACCACCAGGGGTCCGCTGAATATCTGCATCACCGTCTACGGCAGCTTGCCGCCGCAATCCGCGTTACGGCGCGATGGCGCGCACGCCGGCGACGAGATCTGGGTATCCGGCACGCTGGGGGATGCGCGGCTGGGACTGGAAGCCTTGCAAGGCAAGCGCCTGCTGGACCGCGCGCTGCTGCGGCCCGCCTCGGCACGCCTGCACCGACCCGAGCCGCGCGTCGGCCTGGGACTGGCATTGCGCCGCATTGCCCATGCGGCGATCGACGTGTCGGACGGCCTGATGGGCGACCTCGCGCACATCCTCGAACGGAGCCGGGTCGGCGCCGTGGTCGACGCCGATGCACTGCCCTGCGGCGAGGCCTTGTCAGCGCAGGACGAAGCCTTGCGCCGCGCGTTCGCGCTCAATGGCGGCGATGACTATGAACTCTGCTTCACCGCCGCGCCCCGCGATGCGTCAGCCGTGCAGGCCGCCGCGCAAGCAGCCGGCGTGCGCGTGACCCGCATCGGCACCATCGTCGATGGCGCAGGCCTGCAAATCATCGACGCCGACGGCCAGGCGCTGGACATCGCCGCACAGTCTTTCGACCATTTCTCAGGCTGAGCATCGGACACATCATTGACCAGACGCTGCAAGCACCAGGCTTCACCATGCGCCCTTCACCACGACTGAACCCATGCACGATACCGCGCCCGCCCCCCCTTCCGACGCCATGCCAATGCGCCCTCCGATGATCAGGCCGCGCGCAAGCTTCATGCTCGCGCATCCGGCGCACCTGCTGGCGCTGGGCTTCGGCAGTGGCTTGTCGCGCATCGTGCCGGGCACTGTCGGCACCCTGTTCGGCTGGTTGAGCTTCCATATGCTGTCGGCGCGCTGGCCGGCCGTCTTCACGCCACCGCTGTGGGCCGTACTGGTGGTGGCGGGCTTCGTGATCGGTGTCTGGGCTTGCGAAAAAACGGGCCGCGCCATGGGCGTGCCCGACCATGGCGCGATGGTGTGGGACGAAATCATCGCGATCTGGCTGGTGCTGCTGCTGGTCACGCCCGCCAGTTTCAAAGGAGAACTGGCGGCCTTCCTGCTGTTCCGCGCTTTCGACATGATCAAGCCGCCGCCGATACGCCAGATCGAGCGCCGCTTCAAAGGGGGTTTCGGGGTGATGGTCGACGACATCATCGCGGCATTTTTCACGCTGCTGGTACTTGCTTTGTGGCGCCACCTGTGAAAACCTGAACGCTCAAAAAGAGATTCTTCAGGAGGCAGACATGGAGACAGTCGCAGATACCTTGCAGGAACTGGCGGAAGAAGTCGGTCGTGCACTGCAAAAAAAGCGCTGGCTGCTGGCGACTGCCGAGTCCGTGACCGGCGGCGGCATCTCGCAAGCCATCACCGACATCGCCGGCTCATCGGAATGGTTTGACTGCGGCTACGTCACCTATTCGAACTCATCCAAGACTGAACTGCTCGACGTGCCGGCCGCGCTGATTGCGCAGCTGGGTGCCGTCAGCGAAGAAGTGGCCGGCGCCATGGCCGCCGGCGCGCTGGCCAATACCGATGCGCACATTGCGCTGGCGACCACCGGCATTGCCGGACCGACGGGCGCCGTGCCCGGCAAGCCGGTCGGCACGGTGTGCTTCGGCTGGGCGCATGGCAATGTGGTCTGCACCGAAAGGCGCGTCTTCAGTGGCGACCGGCATGCGGTTCGACTGCAAACGGCCGAGCACGCGCTGAAGTGCCTGCTGAAATTTATTGAACGTTTCTGAAGCGGCTGCATGACGCGGCAGCCTGCAGGGCTGCCGCTTGATCACCACGGTACCAACCCGCGTGGGCGATCGGATCAGCGCGCGCTGCGGAAACGATTGATTGCGTCGCGGGTTTCGCGGGCTACGCGTGCAGCGGCCTGAGAGAAATCTTCGCCGGCTTGCGGCTTCGCATACAGGATCGCGCGCGACGAGTTGATCATCATGCCGCCGCCGTTTGCGGTCTGGCCGGCATGGACGGTGGCCTCAATGTCGCCGCCCTGCGCACCGATGCCCGGCACCAGCAGCGGCATATCGCCGACGATGGCACGCACCTCGGCGATTTCCTTCGGGAAGGTCGCGCCGACCACCAGGCCACACTGGCCATTCCGGTTCCATTTCTGCGACACCAGTTGCGCGACATGCTGGTAGAGCGGCTTGCCGTCGACCTGCAGGAATTGCAGGTCCGAGCCTCCCGGATTGGACGTGCGACACAACACGATCACGCCGCGGTCTTGCCATTCGAGATAAGGCTCGACCGAATCAAAACCCATGTAGGGATTCACGGTCACCGCATCGGCGCGGTAACGCTCGTAGGCTTCGCGCGCGTACTGCTCGGCGGTCGCGCCGATGTCACCGCGCTTGGCATCGAGCACCAGCGGGACGTGCGAATAATGTTCGCGCAGGTAGTTGCAAATCGCCTGCAGCTGGTCTTCTGCACCCAGCGCCGCGAAATACGCAATCTGCGGCTTGAACGCGCAGGCCATGTCGGCCGTAGCGTCGATGATGGCCTTGCAGAATTCGAAGATGCTGTCCGGACGGCCCTGGAGCGCTTGCGGGAATTTCGCGATGTCCGGGTCGAGTCCGACGCACAGCAGGGAATCATTGCGGGCGATGGCCGCGTTCAGTCGGTCGATGAAGTTCACGCAAGTTCCGGTTCTTGAAACACAATCCCGCCATTGTACCTGCCGTGGTATCTTGCGGCCCTGCACGGACGCCGTGATGCGCGTCCGCCCTCACCCTGACGCCACCCGCACTGCCTCGCGTAATTGCCATGACCCACCTGAACCGCCGGGACCTGGTCCTGCTGTCCCTGCTGATCCTGTCCTGGGGCGTGAACTGGCCCATCATGAAGCTCGGCGTGCGCGACTTCCCGCCACTGACCTTCCGCGTGCTGAGCATGGTCGGCGGCATTGCCGTCATCTGGCTGGCCGCGCGCCTGCAACGCGAACCGATCGGCATCCCGGCCGGCAAGGTCGGCACCGTGATCCGGCTGGCCATTCCGAACATGCTGGTCTGGCATACGATGATCATCCTTGGGGTCAAGCTGCTGTCCTCGGGCCGCGCGGCCATCCTCGGCTACACGATGCCGATGTGGGCGGCGCTGTCGGGGCTGCTGTTCTTCGGCGACCGGCTTGATCGCAAGGGCCTGTTCGGCATCGTGCTCGCCATGCTGGGCGCGGGCCTGCTGCTGTCGAGCGAGTTCACCAACATCTCGGGGCAGCCGGCAGGCATGGTGCTGGCATTGATCGCCGCGGCCGGCTGGGGCTTTGGCACCGTGCTGATGAAGCGCACCCAGCTCGAGATGCCGACCATTTCGCTGACCCTGTGGATGCTGACCTTCACGACGCTGGCCATGTCTGTGCTGGCCTATTTCGTCGAGCGCGACCAGTGGCACTGGCCGAATGCGGTCAGCTGGGCCGCCATCGTCTACAACGCCGCTATCATTTTCGGCTTTGCACATGTGGTTTGGTTCAAGCTGGCGCGTACGCTGCCGCCGATTGCATCCAGCCTGTCGGTGATGTTCATCCCCGTGATCGGCACCTTCTCCGGCGCCTGGGTACTGGGCGAGACGCCGCAGTGGCAAGACTATGTCGCAATGATCGCGATCCTCGGCGCGATGTCGACGGTGCTATTCAAGCCGCGCGCCGCCAACGTCGGTTCGGAACAAGCGCCCGATTAATCCCGTTCCCCGAACTTTCCGTCAGTAATTCGCGTAAACCCAGTCGAGCAAAGTGTCGAACGCGCCGCGCGCGTCGTTCGCATTCGCGTGATTGATCATGCAGACCACGATCACGCGCCGGCCTGATTTCGCGCTGACGTAACCGGCGATGCTGGCCACGCCGGCCAGGCTGCCGGTCTTCATGTGCGCGCGGCCGCGCACCGGCGAATCACCATTGCGTTTCACCATCGTGCCGTCAATGCCGGCCACCGGCAGCGAAGCCAGCAGTTCGGGCATCGTCGGCTGTTGCCATGCATGCTGCAGCACTGCCGCCAGCGTCGCTGCTGGCAAGCGCTCGGCGCGTGACAGTCCCGAACCATTCTCGATCACCGTGCCCTGTGCGGCTATGCCACCGGCCGCCATCCAGGCCAGCACGCGTTCCGACGCCGCGGCCGCCGTTGCGGGCTTGACGCCGCGCTCAGCCACCAGACTCAGCATCAGGTTGCGCGCCATCACGTTGTTGCTCTGTTTATTGATATCGACCAGCACCTGCGCCAGCGGCCGCGACGGCCAGGCGAGCAGCTCGCGGCTGCCGGCGGGCACGCGTCCGTCGCGCACCTGACCGGACAGGGCGCCGTCCAGCTCAGCCCAAAGCACGCGAAACACGGCACCGAAGTACTGTACCGGATCGAGCGTGTGCACGTGGAATGCGAGCTCGCGCTCGCCACAGTCGCGCGGGTAGCCACCGTTGAAGCGCAAGCCTTGCGGCGACAGCTCGGGCTGCAGCTGATCACGCAGGCGGCCGCAGCCCGCATTGATCAATGCGGGTGCCTTGATCTCGAACCCGGCCAATGGCGGCTCGCTGAATACCCGTACCCGCTGACCATCCGGCTGCAGCCTTACGCTGAGGGCCCCGGCATCCAGCAGCAAGGCGTCGGGCAATGCGTTGTAGGCGCGCGCGGGCTGGCCGTCGAAAGCCGCCGGATCTTCAATGACAGGCAAGAACAGGCTGCGATCCAGCACGAGGTCGCCGCGAATCTCGCGCACCCCCAGCTGGCGCAGGGAACGCAACATGCGCATCAGATCTTCATGCGCAAGCCGCGGATCGCCGCCCCCTTCGATGATGAGGTCGCCATCGAGCACGTCGCCGCGCAGATTGCCCATCATGTGCACGCGCGTCGTCCAGTGATAGTCGGGCCCCAGCAGCGACAACGCCGCGTCGCTGGTGAGCAGCTTCATGATCGATGCCGGCCGGAACGGCACGCGTGACTGGTGCTCGATTGAAGGCGTGGCGCTGTCGACGGGCTGCACGACCAGCGCTACCGCGTCGGCGTCGATACCTGCCGGCCGCAGCGCTTGCAACATCGGCGCCGGCAAGGGCGCGCCGGGCTGCGGCAGGCTGCCGCATGCAGCCAGCAGGGCCAGCAGCAGCAGCGCGCTCCGGCGCAGCAGTTGCGCGAGCAAGTTCGTCAGGACGTTCGGGAACAAAGGAGATCGGCGTAAAGGGGGAACACAGAAAGCGGCAAGGGTCAGGGATAGTCTGCCGGGCGCATGTTATCCGGCAAGGGGATGAATTCCGTTTCCTGCGGCACGGGTGCGAAGCGCTGCGCGATCCAGTCGCGCTTGGCCTGCTCGATGCGATCGGCGTTGCTTGAGACGAAATTCCACGCCAGCAGCCGCGGTCCGTCCATCGGTTCGCCGCCGAGCAGCATCACGGTCGCACCGTCCAGTCCGGCCTTCAGGTCCAGCGCCGCGCCGAGGCGCGTGACCAGCAGCTGCCCTGCGCCGTGCATGCCGTCGGCGCCAAGGTCAAGCGACCCGCTGACGATGTACAGCGCCTGCTCGTCGTATTCCGCCGGCATCGCCATGCGCGCCCCCGGCGCCATCCGGACTTCCATGTAAAACAACGGTGAGCGTGTCGGCAGCGCGGACTGCAGGCCCAGATAGCTGCCCGCGACCAGCACGGCGCGCACGCCCTCGCCTTCCAGCCGCGGCAGGTCGGCGGCTTTCAGGTGCGTGAAATCCGGTTCGCACTCTTCGTATATTTTGGGCAAAGCGACCCAGCACTGCAGGCCATACAACGACGAAGCGAGCTCGCGCTGTATGCCGTCGCTGCGCTCGGAATGCACGATGCCGCGCCCGGCCGTCATCCAGTTGACCTCGCCGGAGCGGATGGGCTGCACACTGCCCAGGCTGTCGCGGTGCAGGATCTCGCCCTGCAGCAGCCAGGTGACGGTGGCCAGCCCGATATGCGGATGCGGCCGCACGTCGAGCCCAATGCCGGGCTTCAGCTCGGCAGGACCCATCTGATCGAGGAATACGAAAGGGCCGACCATGCGCCGCTCGACGGCCGGCAAAGCGCGTCGAACCTCGAAGCCGCCGCCCAGGTCGCGCGTTCGAGGGATGATGACGGTGTCGATATCGCCCATGGTCGGATGATAGCTGTTACTGGCCCCAGATGACCGCCCGACCGCAACACCATGATTAGCCCCCAGATAAATTATCAAAGAGAAAACAAATCGGGGATTTACAACGATCAACGCAAGGAATTACCGGCCTGCCGCTTGAAAAAGGGGAAGGCCGTCCCTATACTTCTGGCACTCGTTGGTGGAGAGTGCTAACAGCGCCGCCGACAACGGTTTCAAGCCACGGCCGTGGCGCCGGATAAATCCGGCGACATGGCCGATCTAATTAGACAAACCACTGTTTTATAAGGAGTTTTCATGAAGCTTCGTCCTTTGCACGACCGTATCGTCGTCAAGCGCCTGGAAAAAGAAACCAAGACCGCCTCGGGCATCGTGCTGCCCGACGCAGCGACCGAGAAGCCGGAACAGGGTGAAGTGCTGGCCGTGGGCAACGGCAAGATCCTGGACGACGGCAAGACCCGTCCGCTGGACGTCAAGGTTGGCGACACCGTCATCTTCGGCAAGTACTCGGGCCAGACCGTGAAGGTCGACGGCGAAGAGTTGCTGGTCATGCGTGAAGACGACGTGATGGCGGTCGTCGCGAAGTGATGGCGATGCCCGCGCGCGAAGCGCGCGGCTAGCAGCGCCGTCATCCCGGCGCACGCCGGGATACAGCGCTGTTGAAATACCCGAATTCACCAATATCCAAAGGAGCATCCAACATGGCAGCAAAAGACGTAGTGTTCGGCGATAGCGCGCGCGCCAAGATGGTCGAGGGCGTCAACATCCTCGCCAATGCAGTCAAAGTCACCCTGGGCCCGAAAGGCCGCAACGTCGTGCTCGAACGCTCGTTCGGCGCACCGACCGTCACCAAGGATGGCGTCTCGGTCGCCAAGGAGATCGAGCTCAAAGACAAGCTGATGAACATGGGCGCGCAGATGGTCAAGGAAGTCGCTTCCAAGACCTCCGACAACGCCGGTGACGGCACCACCACCGCCACCGTGCTGGCGCAAGCCATCGTGCGCGAAGGCATGAAGTACGTGGCCGCCGGCATGAACCCGATGGACCTCAAGCGTGGCATCGACAAGGCCGTCGCCGCCACCGTCGAAGAGCTGAAGAAGAACGCCAAGCCCTGCACGACCTCGAAAGAGATCGCCCAGGTCGGCTCGATCTCGGCCAACTCGGACACCTCGATCGGCGAGCGCATCGCCGAGGCAATGGAAAAAGTCGGCAAGGAAGGCGTGATCACCGTTGAAGACGGCAAGTCGTTGAACGACGAACTCGACATCGTCGAGGGCATGCAGTTCGACCGCGGTTACCTGTCGCCGTACTTCATCAACAACCCGGAAAAGCAGGTCGCCCTGCTCGACAACCCGTTCATCCTGCTGTACGACAAAAAGATCTCGAACATCCGTGACCTGCTGCCGGTGCTCGAGCAAGTCGCCAAGGCTGGCCGTCCGCTGCTGATCATCGCTGAAGACATCGAAGGCGAAGCGCTGGCGACCCTGGTCGTCAACAACATCCGCGGCATCCTGAAGACCTGCGCCGTTAAGGCACCGGGCTTCGGCGACCGTCGCAAGGCGATGCTGGAAGACATTGCGATCCTGACCGGCGGTCAGGTGATCGCCGAGGAAGTCGGTCTGACGCTGGAAAAGGTCACGCTGAACGACCTGGGCCAGGCCAAGCGCATCGAGATCGG
>JBDKLN010000176.1:0-29606 GCA_039806045.1 Pseudomonadota bacterium
CTGCACGGCTGGCACCGGACCGATGCCCATCACGCGCGGCGCCACGCCGCCGGTTGCCATGCCAATCACGCGCGCCTTCGGCACGAGGCCGTATCTTGCGGCTGTGTCGCCGTCGGCCAGCAACAACGCGCAGGCGCCGTCATTGACGCCGGATGCATTGCCCGCAGTGACGGTGCCGTCCGGACGCACCACGCCCTTCAGCTTGCCCAGCGCTTCTATCGACGTTGCCCGCGGATGCTCGTCATGCAGCACCGTGACCGGCTCGCCTTTCTTTTGCGGAATGATGACCGGGACGATCTCATCCGCAAGGATGCCCTTGGCCTGCGCAGCGGCGGCCTTGTTCTGGCTGTTGACGGCGAACGCATCCTGGTCGGCGCGATTGATCTGGTAATCGGTGGCAACGTTTTCGGCGGTCTCGGGCATCGCATCGACGCCATACAGGGCCTTCATCTGCGGGTTGATGAAGCGCCAGCCGATGGTCGTGTCGAAGATTTGCGCATTGCGCGAAAACGCGCTGTCAGCCTTGCCCATCACGAAAGGAGCACGCGTCATCGATTCGACGCCGCCGGCAATCATCAGCGAGGCTTCTCCCGACTTGATCGCGCGTGCAGCCGTGCCGAGCGCATCCATGCCCGAGCCGCACAGGCGGTTGATGGTCGATCCTGGGACGTCGATCGGCAGACCGGCCAGCAGGGAGGACATGCGCGCGACGTTGCGATTGTCTTCGCCGGCCTGGTTCGCACAGCCATAGATCACTTCATCGACGGCTTTCCAGTCGACGGTCGGATTGCGTTCCTGCAGCGCGCGCAAGGGAACGGCACCGAGGTCATCGGCGCGCACGTCCTTCAGCGCGCCGCCGAAGCGGCCGATCGGGGTGCGGATGGCGTCAACAATGTAGGCGTCTTTCATCGGTAGCTTCCTGTATTCCTTGGAGGGTTATTCGTCTCGGCCAGCCAGCAAAGGCAGGCCCGTGATCTGCTGCAGTGATTCCAGGCTGACACCCTCGGCCATGTCGATCACGCGCAAGCCTTCGGGCGTGACATCCAACACCGCGAGGTCGGTATAGATGCGCGACACGCAGGCCACGCCGGTCAGCGGGTAGCTGCATTGCCCGACGATCTTGCTTTCGCCGGACTTGGTCTGCAGCTCCATCATCACGAACACCTTTTTCGCACCGATGGCGAGGTCCATCGCACCACCGACGGCGGGAATCGCATCCGGCGCACCGGTGTGCCAGTTCGCAAGGTCGCCGCTGGCCGACACCTGGAAGGCGCCGAGCACGCAAATGTCCAGGTGACCACCGCGCATCATCGCGAACGAGTCCGCATGATGGAAATAGGCGCCGCCGGTCAGCAAGGTGACCGGCTGCTTGCCGGCGTTGATCAGGTCTTCATCCTCATGCCCCGGTGCCGGCGCCGGCCCCATGCCCAGAATGCCATTCTCGCTGTGCAGGAATATTTCCTTCGATTTGTCGAGATGGTTGGCGACCATGGTCGGCAAGCCGATGCCGAGGTTCACGTAGGCGCCCTCGGGAATGTCGCGCGCGACGCGCTGCGCGATCTCGTCACGGGTAAAACGCTTCATTGCACACCTCCGGTTTGCACGATGCGCTGGACGAAGATGCCCGGCGTGACGATGACCTCGGGATCAAGCCCGCCGAGCTCAACAACCTCGTTCACTTCGGCGATCGTGCACTTAGCGGCGCTGGCCATGATCGGGCCGAAGTTGCGCGCTGCCTTGCGGTAGACGAGATTGCCCCAGCGGTCGCCCTTCAGGGCCTTGATCAGCGCGAAATCGGCGTGGATGGGCAGCTCGAAAACGTAGTTGCGGCCATTGATTACGCGGGTCTCCTTGCCCTCGGCGAGCTTGGTGCCGAAGCCGGTGGGCGTAAAAAAGCCGCCAATGCCGGCACCGGCGGCGCGGATGCGCTCGGCAAGGTTGCCCTGCGGGGTCAGCTCGAGCTCGATTTTTCCGGCGCGGTAAAGGCCATCGAACACATGCGAGTCTGCCTGGCGCGGAAACGAGCAGATGATTTTTTTCACGCGACCGGCCGCGAGCAATGCAGCGAGGCCGGTGTCGCCGTTGCCGGCATTGTTATTGACGATGGTGAGGTCGCGTGCGCCCTGTTCAATCAACGCATCAATCAGCGCTTTGGGCATGCCGGCATTGCCAAAGCCGCCAATCATCACGGTCGCGCCGTCATGAATGCCGGCCACGGCCTGCGCGAGGTCGGGAACGATCTTGTTGACCAAGGAGTACCTCCGGGAATGCGCGGATTGGCGCTGGCGCATCGAACGGCGTGTTCGCTGCCCTTGCCTGCCCGCTGAATATTTATTGTAAAGTGCTCGCAAATTGTTCGATAAACGAACAAATAACTGTTAATAGAACAGGCGTCGAGTTTATCCTCCGCAAAACCTAGGAACAAGCGGGGTTGTGCAATTTGTGTGCGATGCCCGAACACCGCTGGTCGGCCAAAGCAACGTGAGTGTTGTCAGCAAGTCGCAAAACCCCGGCCATTGCCACCCAAGCAAAAGGGATACACAAAGAGTAAGCGCAGGGATTATCAAAAAAATATGGGGTTCCGTTACGGTAACGGCTCGGCACAGCGCAACCGCCCGCCATCTCCGGAGCCATGCGCGCCTATCCGTAGTTCGAACGACACACACTTTCCGCGAGCGAAACGACCATGCAGAACGTCTCCACCCCGATGCCTGAACCCATCAAGGATGCGCAGCGCGCGCCATCCCCGGCCGCTGCTGCCGCGCCACCACCGCGACCGCTGACAATTGCCGAAGAAATCGATGCACTGACTGACCCCAGCTTCATGACCTCGCTGGCGCGCGGCCTCGCCGTGGTCAAAGCGTTCAGCGACCAGCGCCGTGCGATGACGATCGCGCAAATCAGCCACAAGACCGGCATCCCGCGCGCCGCCGTGCGTCGCTGCCTGTACACGCTGAAACAGCTCGGCTACGCCGACTCGGAAGCCAACAACTTCTTCCTGAAGCCGAAGATCCTGACCCTGGGTTACTCCTACCTGTCGTCGACGCCGCTGACGGTATCGGCACAGCCTTGCCTGAACCAGTTGTCGCGAACGCTGAACGAATCCTGCTCGCTGGCCGTGCTTGAAGACAATGAGGTGCTGTATATCTCGCGCTCGCAGACCTCGCGCGTATTGTCGGTGGCGCTCAACGCGGGCAGCCGCCTGCCTGCCTATTGCACATCGCTCGGCCGCGTGCTGCTGGCCGGCCTGTCGGAGCCGGCGCTGGACCAGTATCTGGCCAAAGTGAAGCTGGTGGCCTATACCGATCGTACCGTGGTGAACGAGGCGCGGCTACGCGAAATCATTGCCGAGACCCGGCAGCGCGGCTTTGCGATCGTGGAAGAAGAACTCGAGATCGGGCTGCGCTCGATCGCCGTGCCGGTGCGGGGTGCGTCCGGCGCGACGATGGCGGCATTGAATATCGGTGCGCAAGCGACCCGCGTGTCACGCGCGCAACTCGAACAAACCGTCCTGCCCAACTTGCTCACGGCGGCGTCCGAACTGTCGGTTCTGCTGCCCTGAGTCCCCTGCCCGCCGCCTGATGCGCGTCAGGCGGCCCCTGCTTACCCCACCTGTCCTGCCTGCTGCGCCCGTTCACGGAACCGGCGCGGCGACAGGCCGCTGCCACGTTTGAAGAAGCGCGTGAAATAGGCCGGATCGGCAAATCCCAGCGCTTCACCGATGTCGCGCACGCTCATCGACGTGTAGACGAGGTTACGCCTGGCCTCGAGCATCAGCCGTGCGTGCACCAACGCCAGAGCCGAACATCCGGCCAGCTCACGGCACACCGCGTTCAGATGCGCGGTACTGATACCCAGTTGTCCCGCATAGTGTTCCAGCGGCAGGTGCCGCGCATGGTCGCGCTCGATGGCCGCTGAAAACGCGGACAGGTAGCCCCGCCCGCGGTCATTCGAGGCTGAAACATCGTGCGCTGCCGGCTCGCGGCACAGCCAGGACAGTACGCTGACCAGCAAGGATTCCAGCAGCAGGTGACGGTGCTCGCCCTGCCCGCCGTATTCGCGCAGCAAGGCCGGCAGCAGTACCTCGACCTCGGCCGGATGTCCGCCGCCGGACAGTGCCAGCACTTGCGGCGATGCCATCGCCGCCAGGCGTTCGCCCAGGCCGCCATGCAGGCGCGCTAAGAAAGCGTAGGCCAGGGTCACCACGACGCCTTGGGCATGGTGCGAAAAATGAAAGCCATGCACGCAATGCTGCGGCAACAGCAGCACGCTGCCGGAGGCCAACCGGGCCGTGCTGTCATCAAGCCGCACCTCGGCGCTGCCTTGCTGCAGCCATAGCAGCTGGAACAAGCCGTGATGCCGGTGTGGCCGGATTTCCCACTGGTGCAGGCGGCTGCGCGCCGCGATCGACTCCACATGCACGAGGTCCGGCGTCAGCCACGGCTGCCCCTCCCCGTACAGCTGGTACACGGGAACCGGGGCCGGGGCGGCAGCGGCCCGGCGTTGGGAATGCCGGGCACTCATGGGGCAGACAAGTCAGACATTCCGCGAAATGTACAATTTTCTGTCGGAATCGTCCATTCCACGTGCTGTGACAAGGCCCGATGATGATGGCTTGAAAATTACAAGGGCGAAATGCCCGATCCGGAGACACCATGAAAACCCAAGTCGCAATCATCGGCGCCGGTCCGTCCGGCCTGCTGCTCGGCCGCTTGCTCGACCTGCAGGGCATCGACAACGTCATCATCGAGGCGAAATCCCCGGACTACGTGCTGTCGCGCATCCGCGCCGGCGTGTTGGAACAAGGTACCGTCGACTTGCTGCGCGAAGCGCGGGTGGGCGAGCGCATGGATCGCGAGGGCATGGTGCATGAAGGATTCGCGCTGTCGTTCTCAGGCCGCGTCGAGCGCATCGACCTGAAAAAATATTCGGGTGGCAAGACCGTGATGGTCTACGGCCAGACCGAAGTAACGCGTGACCTGATGAACGCGCGGCAGGCATCGGGCGCGAACACGATCTATGAGGCGCACGATGTCGGGGTGCACGACTTCGACACCGAACATCCGTATGTCACTTTCACAAAAGACGGCCAGCAGCACAAGCTCGAGTGCGACTACATCGCCGGCTGTGACGGCTTCCATGGCGTATCGCGCAAATCCGTGCCGGCGGACCGCATCAAGCTGTTCGAGCGCGTATACCCGTTCGGCTGGCTGGGCGTGCTGTCGCGCACGCCGCCGGTGTCGCACGAGCTGATCTACGCCAACCATGAGCGCGGCTTCGCGTTGTGCAGCATGCGTTCGGCGATGCTGTCGCGCTATTACGTGCAATGCCCACTGGAAGACAAGGTCGAGGATTGGTCGGACCAGCGCTTCTGGGACGAGTTGCGCAAGCGCCTGCCGGCCGATACCGCCAATACGCTGGCGACCGGGCCGTCGATCGAGAAAAGCATCGCGCCCTTGCGCAGCTTCGTCGCCGAACCCATGCAGTTCGGACGCATGTTCCTGGTCGGCGATGCCGCTCACATCGTGCCGCCGACCGGCGCCAAGGGTCTGAACCTGGCCGCCAGCGACGTCTATACGCTGTATCACGTGATGAGGAAGCGCTACAAGGAAGGCCGCACCGACCTGGTCGCGAAATATTCGGCGCTGTGCCTGCGCCGCATCTGGAAGGCCGAGCGCTTCTCGTGGTGGATGACCTCCATCCTGCACAAGTTCTCCGACGACCCGTTCAACCAGCGCATACAGGAAGCCGAGCTGGCCTATTTCACCGGCTCCGAGGCCGGGCAGGCCAATATTGCCGAGAACTATGTCGGCCTGCCGTATGAGCTTGTTGAATGATACAAATTAACTAACGTTAGTGGCATCGCAGCGCTGAATGCGGTAAATTGGCGGACACTTTCACTCAGCCTTAACAATGACCCAAGCCCAGCCCCTGACCCCCGCCGCCAACCTGAACATGCAAGCCCTGCGTGCCAGTTGCTCGGCTTGCAGCATGCACCAGCTATGCCTGCCGATGGGACTGGGCGAGCTGGACATGCACAAGCTGGACCAGATCATCGGCCGCCGCCGCAAGGTGCCGAAGGATACGCTGCTGTACCGGATGGACGACCCGTTCACCACGCTGTACGCAATACGACTCGGGCACTTCAAGACCTATCAGGTCAGCGCCAATGGCGAGCAGCAGATCACGGGCTTCCAGATGGCAGGCGAATTGCTGGGCATGGATGCGATCAGCGCCGACCGCCATCATTGCGATGCGATGGCGCTGGAAGACAGCGAAGTCTGCGAGATCCCGTTTGCGCGGCTCGAAGAATTGTTCGGCACCATCCCGACGCTGCTGCACCACTTCCACCGGATGATGAGCCAGGAAATCACGCGCGAACAAAGCGTGATGCTCTTGCTCGGCAATATGCGCGCCGAGCAGCGCTTTGCCGCCTTCCTGATCAATCTGTCTTCACGCTATGCGGCACGCGGCTATTCATCGACCACGTTCCAGCTGCGCATGTCGCGCGAAGAAATCGGCAACTATCTCGGCCTGACGATCGAGAGCATCAGCCGGCTGCTGTCGAAGCTGAAGAAAGAAGGTTTGCTGCGCGTGGCCAATCGCGAGATTGAGCTGCTGGAACCGGAACGCCTGCGAGCGATCGCGGCCGGCACGGAATCCTGCAATTAATCACGCGCAGTCAAACGCAACAGCGAGCCGCCGCGCTCGACATGCGCAAAGCAAACGGCCCGCATCGCGGGCCGTTTTTTTTCATTGGCGAACCGGCGTTCAGAACGGCGGCTGCCGCGGCGCTTCGTCGGCCTTGAACAGGTAAAGGCTCAGCATGCTGGCGATCGCGGCAAAGGCCCAGAAGAAGAAAAATCCCATCGTATAGGCGGCAATGGGCGGCAGCTCGGCGTGGCCGCCGGCCAGCATCAGGTCGATCGGGTCGAAGGTCGAGAAGAACAGGCCCTCGGCCATGATCGCCGACAGGAATGAAGGCCACAGGACTGCCATTGCCAACTTCAACATGCGTTATCTCCCCACGGCATCCTGGCGCTGCGGCTGGATGTCCACATTCTTGTTTTGCGGCCACGGCCACAGGCCGTGCAGGCGCCACTGGCGCTGGCCATCCTCGAGCTGCACCTGCCAGTTGGCACGCTCGAGCATCGCCAGCGGCAACACGAATTCGCCTTTGGCATCCGGCACCGCGCTGAGCCGGATGTCCTTCTGCGGCACGGTCGGGTGCACCAGCAGCACGGTCAGCGGCACGGATTCGCGCAGGCCCGTCACCTGCCCCAGCAGATGGCCGGACGCCGCATCATAGCGCAAGGAGGCGGCCAGCCTGAGCTCGGCGGCGACGCGGTCGCGCCGCAGGTCCTGATTGATGGCCTTGCCCTGCTTGTAGTAGTCGTCGACGACCAGCGCATCGGCGCCGGAGAACGAGATCCACATCGTGATGAAGCCGGCCACCAGCACCACCACCGGGCCCAGCATCAGCAGCCAGGGCCAGCGATGCCGGTACCAGGGTTGGGTGGATAATTTGTCCATGGTCAGCGTATGCATGTTGGGTCAGCGTGGAATGAAGAACACCGCTTTTTCTTTCACTTCCACGCCCTGGTCATCCAGCGACGTGATCGTGAACCAGATCTTGTTCGAACCCTTGTTGCCGTGGCCTTCGTCGATGCGCACGTTGACCGGCACCCCGCGCGACTCGGTCGCGCCCAGTTCGACTTCGTCCTTGCCTTGCAGCTTGATGGTGTCGATGCCGGAGACGGCGATCTTGTAGCGATGCGAGGCCTCGTCGGTATTCATGATCTGCAAACGGTACACGTTCTCGATCATGCCGTTCTCGATTTCGCGCCCCATCGAACCGCGGTCGCGGATCACGTCCATCTTCAGCGGCGTGCGCGATACCAGCGTGCCGAAGAACACCGACACGATCAGCAGCAGGACCACGCTGTAGATCAGCACGCGCGGACGGAACGCGTGGCGCAGGATCTCGGCCGACGACCAGCGGTTCAACGCGGCGTGATCGGTCCAGTAACGGACCAGACCACGCGGCGCACCGATCTTGTCCATCACGCTGTTGCAGGCGTCGACGCAGGCGGCACAACCGATGCACTCGTATTGCAAGCCATTGCGGATGTCAATGCCGGTCGGGCAAACCTGCACGCACATCGAGCAGTCAATGCAATCGCCCAACGCCTTGGCACCTTCCGCATCGGCCTTGCTGCGTGCGCCGCGCGGCTCGCCGCGTTCCTTGTCATAGGTGATGATCAAGCTGTCCTTGTCGAACATCGAGCTCTGGAAGCGCGCATACGGGCACATGTACTTGCAGACCTGCTCGCGCATCCAGCCGGCGTTGCCGTAGGTGGCAAAACCGTAGAACAGCACCCAGAACAATTCCCACGGTCCCAGCGCCAGAACGGCGATTTCGTCGCCCAGCACGTGGATGGGCGTGAAATACCCGACGAAGGTAAAGCCGGTCCACAAGGCGACTGCGCCCCAGGCGAGGTGCTTGGCGCTCTTGCGCAGGACCTTGTCGAGCGACAGAGGCTGGCGATCAAGGCGCATGCGCGCGCTGCGGTTGCCTTCGATCTTGCGCTCTATCCACATGAAGATCTCGGTATAGACCGTCTGCGGACAAGTGAAGCCGCACCAGACCCGCCCGAAGATGGCCGTGAACAGGAACAGCGAATAAGCGGAGATGATCAGTAGCGCGGCCAGGTAGATGAAGTCCTGCGGCCACAGCACGATGCCGAAGATATAGAACTTGCGGGCGCCGAGATCGAACAGCACGGCCTGGCGGCCGTTCCAGTTCAGCCAGGGCAGGCCGTAGAAGAGCGCTTGCGTCAGCCAGACGAACAACCAGCGCAGGCTGGCATAGCGCCCCTGGATTTCGCGCGGATAGATTTCCTCCCGCGCTGCATACATCTTGATGACGGAGACCTGCGGAGTGGAGCTATCCATGGGCATTTCCAGCTGTGCTTCGGTGCGTTCCGGGGGCGGCCGGTCGGCCGCCCCCGGAAGCTTGGGATGCGTCGTTATATTACTTCGCGGCGTCCAGCGTCGAATTGTTCGACAGTCCCCAGACGTAGGCACTCAGCACATGAACCTTGTCTTCGCCGAGGAATTCCCCGAACGCCGGCATCACGTTGTCGCGGCCCTTGCGGATCGTTTCCATGATGGTCGCGGTGCTGCCGCCGTAGAGCCAGACCTTGTCGGTCAGGTTCGGCGCGCCGACAGCCTGGTTGCCCTTGCCATCCGCGCCGTGACAGGCGGCGCAGGCGCCGAATTTCTCCTTGCCGAACGCGGCCTTGATCGGGTCGCTGGCGGCGCCCGACAGCGACTGCACGTAGTGGGCGACGTTCTCGATGTCCTTCTCGCCACCAACGGCGGCAGCCATCGAAGGCATCTGGCCGTGGCGGCCGTTCAGGATCGTGGCCTTGATGACCTCAGGGTCACCGCCATGCAGCCAGTCGGCGTCGGTCAGGTTCGGGTAGCCCTTGTTGCCGCGCGCATCCGAGCCGTGGCACTGCGAGCAGTAGGTCAGGAACAGGCGCTCGCCGATGGCCCGGGCCTTCGTGTCGGCAGCCAGCGCCTTCAGGTCGGTGCCCTTGAATTTCTCGAACAGCGGGCCGTATTCGGCATCAGCGGCCTTCAGTTCACTCTCGTACTCGCCCGACGATTTCCAGCCCAGCTTGCCGGCGTAAGTGCCGAGGCCCGGGTACAGCGCGAGATAAGCAAAACCGAACACGATGGTGAGATAGAACATCCACATCCACCAGCGCGGCATCGGGTTGTTCAGTTCTTCCAGGCCCTCGTCCCAGCTGTGGCCGGTAGTCTCGGCCTTGCCGTCTTTCGACAGCGGGATCTTCACCGTGGATTGCGACCACAGCAGCAGGCCGCAACCGATGATGGAGACGATCGTGATGACGGTGATGTAAGGGCCCCAGAACCCGTTGATGAAATCAGCCATGTCGCGGCTCCTGCGATTGAGTGTTCATTTCGTCGTCCGCGAAGGGCAGCATGGCCGCCTCTTCGAAGTCATTCTTGCGGCGTGCGCTGTAGGCCCAGGCGATGATGCCAAGGAAGGTCAGCATGCACAGCGCGGTGACCACGCTGCGCGCATCCGACACGAGGGAAATGATGTCCATGCTTACCTCCGCGCCTTGATCTGCACGCCCAGGCCTTGCAGGTAGGCGACCAGCGCGTCCTGCTCGTTCTTGCCTTCGAGTTCCTTCGGCGCAGCGGCGATTTGCTCGTCGGTGTACGGATCGCCGAGACGCTTCAGGGCCTTCAGCTTGGGCACGATGTCCTGCGGATTCAGCGCCGTCTTCGCCAGCCACGGATAGCCGGGCATGTTCGACTCGGGCACCAGGTCACGCGGGTTGTTCAGGTGCGCGCGCTGCCAGTCGTCGCTGTAGCGGCCGCCGACGCGGGCCAGGTCCGGGCCGGTACGCTTGGAACCCCACTGGAACGGACGGTCATAGACGAATTCGCCGGCGACCGAGTAGTGGCCGTAGCGCTCGGTCTCGGCACGGAACGGACGGATCATCTGCGAGTGGCAGTTGTAGCAGCCTTCGCGGACGTAGATGTCGCGGCCGGCGAGGCGCAGCGGGCTGTACGGCGTCAGGCCCGCCACCGGCTCGGTGGTCGACTTCTGGAAGAACAACGGGACGATCTCGACCAGGCCGCCGATGCTGACCACCAGGATCACCAGGATCGCCAGCAGCCAGGGCTTCTTCTCAATGGATTCGTGAGCAAGTTTCATTCAAATCTCCTCGATCAGGCGTGCGCGCCGGTAGCGGTCGGGATGCGTGCATCGACCGGCTTGCCATCGGCGATGGTCTTCATCATGTTGTAGAACATGATCAACATGCCGCCCAGGTACAGCGCGCCACCGAGGAAGCGGATCACGTAGTACGGATAGGTGGCCTTGACGCTCTCGACGAAGGTATAGGTCAGGGTGCCATCGGCGTTCACTGCGCGCCACATCAGGCCCTGCATCACGCCGGCGATCCACATCGAGGCGATGTACAGCACGATGCCGATGGTGGCGACCCAGAAGTGCACCTCGATCAGTCGCACGCTCCACATTTCCTGCTTGCCCGACAGGCGCGGCAGCAGGTAGTAGATCGAGCCCATCGATACCAGGCCGACCCAGCCCAGCGCGCCCGAATGCACGTGGCCGACGGTCCAGTCGGTGTAATGTGACAGCGCGTTGACGGTCTTGATCGACATCATCGGGCCCTCGAAGGTCGACATGCCGTAGAACGACAGCGACACGATCAGGAACTTGAGGATCGGATCATTGCGCAGTTTGTGCCATGCGCCCGACAGGGTCATCATGCCGTTGATCATGCCGCCCCAGCTTGGCGCCAGCAGGATCAGCGAGAACACCATGCCCAGCGACTGCGCCCAGTCCGGCAGCGCCGTGTAATGCAGGTGGTGCGGGCCCGCCCACATGTAGGTGAAGATCAGCGCCCAGAAGTGGACGATGGACAGGCGATACGAATAGACCGGACGTTCGGCCTGCTTCGGGATGAAGTAGTACATCATGCCGAGGAAGCCGGCAGTCAGGAAGAAGCCGACCGCGTTATGGCCGTACCACCACTGGATCATCGCATCCTGCACGCCGGTATAGGCCGAGTAGGACTTGCCCAGCGAGGCCGGCATCGCGGCCGAGTTGACGATGTGCAGGATGGCGACCGTCAGGATGAACGCGCCGTAGAACCAGTTCGCCACGTAGATGTGCGAGGTCTTGCGCTTGATCAGCGTGCCAAAGAACACCACCGCATACGAGACCCAGACCAGCGCGATCAGAATGTCGATCGGCCATTCGAGTTCGGCGTACTCCTTGCCGGAGGTGTAACCCAGCGGCAGCGAGATCGCGGCGGCGAGGATCACCAGCTGCCAGCCCCAGAAGGTGAACGATGCCAGAGCATCCGAGAACAGGCGCGCCTGGCAGGTGCGCTGCACCACGTAATAGGAGGTCGCAAACAGGGCGGAACCACCGAACGCGAAAATGACGGCGTTCGTGTGCAGCGGGCGCAGTCGGCTGTAGGTCAGCCAGGGAATATCGAAATTAAGCGCCGGCCAGGCCAGCTGGGCGGCGATGAAGACGCCAACCAGCATGCCCACCACGCCCCACACCACGGTCATGATCGCGAATTGCTTGACCACCCGGTAGTTGTAGTTCAGTGCTGTGTCCACAGAAACTCCCCAAGGTTTACGACGAAGATGCCGCAGAGTACGTTTCGGGGGGGCAAATTTCCTTGATATGAGTCAAAAATGGCCGGCAGCCGCCTGGGTGGGCGAATTGCGTATATCTGGTATTCAGGCGACGCACCGATGGGCTATGCGGCGCTCGCGCGGGCGGCCGCCGTCAGCCGGCCTGGTCCGGACGGTCTGCCGTCCGGGCCGCTTGCGCGCTGGCCCCGGCCGCGTCGGCTCCGGGCGCATCAGCCCGGACGTGCGGCCGGTCGTCATCCTGCAGGATGCGCATCGCCGGCCCTTCAAGGTCGTCGAACTGGCCACTGTCCATCGCGCGGAAGAAGATCCACAGCGCGACGAAGACCACGATCACCGACAGCGGTATCAACAGGTACAGGGATTCCATGGCCGTCCCGAAAAATTCTTGAACAGGCAGCGACCTTTGTCAGGCTCGCTTGCCCCGCACGCGTTGCAGCCGCAGTGCATTAATCACCACCAGCGCCGAGCTGGCCGACATGCCGACCCCGGCCATCCACGGCGTCACCAGCCCGAATGCTGCGGCCGGTATCGCGACCAGATTGTAGACCGTGGCCCAGCCCAGGTTCTGCCGGATCACGCGCATGCAGTCGGTCGCTGCACGCGCCGCATCCAGCAGCGATGACAGGCTGGCATTGAGCAGCACGGCATCCGCATGCGACTGCGCGAGCGCCGCGCCCGAGCCCATCGCGAACGACACGTCGGCGGCCTTCAGCACGGCGGCGTCATTGATGCCGTCGCCGACCATCGCCACCACTGCGCCTTGCCGTTGCAGCCGCTGCACGAATGCCATTTTCTGCGCCGGCAGCATGCCGCCGTGCGATTCATCCATCTGCAGGCTGCGCCCGACGTCGCCGGCAATGGCCGGCGCATCGCCGGACAGCAGCACGGTCTTGCAAGCACGCTCGCGGAACCACGCAATCGCGGCCCGCGCATCGGGCTTGATCGCATCGGCCAGTTCGAAGCGCGCCATCCATTCGCCTTCGGCGCCGAGGAAGACTTCGGTCACGCCGGCGGCCGCCGATGGCGGCGCGGAAGCGCCAGCCAGCTCTGCGACGAATTCCGCACTGCCCAGCCGCCAGCGGCGTCCGTCGATATCGGCTTCCAGCCCGCGACCTGCGAACGCTTCGGTCGCCGAAATCTGCGGCATCACGCGAGCGTCCCACGCAGCATGAGAGGCCGCTGGCGAGTTCGCGGCAGACGCCGCCAGCGCAACGGTGAAAGCCTGCGCTATCGGGTGCGCGCTGCCGGCCTCGAGTGCGGCGGCAATGCGCAACGCCGACCCCTCGTCAACGCTGCCCAGTCGCACCGTGCGTTGCAATGAGGGCTTGCCCTCGGTCAGCGTGCCAGTCTTGTCGAACACCACATGGGTGGCGCGGTGCAGGGTCTCAAGCACATGCGGCTGTATCACCAGCACGCGCTGGCGCAGCAGGCGCTCAGTCGCGGCGGCCAGTGCCGACGGCGTCGCCAGCGACAAGGCGCACGGGCAGGACACCACCAGCACCGCAATCGCAATTGGCCACGCGCGCGTCGGGTCATCCCAACGCCAGAATGCGAACACGGCCACGGCCAGCAACAGCAGGCCGGCGACGAACCAGGCAGCGACGCGATCGGCCCATTGTGCAATTTTCGGCTTGCCCTGCCCGGCGCGCTCGACCAGTCGCACGAGCGCCGCCAGCGTGCTGTCGCGGGCGACCTTCTCGACGCGCAGGAACACCGGCTGGCTGACATTCACGGCGCCACCGGCCACGGCCTCGCCGATGTGCCGAGCCTGCGGCTTGCTCTCGCCGGTCAGCAGCGACAAATCCACCGCCGTCGCGCCGTCGATCAGCACGCTGTCGGCCGGGATGGTTTCGCCAGGCTTGGCGAGGATGACATCGCCGGCACACAATTGCGCCGCGGCCACCTGCTGCAATTCGCGCACGGCCGGCCAGCCCGGCACCAGCCATGCCGCATCGGGCAACGCATGCTGCAGGGTCTCCAGCGAACCGGCCGCACGGCGACGCGCCACCAGCTCCAGGTAGCGACTGCCGAGCAGCAGGAAGATGAACATCGTGACGGAATCGAAATACACATCGCCCCGCCCCGTCACGGTCGCGTGCACGCTGCCGATGAAGGCGGCCGCAATGCCCAGCGCCACCGGCACGTCCATGCCCGGCGCGCGCGCCTTCAGGTCGGACCAGGCGCCGCGGTAGAACGGCCATGCCGAATAGAACACGGCCGGCGCCGTCAGCACCAGACTGGCCCAGCGCATCAGCGCCTCCATGTCAGGCTCGATGCTGCCGGCCTCGGCCATGTAGACCGGGATCGCGTACATCATCACCTGCATCATCGACAGGCCGGCGACGAACAGGCGCTTGAACAAGGCGCGCGCATTCTTGCGCAGCAGCTCGCCATGCTGGATGGGGTCGTAAGGATAGGCGACGTAACCGACTTCGCGCACCGCATGCAGGATGTCGCTCGGCTTGCACCGCGCGGCATCCCAACGCACCTGCAATTTTTCGGTGGCGACGTTCAGGCTGGCTGACTGCAGGCCCGGCACTTGGGACAGTCGCTTTTCGATCAGCCACACGCAGGCCGCGCAGCGTATGCCTTCGATCGACAGCAGCGCCTCGGCGCCGCCATCGGCCGCGGTGAATTGGGATGCGAGCTCGGGCGTGTCATACAGCTTCAGCGCATCGGGCACCAGCTGCGCGCCATCGGCCGCGCCGTCGGGCAGTTGCTGACGATCGCGGTAAAAATCCTCCAGGCCGTTGTCGACGATGGATTGTGCGACCGCCTCGCAGCCGGGGCAGCACATCGCGCGCGGCAGGCGATCGACGACGACCGACCAGTGGCTGCCCGCAGGCACCGGCAAGCCGCAATGGAAACAGGGCGTGTCGGTCATGGCGGCAGGCGCACTCGCCTCAATAAGGTCAGCAGGCTGGTTCATCGCACATGTCCCGGCGTGATGCACACGCTGTCGAGCCAGCCGTAGGACAGGCCGGCACCGACCCGCACCAGCCCCAGCGCACCAAAGGCCAGCACCAGCACACCGGCCGCAAGTCGCACGCGCGGGCGCTGCAGGAAGGCTTGCATGGCCGTGCCGGCGATGCCGATCGAGAACAACAAGGGCAAGGTACCGAGGCCGAAGGCCAGCATCACCAGTGCGCCACGCGCCGCCGAGCCGGTGAGCAGCGCGGTCATCAGCACGCTGTACACCATGCCGCAGGGCACCCAGCCCCACAGGCCACCCAGCGCCAGTGCCTGCCACGGACGCTGCACTGGCAGCAGCCGTCGCATCAGCGGCTGGACGCGACGCCACAGGAGCTGGCCGAGCTGTTCAACGCGCGATAGCCCGTGCCACGCATTCATCAGGCTCAGGCCCAACGCGACCAGCATCAGATTGGCCAGCCAGTAGGCGGCCGTCTGCACGCTGGCGAGATTGATCAGCGCGGGCACGCTGCCGAGCAATCCGGCCAGCGCGCCGGCGACCGCATAGCTGCCGATGCGGCCAGCGTTGAAGGCGAGCACGCGCGTGCCGCTGTCAGCGGCGGAAGCAAGAAAGCTGGCCGTGGCGGCGGTGACGGCGACCGGGAATGGACGACGGGCCGGCGTCGCGATCGAGAATGCGCTGACGATGCCGCCGCACATGCCCACGCAGTGCACGCCGCCCAGCAGGCCGATCAGGAAGACCGGCAGGAGAGCGATGGAATCCAATGCTTGGAGGTCGAGCAATACAGGTCTGGCAATACCAATGCGGGCCGCACCGTCTCAGACGGTGCGGGAATAGCGTTGCTGGGGAACGCCTGTTTGCGATTGTAACTGCCGGGCCTCATGCAGGTGGCGGTCAAAGACCATGCAGACATTGCGGATCAGCAGCCGGCCTTTCAGGGTTACTGTGATCCAGTCGTCATCGAGGGCCACGAGGCCAAGCTCGGCCAGCTCTTTCAGTTCTTCCAGCTCGCGCGTGAAATAGGCCTTGAAGGTGATCGGATAAGCCTGTTCGAGCGAACGCAGCGACAGTTCGAAATTGCACATCAACATCTGGATGATGAAGCGCCTCAGCACGTCATCCAGCGACAGCATGCAGCCACGCACCACCGGCAGCTCGCCGCTGTCGAGATGGTCGTAATACTCGTCGAGGGTCTTGGCGTTCTGGCTGTAGCACATGCCCACCGAGCTGATGGCCGACACGCCGACGGCGACCAGGTCAGCTTCCGCATGCGTCGAGTAACCCTGGAAATTGCGGTGCAAGCGGCCCTGGCGCTGCGCGATGGCCAGTTCGTCATCCGGCTTCGCGAAATGATCCATGCCGATGTACACATAGCCGGCGTCGTTCAGGCGGCGTATGCACAGCGCCAGCATGTCGAGCTTGGCATCCGAGCCGGGCAGCGCGTCTTCGTTGATGCGCCGCTGCGGCTTGAACAGGTGTGGCAAGTGCGCGTAGTGATAGACGGCGATGCGGTCCGGGTTGGCTGCGATCACCTTGTCGAGCGTCTGGTTGATCGACATCACCGTCTGTTTCGGCAGGCCGTAGATAAGGTCGATGCTGACCGAGCGGAAGCCGGCATCGCGCGCCGCCTGGATCACGCCCAGGGTCGCCGCCTCCGGCTGTATGCGGTTGACGGCCTTCTGCACGTCGTCATCGAAGTCCTGCACGCCGAGGCTGATGCGATTGAAGCCTTGTTTGCGCAAGCTGTGGATGCGCTCGGCAGTCACGCTGCGCGGATCGACTTCGATCGAGTATTCGCCCTTCTCATCGTCGGCCAGCAGGAACCAGCGGCGAATGACCTGCATCAGGTCATCCATCTGCGCATCCGACAGGTAGGTCGGCGTGCCGCCGCCGAAATGCAACTGCTCGACCTGGTTGGCGCCGGCGAACAGCTTGCCCTGCATCGCGATCTCGCGCTTCAGGTAACCAAGGTAGGTCGCGGCCTTTTCACGGTTCTTGGTGACGATCTTGTTGCAGCCGCAGTAGTAGCACACGGTGTCGCAGAACGGGATATGCACATACAGCGACAGCGGGTGGCGCCCGCCGCGCGATTGCGCGTGATTGACGGCCTGCAGGTAATCCTTGTAACCGAACTTGTCGGAGAAGCGGTCTGCCGTCGGGTAGGACGTGTAGCGCGGGCCGGACTGCGACAGGCGACGGATCAGTCCGCCGTCGAATTCGACGTGCTGTACGGGGTGAATTGCAACTGTTGAAACCATTTCGGGACTCGCTCCTCGCCATGAATGCCATGCGAAGGCGCACGTTCCGGGCTTTTCAGGCGATTCGGAGTCTACGGATGCAGCAGGGCAAAATCCTTGACTCAAGTCAAAATGACCAGTCGCCGCGAGGATGGCGAAACGCGCACGAACCGTTTTGTGAGCGAAGCGACAATGAATCGTGACCGCCTACGTCGGCCGCGAATGACATGCATCAGCCGGTCACCGTCGACAGATCGAGTTTCATCTCGACCGTGCCGTCGCCGACATTGCTGCGCACGTCAAAACCGAGTTCACGCGTGAGGTCCTGGATCGCATGGTTCCCGGCCAAGGCCTCGCCAACGATCCAGCCCGTGCCGCGCTGGCGGAAGTAAGTAATCAGCTTTGACATCAGGATGTGGCCGAGGCCCATGCCCTTGAGATCGGAGCGGATGCAGATAGCGAACTCGGCATGGTGGTTGTCGGGATCGGCCACGCCGCGCACCACGCCCAGCGTCTCGTCACTGCCATCAGCCCGGCTGCGCACTGCGATGAAGGCCATCTCGCGGTCGTAATCGATTTGCGTCAGGCGCGCCAGTTGCGATGGCTGCAATTCGCGCATGTGAATGAAGAAGCGCATGCGCACGTCGACCGGGTCCAGCGCCTGCACGAATCTCACATGCTCTTCACTGTCTTCGGGGCGGATCGGGCGCAGCAGCAACGCTTCCTGCATCCACGGCAAACGTTCTTCGAGCTCCTGCGGATAGGGGCGGATCGCGAGCCGGTCATGCCGGTGGCGCAGCGCCTGCGGCCTGAGCATCACGCGCGCATCGAGCGCGATCACGCCGTCCGCATCGGCCAGCAGCGGATTGATGTCGAGCTCGGCGACTTCCGGCAGTTCGGCCGCGAGGTGCGCGACCTGGATCATCACGCGGCACACTTCGTTGATATCGGCCGCGGGGCGGTTGCGATAGCCCTTCAGCAGCGCGGACACGCGCGTGCGGTTGATCGTGTCGCGCGCCAGCACCTGGTTGAGCGGCGGCAGCGCGATCGCATGGTCGTGCAGCACTTCGACCGCGATGCCGCCCTGCCCGAACAGGATCACCGGACCGAAGATGTGGTCGCTGGTGATGCCGACGATCAGTTCATGCGCATCGGGACGGCGCGCCATCGCCTGCACCGTGAAGCCCTGCTGGCGAGCGCCGGGACGCAGCTGCAGCAGCCGCTGCTGCATCGCTGCAGCGGCTGCCTCGACGGCGTCACCGTCAGCGAGGTCGAGCGCAACGCCGCCGACCTCGGTCTTGTGCGTGACGTCGGGCGACAGGATCTTGACCGCCACCGGATAACCCATCTGGTCCGCCATGGCCCGCGCCTGCTGCGGCGTGGCGGCGGTGCGCGTGTCGACGATGGGGATGTGGCAGGCATCGAGCAGCGCCTTGGCCTCGGGCTCGGACAGCGTGTAGCGCCCTTCGGCCAGTGCCTTGTCGATCACGGCGCGCGCGGCCTTCAGATCGATCGGGTCATGCTGGGTGCCGGCGGCGGGCACCTGCACCAGCAATTGCTGGTTGCGGCGGTATTCGACGGCCTGCATGAAAGCCTGCACCGCTTCTTCCGGCGTGCCGAAATGCGCGAGGCCGGCATCGGAGAAAATCTGGCGCGCGTTTGCCACCGCCGCGCTGCCGAGCCAGCAGCTGACGATGTGATGGTGCGACTGCTGCATCATCGGCGCAATCGCGCGCGCAATGTCGGCGCTGGGCACGATGGCCGTCGGCGAGTGGATGAACAGGATGGGATTGTCGGGCTGCTTCTCGAGCAAGATCTGCAGCGCTTGCAGGTAACGTTCGACGGGCGCATCGCCGATGATGTCGATCGGATTGCCGTGCGACCAGTTGGCAGGCAGCACGCGATTGAGCGCAGACAGCGTATCGGGTGCCAGCGTTGCCAGCCGTCCGCCCGACAGCATCAATGCATCGGTCGCCATCACGCCGGGGCCGCCGCCATTGGTCAGGATGATGAGTTCCTCGCTGACCATGGGCTGCACCCGGGACAGCGTTTCAACGGCATCGAACAACGCATCGGTGGTGAGCACGCGCAGCATGCCGGCACGGCGGATCGCGGCGTCATAGACCGCATCCATACCGGCCAGCGCGCCCGTGTGCGAGGCAGCGGCCTTGGCACCTTCCGGCACGCGGCCAGCCTTCAAGACCAGCACCGGCTTGTTGCGTCCGGCGGCGCGTGCGGCCGACATGAACTTGCGCGCACTGCGCACGTCTTCGATATACAGCAGGATCGCGCTGGTATTGGCATCCGTCGCCAGGTAGTCGAGCGTGTCGCCGAAGTCGACGTCGGTCGCATCGCCGAGCGAAATGAAATGCGAGAAGCCGATGCCGCGCGAGCGCGCCCAGTCGAGCACGGCCGTCACCAGCGCGCCAGACTGGGACACGAAGGCGATCTTGCCCGGCAGCGCCGAGGTATGCGCAAAGCTGGCGTTCAGGTGTGCATGGGGCGCAATCAGTCCGACACAGTTCGGGCCAAGGATGCGGAACACCGCGGCCTTGGCCGCCTCCAGCATCGCCGCGCGGTGCGAACGGCCGTCGCCATGGTCGCCATCGAGCCCGGCAGTCAGCACGATGCCGGCGCGCGTGCCCTTTTGCACCAGTTGCGCGATCAGGCCGGGCACGGTCGCGGGCGGAGTCGCGATCACCGCGAGATCCGGCACCACCGGCAAACTGGCCACGTCGGGATAGACCGGCACGCCCAGCAGTTCCGTATGGTGCGGGTTGATCGCCATCACGCTGTGCGGACGGGTGTCGCCGCGGCGGCTCGCGATCAGGTTCGCAAGCACGGTCGCCCCGACACTGTGGGGACGGTCACTGGCCCCGATCAACACGACCGACTTGGGCGAGAACAGGTAATCCAGGTTACGTATGCTCATGGCAGCTGCGGCGATGGAAAGCGGCGCGCCTGTCCGTCGCGATGGCGGACGGAGGCGCTTGACCTGGGTCAAATTCTACAGAAACATCGTCGGCAGCCTGTGCCACTGTCGATGGACGGACGCGGGCCACAGGCTTTACGCTTGGCGCTGTAGTGAACGGCAGGCGATCTGTTAACCTGCGCAACAATACGCATAACACGCTGCTGGCGTCCACGCTGGCAGCACGAAGGTTCCCGCAGAAAGGAAGTTCATGAGCTACAAGACCGTGCTGGTCCATGTCGACCAGTCCCGCCAGGCGCCGGTGCGCATGAACGTCGCAGCCGAGATCGCGCGCGAGCAGTCCGCCCATCTGGTCGGCGCTGCGATGACCGGAATCTCTCGCTATGTGTTCGACAGTGGCGCTTTCAACCCGAACGATCCGACCTTCACGCACCACCTCGAGCACCTGCGCCGCTATGCGCGCGACGGACTGGACAAATTCGAGTCGGTCGCCCGAGGCGCGGGGGCGGACGAGGTCGAGGCGCGCGTGGTCGATGACGACGCAGCCGGTGGTATCGCACTGCAGGCTCGCTATGCCGACCTGACCGTGATCGGCCAGTTCGACCCGTCGGATTCGGTGCCGGGCCTGATGTCGAATTTCCCCGAGCATGTGATCCTTCACAGCGGACGCCCGGTGCTGGCAGTGCCTTATGCCGGCAACTTCAGCGGCAAGTTCCGCAAGGCCGTGATCGCCTGGGATGGCGGCATGGCGGCCAGTCGCGCCATCTCCGGCGCACTGCCGCTGCTGGCCGCCGCAGAGGCGGTCGACATCCTGGTGTTCAATCCCGAGCATGACAGTCAAGCGCACGGCGAACAGCCGGGTGCAGACCTGGCGCTCTTCCTCGCGCGCCACGGCGTGAAGGCGAATGTGCATGCGCACCGCATCGCCATCGACACCGGCAATGCGCTGCTGTCAGCGGCAGCCGACCTCGGCGCCGAATTGCTGGTGATGGGCGCCTATGGCCATGCACGCTTCCGCGAAGTGGTGCTGGGCGGCGTCACGCGCACGGTGCTGGCGTCGATGACGGTGCCGGTGCTGATGGCGCATTGAACGCCATCATCGCGACATTCAGCGATAGACCAGCACCGGTATCGATGCGTGCGACAGCACGCGCTGGGTCTCGCTGCCCAGCAGCAGCTTGTCGAGGCCCTTGCGGCCGTGCGATGCCATCCAGATCAGGTCGCAGCCGCGCTCGGTGGCGGCCTTGACGATTTCTTCGTAGGGGTGGATGCCGCGCGTGGCCAGTGCCTCGCAAGCCACTTTGCTGTCGCCGGCCATCTGGCGAAACTTGTCCATCGCCTGCTGCGCGCTCTTGTCCTGAATTTCCTCGTAGGTCGACAGGTCCACCATTGCGCCGGCCTCGGGCATCAGCATGAACGGATACAGCTGCGCCACCGACAGACCGACCACCGAGGCGCCGGTGGCCGCGGCAAAGTCCAGCGCCGCCTGCACGGTCTTGTCCGACAGCGCCGAGCCGTCGGTCGGTACCAGGATCTTCTTGAACATCGCCGCTCTCCTTGGAAAAGATGTGGCCGACTCTAGCAAACGCCCCCCGAAAAAAAATTGACTTCGGTCAAACAGGCCACAGAGGCTGCGGGGACCTCGAGTCAACCGGGATGGCAGGTCAAACCGGCCACAGCGGCGGCTCATCCATCAGCGCGACCTGCTCGCGTAACTCGAGGATGCGGTCTTGCCAGTAGCGAACGGTGCCGAACCACGGGAAGGCCTGCGGGAAGGCCGGGTCATCCCAGCGCATGGCCAGCCAGGCCGAGTAGTGCAGCAGCCGCAAGGTGCGCAGCGCTTCCAGCAGGTAGAGCTCACGCGGGTCGAAGTCGCAGAAATCTTCATAGCCGGCCAGCAGGTCGGCCAGCTGGCGCTGCATGTCGTCGCGCTCGCCGGACAGCAGCATCCACAAGTCCTGGATCGCCGGGCCGCTGCGGCTGTCGTCGAAATCAACGAAGTGCGGGCCGTCATCGGTCCACAACAGATTGCCCGGATGGCAGTCGCCGTGCAGGCGCAGCAGGCGCACATCGCCGGCACGGTCGTAGCAGCGGCGCACGCCATCGAGCGCGAGTGCGCTGACGCTCTCCCAGCTGACCCGCAGCTCGGCGGGCACGAATTCGTGCGAGATCAGCCACAGCCGCGGCATCTCGCCGAAGCTGTCGGCGTCGATCGCGGGACGCTGCACGAACGGGCGCGTGGCGCCGATCGCATGGATGCGCCCCATCAGCCGCCCTATCCATTCGCGCGTGCCCGGCGCATCGAGTTCGGGCGTGCGCCCGCCCTGGCGCGGGAACACGGCAAAGCGGTAGCCCTCATGCTGGTGCAAGGTGTGGCCGGCAATCTCCTGCGCGGGCACGACCGGCACCTCGGCCTCTTTCAGTTCGCGCACGAAAGCGTGTTCTTCAAGGATGGCGGCATCGCCCCAGCGCTGCGGCCGGTAGAACTTGACCACCAGCGGCGGCCCGTCTTCCATGCCGACCTGGTAGACCCGGTTCTCGTAGCTGTTCAGGGCCAGCAGGCGGCCGTCGCCGTGCAGGCCGATCGCGTCCAGCGCGTCGAGCACGGTGCCGGGCTCAAGCCCGGCGAAAGAGTGCAAGGGAGAAGCATTCATCGGCGCGATTGTAGAGCCTGGCGCGGTACACTGCGGCTTTACTGAACCGGAGCCCGATATCTATGGCGCACGAACCCTTGCTGAGCGAGAAGGAATTCGACGAGCTCGACCGATTCCTGATGTCCGAGCAATGCGGCGACGAGACGATGGCGATGGATGCGCTGCACGGCTACCTGACGGCGATCGCCATCGGTCCTGAGAAGGTGCCCGTGGATGAATGGCTGCCGCGCGTCTGGGGTCCGGACGATGAAGATGCGCCACAGTTCAAGAATGCACAACAGGCCGAGCGCGTGCGCTCGCTGGTGACGCGCATGCTGGAAGAGATCGTCGTCACCTTTGAAGTCGCGCCCAAGGATTTCGAGCCGCTGTTCAGCGAATACCCTTACAAGGGCAAGAGCGTGCTCGATGGCGAGGCCTGGTGCTGGGGTTTCCTGGAAGGCGTCAACCTGAGGCCGCAGGCGTGGGCGACCTTGTTCGATTCGCCGCAGGCCACGCTGTTGCGAGCGATCGAACTGCTGGGCGCGGAAGAGATCGATGACAAGGACGTGGCGCTGGTCGATGATCCGGCCAAGTGCCACAAGCTGGCGATCGAGGTCGAGGCCTCGGTGCCGCAGATACAGCGCTTCTGGAAGTCGACGCGCTGACGCCGCTTATTGGGTGCAAGACGCTGGATCCCGGCATGCGCCGGGATCCAGCGTCGTTGCGGTGTCGGTCAGGCGCGAATGAAGTGCTCGCGGTAGTACTTCAGTTCTTCCACCGATTCACGGATGTCGGCCAGCGCGGTATGCAACTGGTGCTTCTTGAAGCCGGCGATCAGTTCCGGCTTCCAGCGGCGGCACAACTCCTTCAGCGTCGACACGTCGAGGTTACGGTAGTGGAAGAAGGCTTCCAGCTGCGGCATGTGGCGCGCCATGAAGCGGCGGTCCTGGCAGATTGAATTGCCGCACATCGGGGATTTCCCGGCCGGCACATACTGCTTCAGGAATTCGATCATCTGCAGCGACGCTTCTTCTTCGGTGACGGTCGAGGCCTTCACGCGGTCGATCAGGCCGGAGCGGCCATGGGTACCCTTGTTCCACGCATCCATGCCGTCCAGTACCGCATCAGTCTGATGGATCACGAAGACCGGACCCTCGGCCAGCACATTGAGTTCGGCATCGGTGACGATGGCGGCCACTTCGATGACCTTGTCGTTATCAGGGTCAAGGCCGGTCATTTCCATGTCTATCCAGACAAGATTGAACTCGTTGGGGCGCGTGGCCGGTGCCGAATGGGCTTCGTTTGCTTGTGACATAATCCTTTTCCACTGTGGCGCCAGCCTGAACGGCGCGCGAAGTCCGCATTTTCTCACACGCATACGATGGATACTCAAAGCTTCTCCCTGCTTTTCGCAGCCTTCCTGCTCGCCACACTGGCCGTCAAGCTGTGGCTGTCGTCACGCCATATCCGGCATGTCGCATCCCATCGCGACTCGGTGCCGGCGCAGTTCGCCCAAAAGATTCCGCTGCCCGCGCACCAGAAGGCCGCCGACTACACGATCGCGAAGGCTAAGCTGAAAATCGTGCTGCTGACGCTGAACACAATCGCCGTGCTCGGCTTCACGCTGCTGGGCGGCCTGCAATGGCTGTCGGAACAGCTGGTCACCCTTGCCGGTCGCGGCATGAGTTACCAGCTGGCGCTGGTGGCGGCGGTGACCGTGATCTCGAGCGTGATCGAGCTGCCGATCGACTATTACAAGCAGTTCAGCCTCGAAGAGAAATTCGGCTTCAACAAGATGACGCCCGGGCTGTTCTTCTCGGACCTGATCAAGCATTCGCTGGTCGGCGCCGCCATCGGCCTGCCCTTGCTGTGGGTCACGCTGACGCTGATGGAAAAGGCGGGCTCGCTGTGGTGGCTGTATGCATGGCTGATCTGGTGCGGCTTCCAGTTCTTCATGCTGGCCTTCTACCAAAACCTGATCGCGCCGCTGTTCAACAAGTTTTCGCCGCTGGAAGACGAATCGCTGCGAGCGCGCATCGAAGGGCTGATGCGGCGCGTCGGCTTCGCCAGCAAAGGCCTGTTCGTGATGGATGGCTCGCGCCGCAGCGCGCATGGCAATGCGTATTTCTCCGGCTTCGGCGCGGCCAAGCGCATCGTCTTCTTCGACACCCTGCTGTCGCGCCTGCAGCCCAACGAGATCGAGGCCGTGCTCGCGCACGAGCTGGGCCACTTCAAGCTCAACCACGTGGTCAAGCGCATCGGGCTGATGTTCGTGCTGTCGCTGGGCTTCCTCGCGCTGCTGGGCTGGCTGAAAAACCAGGTCTGGTTTTACACCGGGCTGGGCGTGACGCCGCTGATGGACGGCGCCAACGATGCGATGGCGCTGATCCTGTTCATGTTCGCGCTGCCGGTATTCACCTTCCTGTTCGCGCCGCTGCTGTCGATCCTGTCGCGCAGCAACGAGTTCGAGGCCGATGCCTTCGCCGCGAAGCACAGCAATGCGCAAGACTTGATCTCGGCACTGGTCAAGCTATACGAAGACAACGCATCGACGCTGACCCCGGACCCGCTGCACTCGGCCTTCTACGACTCGCACCCGCCGGCCAGCGTGCGCGTGCAAAAGCTGCTGGGCACCTGAGATGACGACGCGCGCGGACTTGCTGTCGCAATCCTGCAGCCACCGTACCGACGCGGCGACGGCGGCCGAGTTGCGTGACGCACTGGCTGCGCTGCGGGGCTGGGCCGTCGACGATGGCAAGCTGGTACGCAACTTCCGCTTCAGGGACTACCACCAGACCATCGCTTTCGTGAATGCGGTGGCCGAGGTGATCCATCGCGAAGACCACCACCCGGAACTGGTGGTCGGCTACAACCGCTGCGCAGTCAAATACGACACGCATTCCGTCAATGGCGGCAAGGGCGGGCTGTCTGCCAATGACTTCATCTGCGCCGCGAAGATCGACCAGGTCTTCGAGCAGCAGTTCAGCTGATCCATGGCAGAACTGCAGGGTCTGATCGTTGCCGCCCACGGCCGCCATTATCTGGCGCAGGCTGAAGGCAAGCTGTACCAGTGCGTCACGCGCGGCAAGAAAAGCGATGTCGCCACCGGTGACCGTGTGCGTTTCAAAATTACTTCCGACGATCAGGGCGTGATCGAGGAGATCCTGCCGCGCGCGTCGCTGCTCTATCGCTCCGACCAGTACAAATCCAAGCTGCTGGCGGCGAACGTCACGCAACTCTTCATCGTCGTCGCCACCGAGCCCGGCTTCACGGACGACCTGGTGTCGCGCGCACTGGTCGCCGCCAATGCCGCCGGCATCCAGGCGCACCTGCTGCTGAACAAGATTGACCTCGCTGAAGGTCTGGAGGTCGCCCGCCGCCGCATGCAAGCCTATGCCGACATCGGTTACCCGGTGCATGAAGTCAGCGCCAGGGGCCAGCCCGAACAAACGCTGGCGACGCTCAGGCCCCTGCTGGCCGGACAAGCGACGATCCTGATCGGCCAGTCAGGCATGGGCAAGTCTTCGCTGGTGAACCTGCTGGTGCCGGAAGCCGAACTGGCGGTACGCGAAATCTCGAAGCGGCTCGACAGCGGCAAGCACACCACCACCTTCACCCGACTGTACGCGCTGGATGGCGAAACCACCATCATCGATTCGCCGGGTTTCCAGGAATTTGGCCTCTACCACCTGAGCGAAGGCATGCTGGAGCGGGCTTTCCCGGAATTCGGCGATGCGCTGGGCCAGTGCCGCTTCTACAACTGCCGCCATGTGGCCGAACCGGGCTGCGCGGTGAGGGAAAGCGTGGCCGCCGGCAGAATTGCCGGGCCGCGCCATGCGCTGTACTTGCAGTTGTTGCATGAATCATCACAAAAGCTGTACTGAGCGCAGGGCAAATCCTGCCCACGGGGTGCCAAACCCCTTATAATCCAAAGGGTTAAAAAATTTCGGCGGCAGCCGCAGGCTCGCCGCCGATTTCATTTATGGCAATCAAACACTATCTGCAGTTTGCCGACCTGTCGCTCGACGAGTACGACTACCTGATCGAACGCACCAAGGTCATCAAGCGCAAGTTCAAGAATTACGAGCCCTACCATCCGCTGCAGGACCGCACGCTCGTGATGGTGTTCGAAAAAAATTCGACGCGCACCCGCCTGTCCTTCGAGGCCGGCATGCACCAGCTCGGCGGCGCGGCGATCTACCTGAACACCCGCGACAGCCAGCTCGGCCGTGGCGAGCCCGTCGAAGACGCCGCGCAAGTGATGTCCCGCATGTGCGACATCATCATGATCCGCACCTTCGGGCAGGAAATCATCGAGCGCTTCGCTGCGAACTCGCGCGTGCCGGTGATCAATGGCCTGACCAATGAACATCACCCCTGCCAGGTGTTTGCCGATGTCTTCACCTACATCGAGCACCGCGGCTCGATCGCGGGCAAGACGGTGGCCTGGGTCGGCGATGCGAACAACATGCTTTACTCGTGGCTGCAGGCAGCCGAGGTCTTCGGCTTCCGCGTGAACGTGTCGACACCAGCCGGCTACGACATCAACCCGGCGCTCGTCAGCCCGGGCAACCAGCGCTACACGGTGTTCAGGAACCCGGCCGATGCCTGTGAAGGCGCCGACCTGGTGACCACCGACGTCTGGACCAGCATGGGCTACGAGCAGGAAAACGCGGCGCGACTGAAGGCCTTCGAGGGCTGGATCGTCGACGCCGAGAAGATGAAGCGCGCCAACAAGGATGCGCTGTTCATGCACTGCCTGCCCGCGCATCGCGGCGAGGAAGTGTCGGCCGACGTGATCGACGGCCCCCAATCGGTGGTGTGGGACGAAGCGGAAAACCGCCTGCACGTGCAGAAGGCGCTGCTCGAGTACCTCGTGCTCGGCAAGGTCTGAACGTCCCCTACAAAGAATATTGTTTCTCGAATCAAGGAAGATAAGCACATGAGCGACATCAAGAAAGTCGTGCTCGCCTACTCGGGCGGCCTCGACACCTCCGTCATCCTGAAGTGGCTGCAAGACCATTACCACTGCGAGATCGTCACCTTCACCGCCGACCTCGGCCAGGGCGAAGAACTGGAGCCGGCGCGGACCAAGGCGATCAAGTTCGGCATCAAGCCGGAAAACATCTTCATCGACGACGTGCGCGAAGAATTCGTGCGCGACTTCGTGTTCCCGATGTTCCGTGCCAATACCGTCTATGAGGGCGAGTACCTGCTGGGCACGTCGATCGCGCGCCCGCTGATCGCCAAGCGCCTGATCGAGATCGCGCGCGAGACCGGTGCCGATGCCATTTCGCACGGCGCCACCGGCAAGGGCAATGACCAGGTGCGTTTCGAGCTCGGCGCCTACGCGCTGATGCCGGGCGTGAAGATCATCGCCCCGTGGCGCGAGTGGGACCTGCTGTCGCGCGAGAAGCTGTTGAAGTATGCGGAAGACGCCGGCATCGACATCGACATGAAGCACAAGAACGGCGGCGCGCCGTACTCGATGGATGCGAACCTGCTGCACATCAGCTACGAAGGCCGCCACCTCGAGAACCCGAGCGCCGAGGCTGAAGAGTCGATGTGGCGCTGGACGGTCAGCCCGGAAGCGGCTCCGGACGCGGCCGAGTACCTCGACATCGAATTCAAGAATGGGGACATCGTCGCGCTGAATGGCAAGGCCATGTCGCCGGCGACCGTGCTGGCCGAGCTGAACCGCATCGGCGGCAAGCATGGCATCGGCCGCCTCGACCTGGTCGAGAACCGCTATGTCGGCATGAAGTCGCGCGGCTGCTATGAAACCCCGGGCGGCACCATCATGCTGCGCGCGCACCGCGCGATCGAATCGATCACGCTGGACCGCGAAGTCGCGCACCTGAAGGACGACCTGATGCCGCGCTATGCTTCGCTGATTTACAACGGCTACTGGTGGGCGCCGGAGCGCGTCGCGCTGCAGACCCTGATCGACCACACCCAGCAGAGTGTCAACGGCTGGGTGCGCGTGAAGCTATACAAGGGCAATGTGATCGTCGTGTCGCGCGACTCGAAGACCGACTCGCTGTTCGACCAGACCATCGCCACCTTCGATGAAGACGGCGGCGCCTACAACCAGGCGGACGCCGGCGGCTTCATCAAACTCAACGCGCTGCGCATGCGCATCGCAGCCAACGCGCGCCTCAAGCGCGGCCAGTAAGCCAACACAAATCAGCCCGTCGCCCCGGCGTAAGCCGGGGCCCAGTGACTTTTAGAGAATCATCACCGACACCGGATCCCGGCCTGCGCCGGGTTGACGCCGAACCGAGAGCAAAGGATAGGAACATGACCACCCAATTCGATAACGTTTCCGTCATCAAGAAAGCCAACGTCTTCTTCGATGGCAAATGCGTGTCGCACACCGTGCTGCTCGCCGATGGCACCAAGAAATCCGTCGGCGTGATTTTCCCGTCGTCGCTGGTGTTCAACACGGGCGCGCCGGAAATCATGGAAATCAACGGCGGCAAGTGCCGCGTGCGCGTCAAAGGCGAGACCGAGTGGAAGACTTACGAAGCCGGCCAGAGCTTCAGCGTCCCGGGCGATTCGCACTTCGACATCGAGACCCTCGAACTGCTGGACTACGTCTGCCACTTCGGCTGATCGCATTCCCGGCCACC
>JBDKLN010000177.1:0-23504 GCA_039806045.1 Pseudomonadota bacterium
CCTGCTGGCTGTCGACTACATCAGCGACTTGTCCGAGCAAAATGGACTGGCCATTGCGGCGTGCGACCACGAGGCGCGCAAAGTCCTCGGGGCGGCGCACGCGGCCCTGTACCTGCACCACTTGCTCATTGGCCTGCGTGCGCACGGCGCCGGCGGGCAACTCCTGGTTTGCGTTGCGCACGGCATTCATCACCTGGTCCACCGATACGCCCAGCGCTTCCATCGCGGCCGGTTTCACGTAGACCTGCACTTCGCGCTTGACGCCGCCCACCAGCGTGGCCGAGCCGACGCCGCGCACGTTCTCGAAGCGTTTCTTGACCAGTTCGTCGGCGATCGTGGTCAGCTCGCGCGCGGTGTATTGCGCTTTGCCGGCGTCGTTGGTGACGGCCACCGAAAAGATCGGCCGGTCAGCCGGATCGAAGCGGGTGACGCGCGGCTCTTTCACTTCCTTGCGAAAGAGGGTCTTCACCAGCGCGACTTTTTCGCGCACGTCTTGCGCGGCTTGTGCCGGGTCGACGGTCAGCACGAATTCGATGATGACCACCGACTGGCCTTCATAAGACCGCGAGGTCAGCGCATTGATGCCGTTGATGGTGTTGACCGCCTCCTCGACCTTGCGCGTGATGTCGTTCTCGACCGTCTCAGGCGACGCGCCCGGGTACTCGGTCTGGACCACGACGATCGGGAAGGTCACGTCCGGGAACTGGTCGACACGCAGCCGCTGATACGAGAACAGGCCGAGCACGACGAAGGCCAGCATCATCATCGTCGCGAGGACGGGATTGCCGATACTGATGCGAGTGAACCACATGGCGTCGTTTTTTCCGGTTGTCTTATTTGGCGGCAGGTACGCTTGCCGGGGCTTCCCGCGTGGCGACACCCGGCGCGCCGGCCAAGCGCACGGGCGTGCCCGGGGCGAGGTTGCCCATGTCGGCACGGATCACCTGTGCGCCGAAATCGATGCCGGACAAAACTTCGATGCGCGGGTCGTCACCGCTCAGGCCTTCGCTGCCCAGGGTCACGGGCTTGCGCGCGACTTTGCCGTTGTCGATCGTGAACACATAGGCGCCATTGCCATCGCGGCGCACCGCGCTTTGCGGCAGCGCCAGCACGCCGGGCTTGCTGCTGAGGATCAGCTTGCCCTCGGCGAACATGCCGGCGCGCAGCTGGTTGTCCGGATTCGCCACTTGCACATAGACCGGGATCGAACGCGAGCCTGCCTGCGCGGCCGGATTGATACGCACAACCCTGCCGGTCAAGCCGCGCGGCAGACCTTCGATATGCAAATCGACGCTTTGTCCGATGGTGACGCGTGCGATCTCGCTGGCGGGCACGGCGGCTTCCAGTTCCATCTTCTGCAGGTTGACGATGTCGATCAGCTTGTAGTCCGGCGATACCTTTTCGCCCGGCTGCACGTTGCGGGCAGAGACCAGCCCGGTGATCGGGGCGCGCAGCACGGTGTCGTTCAATTGCTTCTGCGCGACATCGAGCGCGCCCTGCGCCGCATCGACGCTCGCCTTCGCGCCCGCATACTGGCTGGCAGAATTATCGAAGGCATTCTTCGAAATGAAGCCCTTCTCGACCAGCGCCGCATTGTTGTCGCGTGCCTTGATGGCGATGTCGAGCTGGGCCCGGGCCGAATTCAGGTTGCCACGCGCCTGTGCGAGCCTGGCGTCATATTCGGCCGTGTCCATCCTCGCCACCACTTGTCCGGCACGCACCGGCTCACCTTCGCGTACGAGGACGTCGCGCACTTCGCCGGCCACGCGCGCCTTCACCGTGGCGAGGTCGAGCGCGCGCAGTGAACCTGACAGCAGCAGCACCTGACGCAATTCCACCGGGCTGGCGCTGACGATTTCCTGCGGCAGGAATTCCAGCGTGAGCGGGGCAGCGGCTGCGACTGGCGTCGCCGGCTTGACCGGCGCTTTGGGTTTCATCAGCCAGCCGGCAGTGGCCAGCACGGCGACAGCAACCAGGGCGAAAAGGGCGATACGGCGTCGTGGGCTTTTCTTCATGGGATAGCGTGGGGGAGGGGCGGTCGCCGTGAGCGTTGTTTTTCTGGGAGGTGTGGGCTGCTTCAGTGTCCGCCGGCTTCCAGCCCGCGCGTCAGCAAATCGAGCAGGCAGTCAAGATAGGCCTGCGGGGAAATCGGCTCGTTACGGCAGCCAGTGAAGGAGTGCTTCCACAGCATCAGCATCAGTACCGGCGCGATGATCACGAGCTTGGCATTGGTGGTGTCGACCTCGCGGAATTCGCCGCGCGCGATGCCGCGCTCGACAATGCTGACCAGCAGCGCTTCGCCGCGCGACACGACTTCCTCGTGATAGAAGCGCGCGACATCCGGGAAATTGCCCGACTCCGCCAGCATCAGTTTCGAGATGCCGGACAACTTGGTCTGGCCTATGCGGGTCCACCAGCTCAACACCAGCGTGCGCAGCAATTCGCTGCTGTGGCCGTCGAAGCCCGCGATCAGGTCTTCGGCATCGACCAGCGCGGTCACGATGTTCTCGCGCACGACGGCCTTGAACAATTCTTCCTTGTTCTCGAAATACAGGTACAGCGTGCCCTTGGAGACCCCGGCCAGCGACGCGACGTCATCAAGGCGGGTACCTGCATAGCCGCGTTCGACGAACAGGTCGAGGGCGGCGGCCAGCAGCTCCTGCGGACGGGCATCTTTGCGGCGCTCCCAGCGCGGCTTGGACTTGGCTTCGGCAACGTTCATGGGATTCTGAGTGTTACTAACCGGTGAGTCAGTAATGGTAGGGGGCGGGGTGGGGGTAGTCAAGCGAAAAGCCTACGCTTGCCTGGTGCGCCGGTCCCAGGCGCGTGGTGACAGAGGAACCATGGCGAAGGCCGGGGTTACGAATGGCCGCTTTGCAAGCCTTCCGTCAACCATTTTATTTCGTCAGAGGCACCTCATGGCCAAACCCACCGGCACCCCTCCGTCTCCCTATCCCGGGATCGCCGATTACGCCCTTCCCCCGCTGCCGCCATCGCCGGATGATGCCGGCGGGCCCGGCAGCCTGGATACACCGCCCAGTACAAGCAGCAGCGCTCAACGGTCCGCCATTCAGGGCGATAGCCCTTACAAGGTCCCGGGAAAACAAAAGACGGTCGCGCCGCACATGTCCCAAGCGACCGCGGCCTCGAAGTCGCCGCCGTCATTGTCTTCTACCCGGCCGCGCGCAGCCTCCATGGTCAGTAGTCTGATCAAGCAATGGGGCGCCGACGCAGGGCTTGGGTCAGCGCCCGTGTCCGGGGTGGGCAAATCCTCATCCGGCGTTGTGCCGAGCGGCCCGGGCGCGAAGGGCGGCGCATCGCTGGCGTCCCGCAAGCCGTCGACGGAAACGCCAGCGCCGCCGCCACCGTCAGACGTGCCGCCGCCACCCTTGCGCGCCCAGACGCCGAAGGTCCCGCCGCTGGCGCTGGGGACATTGGGCACGGCATCCGGCCCGGTCAGCAATGCGGCGGCCGCCGTGGGGTCGGCCACCCGTCACCTGAACACCGGGCAAGGGGACGGCGGTCGCCCGACGTCAACGGCGACGTCCGCGCTGAAGTCGCCAGTGGTCTCGCCCAGGACCGATGCGGGCGCCGCATTGAGCGGGGACGACGTGAAGCTTGAACTGCGCTATTTCATCGACGCAGTACTCGAGAACAGGGTAGATGCCGAACAAGACAACTACCCCGATCAGCTCGGTGAGCTGCTGGTGTACATGGAGAGCAAGGGCGGGACGGTCGCCATTGGTTCGGATGTACTCAACCGCATCCTGCGTGGCAATCTGCGAATCAGGGATTACACGACGACATCGGGCACCGAGCATGAAGAAGTCAATGTCATCACGAAATTTTCCCAGCCCTTCATGAACCACCTGCTGGGGCGGGGCGAATCACTGCATGTGATGAAGCAATTGCTGCACGAATTCGATAAAGTCGCAGCCAAGGTCGATGCCCTGAGTGAAAATGCCAAAGACGCCAGCACCAGCGATTTATTGAAGAACAAAGCCTTCATTCAGCTGATGGCGCCGGTCGAAAAAATTTTCATGGACTATGTGTGTGGCCCGGAGCACACGCTGGCCTCGTCGCGGCTACCCGAGCCACTCAAGAAGCTGCTGCTGACGATGGACAAGCATCTGATTCGCTGGTTCAACGAGCGGGGCACAGGATTGCCGAAGGATTTGCTGAAGCTTCGTCAAAATGCCCAGGTAGGCTATCTGGCGACCCGCTCGGTCACCGCTGTCTGGCGAAATCGCTGCGATGAGTTGCTGGGGCTGGACGACGCAAAAAAATACGCGAAAATGTTTGCGTACTTGAATGCCTGTGCGTCAAAGAATCTGCGCGAGCTCGTGATGGACATCATTAGCAGCCAGACCGAACAACCGAGGGAAGCGCAACAATATGTGCGGGCCATCCAGAGTCCGCGCAAGCTGCTGAACAAGGAGGCCGCGCGGCCGAACCAGGCGAGGCGCGTGCTTCAACGCGGCAAAACCTTGGAGGCAAGCGTGCAGCCGATGTCGTCGCGCACCGATGACACTGCGCGCAAGCTTAAAAAAGAGCAGGTGCAGCATACCTTGGCACGCGCCAATTTCGCCGAACAAATCATCGCCGATGCTGGCCTGAAGGACATTGACCCGCGCTTCAGGCAGCACCTGAAGGACAGGATCGTCGACTTGTCGCGTCGCGGGTTCGAGAACTTCAAAGCGGATCCCATTCCGTACTGCCTGAAATATGCAAGCGGGTTCTACGCCAATGGCAAGAATGTGGAGAAGGCGGCCAAGGGCGCAGCCGAGCGGGTGCGGACAGCATTGGCCAGGCTGTCCGACAGTTATCAAGTGACAGCGGAGTCGGACATGCAATCCGAATCGGATTCGGACTTCGCGGGCACTACCATCACGACCACAGCGGCCACAAGAACGACCACCACGACGGCAACGACAGTCACCACGACCAAGGTCGCCCCGATGAGCGGTGCTGTCGCACGCAAGCGCGACGACGACAGCAGCATTGAGGTCAGCACGCCCAGCAGCAGCGACGGCGACGCGTCAAGCAGCTGATTGCGGGGCCAACAGTCGCTTGACCGGATGGAACCTACGGCCCGCCGCAGCAATGCCGGCGGGCTTTTTTCGAAGGTGGCAAGGCGGCACTTTACGGTAAAGTGCGGGGATGAACTGCCGTCCCGCCTGTGCCGCCTGCTGTATCGCGCCGTCGATTTCATCGCCGATTCCCGGTATGCCCAATGGAAAACCGGCCGGTGTGCGTTGCGTGCAACTGGATGACGACGATCGTTGCAAGCTGTTTGGCGATCTGCATCGACCCGTGGTTTGTGGCAGTTTGCAAGCGTCGATCGACATGTGTGGCCAAGACCGGGAGCAGGCCATGAACTACTTGCACCAGCTTGAACGCCTGACCTCATCATAAGCCACGATCACCACGACAAATGAGCTGGCATCACGCTCGCCAGCGCCTTGCGGCATGGTAAGCTTCGACCGCATGGATATAGCACTCGCCATCAAAGTCATCATCATGGGCATCGTCGAAGGTTTGACGGAATTCCTGCCCATCTCCTCCACCGGTCACCTGATCCTCGCCGGCAGCCTGCTCAACTTCACCGGTGAAAAAGTCAAGGTCTTCGAGATCGTGATCCAGGCCGGCGCGATGCTGGCCGTGTGCTGGGAATACCGGGTTCGGATCGCCAGCGTGATCCTGAATTTTCATCGCGATATCCTCGCGCGCCGCTTCGTCATCAATGTGCTGGTGGCCTTCCTGCCGGCAGTCGTTCTGGGCCTGGCGTTCGGCAAGGTGATCAAGTCGCACCTGTTCAAGCCGGTGCCGGTCGCGCTGGCCTTCATCATCGGCGCCGTGGTCATCTGGGTCGTCGAGCGTCGCAATCGCAAGCAACTGGTGGCGCGCGTGGACTCGGTCGATGACATGAGCGTGGTGGATGCCATCAAGGTCGGTCTGGCGCAATGTTTCGCGCTGATCCCGGGCACCAGTCGTTCCGGCGCCACCATCATCGGCGCAATGGCCTTCGGCCTGTCGCGACGCGCTGCGACCGAGTTCTCTTTCTTCCTCGCGATCCAGACCCTGTACGCCGCGACCGTTTATTCGCTGAACAAGGAACTCGCGCTGCTGTCGGCGGCTGACCTGCCGATGTTCGGGCTGGGCGGGCTGGCGGCATTCGTGTCGGCTTTCCTGTGCGTGCGTTGGCTGCTGCGTTTCATCAGCACGCACGATTTCACGATCTTCGTCTGGTACCGAATCGTGTTTGGCGTGCTGGTGCTGGTCAGCGCCGGTACCGGATGGGTCGTCTGGGCTGAATGATCGTGTGGCACCGTACGACCCGCCTGTTGAAACCATGACGCAAGACCTCCGCGCGCGTGCGCTGCACGTGCTGCACAGCGTCTTCGGCTACCCTGCATTCCGTGGCGAGCAGTCGGACATTGTCGATCTGGTGGCCGGTGGTGGCGATGCGCTGGTGCTGATGCCGACCGGTGGCGGCAAGTCACTGTGCTACCAGATCCCGTCGCTGGTCCGCGAGGGATGCGGCGTGGTCATTTCCCCGCTGATCGCATTGATGCAAGACCAGGTTGATGCGCTGGCTGAGCTGGGCGTGCGTGCCGCCTTCCTGAATTCCACGCAAGACTTCGACGAAGTGCTGCGCATCGAGCGCGCGCTGAGGCGTGGCGAGCTTGACCTGTTGTACGTCGCGCCCGAGCGGCTGCTGACGTCGCGCTGTCTCGAGTTGCTCGATTCGGCCAACATCGCGCTGTTCGCGATCGACGAGGCGCACTGCGTTTCGCAATGGGGACATGACTTCCGTCCCGAATACATCCGGTTGTCGGTGCTGCACGAGCGCTATCCGCAAGTGCCGCGCGTCGCGTTGACGGCGACGGCTGATTTCCAGACCCGCGACGAGATCGTGCACCGGCTGCAGCTCGAAGGGGCGCGCCAGTTCATTTCGTCGTTCGACCGGCCGAATATCCGCTACCAGATTGTTGAAAAGGAAAACGTTCGGCGCCAGCTGCTGGACTTCATCCGCAGCGAGCATGAGGGCGATGCCGGCATCGTCTACTGCCTGTCGCGCAAGAAGGTCGAGGAGACGGCGGAATTCCTGAATGAATCGGGTGTGCGGGCGCTCGCGTATCACGCTGGCATGGACAGCGGCGTGCGTAGCGCGCACCAGTCGCGCTTCTTGCGCGAAGAAGGCATCGTGATGGTGGCCACCATCGCCTTCGGCATGGGCATCGACAAACCGGATGTGCGTTTTGTCGCCCACCTCGACCTGCCCAAGAGCATCGAAGGCTATTACCAGGAGACAGGCCGCGCCGGTCGCGATGGCCAGCCGGCGGATGCGTGGATGGCGTACGGCCTGCAGGATGTCGTGCAGCAGCGGCGCATGATCGACGAATCCGATGCCGACATCCCGTTCAAACGCGCGCAATCGGCAAGGCTGGACGCGATGCTCGGTCTGTGCGAGACCCTGGGTTGCCGTCGCGTGCGCCTGCTCGAATACTTTGGCCAGTCATCCGGGCCCTGCGGCAATTGCGACACCTGCCTGACGCCGCCGGTGTCCTTTGATGCGACCGAATCAGTCCAGAAGCTGCTGTCGACAATCTATCGTGTGGGCCAGCGCTTCGGCGCCGGCCATGTGCTGGATGTCTTGCGCGGCATCGACTCGGAGAAGGTCAAGCAGTGGAATCACCAGCAGCTGTCGACCTTCGGCATCGGCTCGGACAAGGGCGAAGCCGAGTGGCGCGCGATCCTGCGCCAGGCGATTGCGCTGGGGCTGATCGAGATCGACCATGAAGCCTATGGTTCGCTGAAATTGCCGGAGGCAGCGCGCGCGGTGCTCAAAGGCGAACAGGCGATTGCGATGCGGCGCTACCAGAAGCCGGTGCGCAGCCGCACAGCTGCGCGACGACCCGCCGCCGAGGCCGAGTCAGACTTGTCGCCAGCACAGCAGTCGCTGTACGAGCGCTTGCGCTGGTGGCGCGTCGAGACGGCGCGCTCGCACAATGTGCCGGCTTATGTCATCTTCCACGATGCGACGCTGCGCGAAATTGCGCGCGCGATGCCGATGTCGCTGGACGACATGCGCAATGTGTCCGGCGTTGGCGAGAAAAAGCTGGAGACTTACGGCGAGCAAATCATTGCACTGGTCGCCGAGCAGCGCGCGGCCTGATCAGATCTTGGTGAACACCAGATCCCAGACCCCGTGCCCCAGTTTCAGGCCGCGGTTCTCGAACTTGGTCACCGGCCGGTAATCCGGCCGCGGCGCATAGCCATCGGCCGTGTTGCGCAGTGACTTTTCTGCGCCCAGCACGTCCAGCATCTGCACCGCGTAGTCTTCCCAGTCGGTCGCGCAGTGGATATAGCCACCGGGCGCAATGCGCGAGCACAGCAATTCGACGAATGGCCCCTGGATCAGCCGGCGCTTGTTGTGGCGCGCCTTGTGCCACGGGTCGGGAAAGAACACGTGCACGCCGGCCAGCGATGCCGGCGCCAGCATGTGGGTGATGACTTCAAACGCATCGTGCTGGATCAGTCGCAGATTGTCGATCTGGCGCTCGCCGATCAATTTCAGCAAGCTGCCGATGCCCGGCGTATGCACCTCGACGCCGATGAAGTTTTTTTCCGGCATCAGCCCCGCGATATGCGCGGTAGTCTCGCCCATGCCGGTGCCTATTTCAAGGATGGTCGGGGCATGGCGGCCGAAGGCGGCATCCACATCCAGCGGTGCTTTCTCATATGGCAGGCAGAAACGCGGCCCCAGCGCCTCAAGTGCGCGCGCTTGTCCCGTCGACAGACGGCCGGCGCGTGTGACGAAACTGCGGATGCGATGGTCTGTCGGGTCGTACAGCATCGTGCGCGGCGAAGGGGTGTCTGATGGATCGTGGTCTGACATTCTGGATCAACGAGAAAGCGGTGCAAAACGGCCCTGCCGCGCAAGAACTGCAGCGGGAAGCGGATTCTACCTTGAGTGACACCGATCCCAGTCTGCATGCCGCTACACATACCGCGCAGCGAGGGAGTGGTCATGGGCAGGAGATATAATTTCTATCATCAATGCCGTGGCAATCATCGGCGAACCCAGCTTGTCCATTTTTAATAACAAGGCAGAAGCCATGCAACAAAACTTGAAGATTGCAGCGGGTGTCGCAGCGCTGCTGGTCACGACCTGGCTCGGCGCGAGCGTTTATGTCGGCAAGCGGGCCGAGGCTGAATTGCAGAATGCCGTCCAGTCGTCGACCTTGTCGCGCTCATACCGGTTGCGCAACCTGCAGCATCAGGGTGGATTGTTTTCATCGTCGGGACAGGTCGAGCTCGCCCTGGTGGACGCCTGTGCCCGTGACGGTCGTCCGTCCGAGTGGTTTACGGCCCAAGTCAATTATCACCTGTCGCACTTGGTCAGCCCGCTTTCGCTCATGCGTGGTGACTGGTCGATGACACCGACCGGACAAGCGAAAGCAGCATTTGAAAAATTGTTCAATGGCCAGGCCAAACTTGAAGGCAAGGGGCGTCTTCGTTTGTCCGGCGCCCTCGAATCCGATCTGAACCTGCCAGCGATGAGCGCTATCAGTGACGGTGAGACGGTATCGCTATCACCCTCCACCGGTTCGATTGCACTGGGCAAAGACACCATGGACTTCGACTGGAAGACATCGAAGATTGCCTATCGTGGGGATGGCCGGGCGATGGAAATCGAAGGCTTTGCCATGAAATCTGATCTGGTCAGCGTTTCGCGCGGACTGGGAAAATTTTCGGTAGAAGCGGCCAAGTTTGGTAACGCCAGTGTCAGCGCTGAAGGTTTGAAACTGGCGACGGATGTCGTCGAGAAGGGCGATCGCCTGGATATGCGAATCACCCCGAGCGTGAAGACGATGACTGTGATGGGCAAGCAATTCGAAGATCTCCTGCTCGAGATGGCAGTCACGGGCATGCACGCGAAGAGTATCGAACAGCTGATCGATCTGTCAGGGAAATCGTGCAATTTCCGCAGCCTCACACTGGAAGAGTCGAGGCAGGTGCGTGACAGCACCCGCAAGCTGCTGTTCGAAGGCATGTCGGCGGGCATTCCCAAACTGACTGGCAAGATGGATGGCGCAGCCCTCGATGGCAATCTGATGTTCACTGTCGGCAAAACTGCGGGCGATGCATTTGAGCTGGAAAAAGTGCTGACCGCGCGCGGTGAACTGTCGCTGACCGGGAACAACTTGAAGGTTGACGACGCAAAGCAGATGGTCACGCTGGGTGTTGCAACGGCCATACCCGATGGCATCAAGGCCGGATTTGATTACGCGGCAGGCATCCTGAAAGTCAATGGCAAAGTGTTCGATGCAACGATGTTCGGCAACGTTCTGAAGGGAGCCAATGGCAGCATCAACGCCATGCTGAACGACATGCCTGAACAGCGTGTGCCAGTGGTCATGCCTGCGCCGGAGCCGGAAATCGCAGACGAGCCGCAGAGCGAGCCCGAACCGGCGAAGAAAGCAACCGAAGGCGCTTGATTGCGGATAGGTCAGTGGTGGAGCGGGTGAAGGGAATCGAACCCTCGTATGCAGCTTGGGAAGCTGCCGTTCTGCCATTGAACTACACCCGCATTAACCAGCATTCTATACACAAGCCTCGTGTTTTGACCGTATCACGTCCGATGAAGAAGCCCATGGCCAGCTGCTTCATCGGATTCAGCAGCGGTGGCTGCGGGCGTGTTGTGATGCCAAGGCCCTTTTTTGATTTGGCGGTATCTTCACGCCGTTCCCCAGATAGACGGTCTTGCGCTCTTTAGCGGCATTTTTTATGGGAATGCAGAAAAATTCAGCGCGGTACAGGCCCAACCGACGTGCATCAGCCGGCATTGTTCAAGTGGCCGCAGAATTTCCCGTGCTTGATGCAATCCGCCACAGCAGAAGTCCTGTCACTGCAAACGCGAATTGCCCGGCCGACAGCAGCAGCATCGAGTGGTTCAGCATCGGCGATACCAGGCCAGCGACGACGGCCGATAGCATCGTCATTGCGAACGACTGGCACGAAGCGACCGTGCCACGGATCTGCGGGAACAGGTCCAGCACCAGCAGGGTGAGCCCTGGTGCGACGATGGACATGCCCATCGTGTAAAGGAACAGCGGCGCCACGGTCCATGGCAGCGCCGGCGGGAAGAACAAGTGATAAGTCATGCTGAGCGCGCCTGAGCTGACCAGCAGGCCATAACCTATCGCGATCTGACGCCGCGTCTGCACCTTGCCCGCCATGCGATTGGCTGTCAGCGCACCGAGGAAGATGCCGGACACTGCCGGCACGAATAGCCAGGCAAATTGATTCGAGCCCAGTCCCAGATGGCGGGTCACGATGTACGGTGCGGAGGCAACATACAGGAACAGGCCAGAAAAATTGAAGGCAATCGCCGCCGCCTTCAGTTGGAACAGCCGCGATACAAAGATCTGCCGATAGTTTTGCCACAGCGAGCCGGGATGAAATGCCTGGCGTTTTTCCGGCGGGAGCGATTCGGGCAGTCGACGCCAGCATAGCCACAGCAGGAACAGCGCAAATACGAACAGCAACTGGAAAATCGTGCGCCAGGTCGCGTAGGTGACGACCCAGCCGCCGACGATGGGCGCAATCGCCGGCGAGATCGAGAAGATCATCGTCACCAGGGACAGCATGCGCTCGGCTTCGGCGCCGCTGTACAGGTCTCGTGTGATGGCACGGCCGATCACGACGCCGGCGCCTGCAGACACGCCTTGCAGGACACGGAAGACCCACAGGTACTCGATGCTGTGCGCCGCTGCGCAGCCCAGCGAGGCCACCGCATACACAGCCAGCGAGCTCAGGACGATGCTGCGTCGGCCAAAAGCGTCGGACAAGGCGCCGTGCCACAAGATCATCACCGCGAAGGATGCCATGTACGCGGTCAGGGTTTGCTGCACCTGGATCGCACTGGCCGACAGTGATGCTTCGATGGCCGGGAAGGCTGGCAGATAAGTGTCTACCGAAAAAGGGCCCAGCATGGCCAGCGCGGCCAGCAAGATGGCCAATGCACTGGTGGATCGGGCGCTAGTCATAGGCGGTGTGGTGATCACTGCGGCTTGTCGCGACGGTTCGAGCCGGCGACCATCTCGAAACGGAATAGCCGGCATTCAATCGCGCCATTGAAGAACGGCGTCTTCTTCGATTCTTTCAGGCGCAGCATCTTGGGCAGTGTCAGGTCGGCCGTGAACATACAGACCGTCCAGCCGGCGAAGCGGTTCTTCAGCGTGCTGCCGAAGGCATTGAAGAATGCAACAGCCATCTCGTCCGGCTCCTGGCTGCGGTCGCCGCGCACGTCGATACGTTCGCCGTACGGCGGGTTGGCGATCAGCAGGCCGGGTGTTTCGGTCGGTGGCTTTACTTCCTGAGCCTCGATCTGCTTCAGCGGCACCTCGAAAGCAATGCCGGCGCGTTGCAGGTTGTTGCGTGCCATGACCAGCATGTCGCCGGAAATGTCGGAGCCGAAGATGCTGGTCTCAGCAGGCGCCACCGGCGCTTTCACTGCATCACGTACAGCGGCCCAGTCGGATGGCTTGAAGGTCTTGAATTGCTCGAACGCGAAATTGCGCTGCATGCCCGGCGGAATGCCGGCCAGTGTTTGCGCTGCTTCGATCAGCAAAGTGCCGGAGCCGCACATCGGGTCCAGCAGTGGCGTGCCGGGCTTCCAGCCAGCGGTGCGCAACAGGCCTGCGGCAAGATTTTCGCGCAGCGGCGCATCGCCGGTTTCCTGGCGCCAGCCGCGCTTGAACAGCGGCTCGCCGGAGGTGTCCAGATACAGCGTGAACGCGCGCGCATCGAGGAAGCCGGAGATGCGCATGTCAGGCGTACGGGTATTGACGGAAGGACGCTTGCCGGTCAGGTCGCGGAAGCGGTCACAAACCGCGTCCTTGATCTTCAGCGTAATGAATTCCAGGCTCTTGAGCGGCGACTTGATGGCCGTGACATCGACCCGGATCGTGTGCTCGATGCCAAACCAGTCTTCCCAGCGCGAGGCCAGCGTCAGGTCATAGATGTCGTTCTCATTCAGATAGCTGCCATGCGCGATGCGTAGCAGCACGCGCGAAGCGATGCGTGAATGCAGGTTGATGCGCATCGCATCGGCCAGCAGGCCGGAGCAGTGCACGCCGCCAGGCACGGTGTTATGCACTTTCAGCGTGCGCGAGCCTTGCGCAATTTCATTCAGTTCTTCAGCCAGCGCCGCTTCCAGGCCGCGCGGGCAGGGGCAAAAATACGAGTGGTTCATGGTGGACCCTTTATCCGTGGCAGCCGGCAGCCCGAGGGCGCCGCCGGCTTGATGGGTTCAATCGTGGTCGACGGCCTCAGGCCGACAGCAGCTGCTCGACAAAATCGAGCCTGTCCTGTCCCCAGAAGCCTTCGCCATCGACGCGATACCAGGGCACGCCAAAGACATTGGCGGCGATGGCTTCCTCAGTGTTGCGCGCATAGTCGGTGGCGACGGCATCGCTGTCGGCCAGTTTCAGCAGCGCCACGCCATCGAGCCCGACGCCGTTGGCGATCGCCGCCAGCGTGTCGGCATCGGCGATGTTCTTTTCTTCCGCCCAGACCGCGCTGCCGAGCGCACCGGCCAGTGCCAGCGCCTTGTCGGTGCCGCTGGCATGCAGCGCCGCGATCATTAGCTTGCAGCCAAGGTCGCCCGGTACCGGGAAGAACTTCGGATGCAGGTTCAGCGGACGCTTCAGATGCGCGCTCCAGCGGCGCAATTCATCGAGGCGGTAGGCCTGGCGCTGCGGCGGCCGCTGCCCGACAGGCACGCCGCCCGATGCAGCGAAAACTTTGTTCACGTCGGCCGGTTTCAACAGCACCGTGGCGCCGGTCTTCTTCACGATTTCCATGAAGTGCGGATGACCCAGATAGGCCCATGGCGATTGCGGCGCCAGGAAATATTCGACGGTTTTGCTCATAGGGGATCTCCTCGGTTATCCCGGTGCTCCGGGTTAGTTGTTTGGTCTTGTGTTGTCGCTTCGTGCCGGCGACGGGCACGGGCGGCGGATTACTGGAAAGGCTTCACCACCACCAGGATTACGACCGCGAACATGCCCAGCACTGGCATTTCATTGAACCAGCGATACCAGACATGCGAACGCTGGTTCTGTCCGCGCTCGAATTTTTTCAGCAGGCTCTTGCAGACATGGTGATAAGCAATGAGCAGCAGCACCAACAGGAGCTTCATGTGCATCCACACGTTGCCCTGGCCAATGCCGTACCCGAGCCACAGCCACAGGCCGAACACCAGCGCCGGTATCATCAGTATCGTCATGAAACGGTAAAGCTTCTGCGCCATCAGCAGCAGCCGAGCGCTGGCGGCCGGCTCGGTTTCCATCGCCAGGTTCACGTAGATGCGCGGCAGGTAGAACAAGCCGGCAAACCAGCTGGCGATGAAGACGATGTGGAACGCCTTGATCCACGGATAGAGCGCAGGTGACAGCATCGCGCCATTATCCTCAGACCCGCACTTCGCCGTGGCCGAGCACCAAATACTTCAGCGAGGTCAGGCCTTCGAGTCCGACCGGGCCGCGCGCGTGCAGCTTGTCGTTCGAGATGCCGATCTCGGCGCCGAGGCCATACTCGAAGCCATCGGCGAAGCGGGTCGACGCATTCACCATCACCGACGCCGAATCGACTTCGCGCAGGAATTGCATCGCGCGGCTGTAGTCCTCGGTGATGATCGAATCGGTATGTTGCGACGAGTAGGTGTTGATGTGGTCGATCGCTTCATCAACGCCGGACACGATCTTGACCGACAGGATGGCGTCGAGGTATTCGGTGCGCCAGTCTTCGTCGACAGCGGCGGTCAGGTGCGCATAGCCGGCCAGGATTTTCATCGCCTCCGGGTCGCAGCGCAGTTCGACCTGCTTGTCGGCGTACAGCTTGGCCAGTTCAGGCAAAACCCTGGGCGCGATGTCGCGCGCCACCAGCAGGGTTTCCATGGTGTTGCAGGTGCCGTAGCGATGGCACTTCGCATTGAAAGCCACCGGCAGTGCCTTGGCAATGTCGGCCTTGTCGTCGATGTATACATGGCAGATGCCATCGAGGTGCTTGATCATCGGTACCTTGGATTCCTTCATCAGGCGCTCGATCAGGCCCTTGCCGCCGCGCGGCACGATCACGTCGACGAATTCCGGCATCGTGATCAGCGCGCCGACCGCAGCGCGGTCGGTGGTCTCGACGATCTGCACCGCTTCGGCCGGCAGGCCAGCGCCGGCCAGGCCCTCCTTGACGATCTTGGCCAGCGCCTGGTTGCAGTGGATCGCTTCGGAACCGCCGCGCAGGATGGTCGCGTTGCCGCTCTTGATACACAGGCCGGCGGCGTCCACGGTCACGTTCGGACGGGCTTCGTAGATGATGCCGATCACGCCCAGCGGCACGCGCATCTGGCCGACCTGGATGCCGGTCGGGCGATATTTCATGTTGCTGATCTCGCCGATCGGATCCGGCAGCGATGCGATCTGCTCCAGGCCTTCGGCCATCGTCGCGATCGCCTTTTCCGACAGCGTCAGGCGGTCGACCATCGCCGGCGCGAGGCCGTTGGCGCGTGCCGCGTCCAGGTCTTTCTGGTTGGCGGCGGTCAGCAGCGCGGCGTCACGGCGGATGGCGGCAGCGATCAGTTCGAGCGCACGGTTCTTGGCCGAGGTGTCGGCCTTGGCCATCGCGCGCGAAGCCTTGCGTGCAGCGCGGCCGATGTCGGTCATGTATTTCTGGATATCCATGGTCTGTGTTTCCTGACGATGTAAGTCTGTGACGATGTTGTCTGTCGTGCGGGCAGGCCCGCGGATTTCAAATTTCAACCGAATTCTGCGCCTGGGGCTTCGCGGTCCGAGGCCGTACTGAGGGCACTCAGCGCTGGTCGCCTTTGGCGATCTTCAGCGCCAGTTGCAGCAACGCATCCCATGGATCACCGGCGAAATGCTTTGCGCGCAGGCCCTTGATCATGCGATCGACTTGCGCCGCCTGTCCCACCGCCGTTTCCAGCGTGCCGAGGCTGAGCCGTTTCAGTGCCGGCCCCATCAGCCGCTCGCGCGGGCCCCAGATCCGGTATTCCTTCAACAGCATCGGCAGGGGGCGGCCGTCGTTCATCGCGATCTTCAGCTTCAGCAGGATGCGGATTTCCTCGGCCACGGCCCACAGTACCAATGGTAGCGCCTCGCCTTCGCCCCTGAGGCCGTCGAGCATACGTACCAGGCGCGCGGGGTCGCCGGCCAGCATCGCTTCGGACAGCTTGAAGACGTCGTAACGCGCGACGTTCAGCACGGCGTCCTGCACCTGCTCGAACGACAAACGTCCCTCAGGATACAGCAGCGCGAGCTTGCGGATTTCCTGGTGCGCCGCCAGCAGGTTGCCCTCGACGCGCTCGACCATGAAGTCCAGTGCCTGCTTGTCGGCGCTCTGGCCTTGCCCGGCCAGCCGCTGGCCTATCCAGTTGGCCAGCTGGTGCCGCTCGACCAGCGGAATGTCGATGTAGACCGCCGACTGCTGCAATGTCGTCACCCAGCCGCTTTTCTGCGCCTGCCAGTCCAGCTTGGGCAAGGTGATCAGCGTCAGCGTGTCGGCCGCTGCCGGCGACTGCGCGCAGTCGCGCGCATAGTCCTGTAACGCGGCGCTGCCTTCCTTGCCCGGCTTGCCGGTCGGGATGCGCAACTCGATCAGCTTGCGGTCGCCGAACAGCGACATGCTCTGGTTTGCAGCCAGCAGCTCGCCCCATTTGAAATGACGGTCGGCGACCAGCACTTCGCGCTCGGTGAATCCGGACGCACGCGCTCTCGCGCGAACGCGATCGGCGGCCTCGATGGCGAGCAGGTGCTCGTCGCTGGTGATCACGTACAGCGGCGCCAGCGTCTTGGCGAGATGCGCATCGAGCGCGTCGGCACGCAGCTGCATGGCGCTTACTTGCAGTCCTCGGGGGCGGCGACCGCGCAGGTTGGCGGTTGCACCGGCAAGGCTTCCGGTTCGGATGCCGTTGCTGCATTGGACGCATTACTTGCGTCCGACGCCTCTTTGGCTTGCGACAGTTGCGCCGGTTGCAGGCGGGACAGCTGGCGCATGACCTGGTTGATGGCATCACGACGCAGGTCGATGTAGGTAAGGCGCTCTTCGATTTCCTTGGCCAGCGCCTGTGATTCCGAATACGACAGGTAGGACTGCAACACAATCTCTTCCGGCGTCAGCAGCTTGCGATTGTTCTTGTCGACCACTTCGAAGCGCAGTCGGTAGTTGAGGTAAAACTCTCGCACCTGGCCCTGTGCGTTCAGTGTCAGGGTTTTCTTTTCTTGCACATCGGACAGGATGCGCAGGGTCACCTGGGCGTCTTTCTGGCTTGTGGCCAGCGTCGCGCCTTGCGTCACGATGGCGCTGCGCAGTTCGCGTTCCAGCGGGGTTCCTTTCGGGGCGCTCAGGTAGACCGACTCGAATTGCATGTGCGAATCCGGTGTTGAGCCGCGCAAGTGAAAGCTGCAGCCGGCCAGAAGCAGCGCGCTAGCGATGGCCAGTGCAGCCAGCATGGTTCGGCGTTGCTTGTTCACTGCGGCTCTCCCTGAATCAATACCTGCATGCGGCGCATGCGCGCCGCGTTGGTGGATGGCGGTGTCCTGCCTTACGCGACAATGTTCACCAGCTTGCCCGGCACGACGATCACCTTCTTCGGTGCGCCCTCCAGGAACTTGGCGACTTGCTCATTGGCCAGTGCCGCCGCCTCGATCGTGGCCTTGTCGGCCTCCTTGGCGACGGTGATGCTGCCGCGCAGCTTGCCGTTGACCTGCACCATCAGTTCGATCTCGGCCTGCTCCAGCGCAGCGGCATCGACCTGCGGCCACGGGGCATCGAGAATGTCGCCATGCGCTTTCGCATAACCGAGGGCTTGCCACAGCGCGCTGGTGATATGCGGCGCCACCGGGTACAGCACGCGCAGGAAGATGCCCAGGCATTCGCCGATGGCAGCGCGGGCGTCGGCGCTGTCGCCCAGCTTCGCGCCTTCCAGCTGGTTCAGCAGTTTCATGCAGGCCGACACCACGGTGTTGTACTGGATGCGGCCATAGTCATGGTCGGCCTGCTGCAGCACCTTGTGCACTTCGCGGCGCAGTGCCTTGATGTTTGCATCGTCGGACGCGGTTGCCGTGATCACCGGCGCCATCGTCGTTGCATGCGCGTAGCCGAAATTCCAGACGCGGCGCAGGAAGCGGTGCGCGCCTTCGACGCCCGAGCCCGACCATTCCAGCGTCTGCTCCGGCGGCGACGCGAACATCGTGAACAGGCGCGCAGTATCGGCGCCATACTGGTCGATGATGGCTTGCGGGTCGATGCCGTTGTTCTTCGACTTCGACATCTTTTCGGTGCCGCCGATCTGCACCGGCAGGCCGTCGCTCTTCAGCGTCGCCGATGACGGGCGTCCCTTGTCGTCGAACTGCAGTTCGACGTCTTCCGGGTTGAACCAGGTCTTCTTGCCGGCCGCGTCTTCGCGGAAGTAGGTTTCGTTGAGCACCATGCCCTGCGTCAGCAGGTTCACGAACGGCTCGTCGAACTTCACCAGCCCGAAGTCGCGCATCACCTTGGTCCAGAAGCGCGCATACAGCAGGTGCAGCACAGCATGCTCGATGCCGCCGATGTACTGGTCCATCGGCATCCAGTAATCATTGCGGGTGTCGACCATCGCGTCGTTCGAGCCCGGCGAGCAATAGCGCATGTAATACCCGGACGAGTCGACGAAGGTGTCCATCGTGTCGGTCTCGCGGCGCGCGGGCGCGCCGCACTTCGGGCAATCGACCTTCAGGAATTTCTCGTGCTTGTTCAGCGGGTTGCCGCTGCCATCCGGCACGCAATCCTCGGGCAGCACCACCGGCAAGTCCTTCTCGGGTACCGGCACGTCGCCGCAGGACGCGCAATGGATCATCGGGATCGGCGTGCCCCAGTAGCGCTGGCGCGAGATGCCCCAGTCGCGCAGGCGATAAGTGATTTTCTTCTCGCCTGCGCCCTGTGCGGCGAGGTCGGCTGCGACCGCGTCGACCGCAGCCTGGTAGTTCAGGCCATCGTACTTGCCGGAATTGATGCAGCGGCCGTTGTCCTTGTCCGCATACCATTCTTGCCAGGCATCGGTCGAATACGCGTTGTCGTCCACCGCGATCACCTGCCGGATCGGCAGGCTGTATTTCTTTGCGAACGCGAAGTCGCGCTCGTCATGCGCCGGCACGCCCATCACGGCGCCGTCGCCATAGGTGATCAGCACGTAGTTGCCGACCCAGACTTCGACCTGCTTGCCGGTCAGCGGGTGGGTGACGAACAGGCCGGTCGGCATGCCCTTCTTTTCCATCGTCGCCATGTCGGCCTCGATGACCGAGCCCTGCTTGCATTCGGCGATGAAGGCAGCCAGCGCCGGATTGCTTTGCGCGGCGTGGGTGGCCAGCGGGTGTTCCGCTGCGACTGCGCAGAAGGTGACGCCCATGATGGTGTCGGCGCGGGTGGTGAAGACCCACAGCTTGCCATCCTGGATCGCTTTGCCGTCAGCCCCCTTGATGTCGTGCGGGAACGCGAAGCGCACGCCGGTCGACTTGCCGATCCAGTTGGCCTGCATGATGCGCACGCGCTCCGGCCAGCCGGGCAGCTTGTTCTCGACGCTGTCGAGCAGCTCTTCGGCATAGTCGGTGATGCGCACGTAGTACATCGGGATTTCGCGCTTCTCGATCAGCGCGCCCGAGCGCCAGCCGCGGCCGTCGATCACCTGCTCATTGGCCAGCACGGTCTGGTCGATCGGGTCCCAGTTCACGGTGCCGGTCTTCTTGTAAATGATGCCCTTCTCGAGCATCTTCAGGAACATCCACTGGTTCCACTGGTAGTACTCGGGGCTGCAGGCGGCCATTTCGCGCGACCAGTCGATCGCCAGGCCCATCGCCTGCATCTGCTTCTTCATGTACTCGATGTTTGCGTAGGTCCACTGCGCGGGCGGCACGCCATTGGCCATCGCGGCGTTCTCGGCCGGCATGCCGAACGCATCCCAGCCCATCGGCATCAGCACGTTGTAGCCGCGCATGCGCAGCTGGCGTGCCATCACGTCATTGATCGTGTAATTGCGCACATGGCCCATGTGCAGCTTGCCCGACGGGTAGGGCAGCATCGAGCACGCATAGAACTTCTTTTTCTCGCGGCCTTGCGCGTCCAGCGCGTGTTCGGTGACTTTGTAGGCGTCGATCGCGCGCCAGTGTTCCTGCGCCGAGCGTTCGACGTCGGCGGGGCTGTATTTGTCTTGCATTTGCCGGGATGGTTGGATTGAGAGCGTAGCCGGTGATTATACCGGCTGCGGCAAGCCTGAATCCGGTCTTGTCAGTCTTCCGCGTGTCGTGGGAAGTGACGGTTCTGAAGCCACTGGGCCCCGGCCTTCGCCGGGGTGACGCATCTGAGGCCAGCCGGCCCGGGAATGTCGCCCCGGCGAAGGCCGGGGCCAGTGGCGTTGGCGGCCGGGCAGGCCGCCGGCGGCTTTACTTGGCGTCTTTCGGGTCGGTGACGAAGCCCAGCTTGGTCATGCCATTGCCTTGGGCGGCGGCCATCACCTGCGCGATCACTTCGTAGCGGGTCGACTTGTCGGCGCGCAGTTGCAGCTCCGGCAGCGGCTTCTTCTGCGATTCGGTCGCGAAGCGTGTGCCAAGCTGGTCCAGCGCGACCGGGTTGTTGTTCCAGAACAGCTTGCCCTCGGCATTGATCGCCAGCGTGATCGTTTCCGGCTTTTCCGGTGCCGGCTGCGAAGCGGCGCTGGGCAGGTCGAGCTTGATTGCATGTGTGAACAGCGGCGCGGTGATGATGAAGATCACCAGCAGCACCAGCATCACGTCCACCATCGGGGTGACGTTGATGTCGGCCATCGGGGCCTGCTGACCATTGTCGTTGAATCCGCCGAATGCCATCCTTGTCTCCCGTTCAGGCCTTCTTCAGCGTCACGCCAACGCGCGAGCCGGTGGTCAGGTGCGCATGCAGGTCGTGCGCGAACGCATCCAGCTCGCCCAGGGTCAGCCGGTTGACGCGGGTGAAGGCGTTATAGCCCAGCACCGCCGGGATCGCGACCACCAGACCGATGGCGGTCATGATCAGCGCTTCGCCGACCGGGCCGGCGACCTTGTCGATCTGGATGGTGCCGGCCGACGAGACGGCAGCCAGCGCGTGATAGATGCCCCAGACGGTGCCGAACAGGCCGATGAACGGGGCGGTCGAGCCGACCGAAGCCAGCAGCGTCAGGCCGCTTTCGAGGCGTTGCGACACGCGGTTGATCTGCTGGCGCAGCGTGCGGGTGACCAGTTCGCCAATGTCGACGCTGGCGTTCAGGGAGGTGCCGTTGGCCTTCACGTTGACGGCTTCCAGCGCATGCGTGGCCAGTGGCGCGTACACATGCTCGGTGTCGGCATGTTCGAGCAGGCTGATCGCGTCATTCATGCTTGGCGCGTCCCAGAAATTCTCCAGTACGTCGGCGCTTTGGCGGATGCGCCACGAGGTCCAGGCCTTGGACAGAATGTAGTACCAGCTCGCGATCGACATGATCAGCAGCAGGTAAGCGACGCTGTGGGTGACGATGTCACCCTGGGCCCAATAATGGGCGAAGCCGAGGTTCTGCGTGAGGGTTTCGTTCATGCTTGTCTGCGCTAACAATCAATTGAGTTTGAAGGGGATGGGCACCTGGTACCACTCGTCCACGGCCTTGCCGTCAACGGTGGCCGGATTGAAGCGCCAGGACCTCACTGCCTCGACGGCGGCGTTGTCCAGCCGCGGGAAACCGCTGGATGATTTTACTTCCACCGAGCCCGCTGTGCCGTCATGCCTGACCAGTACGCGCAACACCACCGTGCCCTGTTCGCCGTTGCGCTTGGACATGGTCGGGTAGGTCGGCTTCGCATTGCCCGCCGCATAGTTGGCCGTGATGCTGACTTCGGTACGTGGCGCAGGCGCCGGCGGGGCCGGAGGGGCAGGGGGCGGCGCAGGGGCAGGGGGCGGCGGCGCAGGCGGCGCCGGCCTGACCGGTGCTTCATGGGCCGGGGCGGGCGTCGGGGCGGGAACGGCGGGCGCGGGCGTCGGCGTCGGGCTGGGTGCAGGCGCGGGTGTTGGCGCCGGGGTCGGTACTGGCGCCGGCTTGGGTGGGATCGGCAAAGGAACGGGTTTGGGCGGCTCGGGCTTCGGCGGCTGTGGCTTGGGCGGCACCGGCTTCGGCGGTTCGGGCACGGGCGGCAGCGGCTTGGGGGGCGTCGGCTGCAGCAATTCGACCACCACCGTCGGCGGCTCCTTGATCTGCTTCGGGGCCTCGAGCACGCCGGTCAGCACGACGGCGATCAGCGCGGCATGCAGCGCAAGCGCTGCGCCGACGGCGAGGCTGGATTGCCGGGAAATCATGTCGGAACTGCAGTGGTGCAGGGCAGCGCTCAGCGCAGGCCGAGCACGTCCTGCATGTCATAAAGGCCGTTGGCGTGATCCTGCAGGAAGCGCGCGGCGCGCAGGCTGCCGTGCGCATACGTGACGCGGCTGGATGACTTGTGGGTGATCTCGATGCGTTCGCCGATGCCGGCGAACAGCACGGTATGGTCGCCGACGATATCGCCGCCACGGATGGTGGCGAAGCCGATCGACGACGGGTCGCGCTCGCCGGTCACGCCTTGGCGCGCGAACACGCCGACGTCCTTCAGGTCGCGGCCGAGCGCGCCGGCGATGACTTCGCCCATCTTCAGCGCCGTGCCGGACGGTGCATCGACCTTGTGGCGGTGGTGTGCCTCGATGATCTCGATGTCATAGCCGTGCGCGAAGCTCCTGGCGGCCAGTTCCAGCAGCTTCATGGTCACGTTCACGCCCACGCTCATGTTCGGCGCGAACACGATCGCGGTCTTTTTCGCGGCGTCGGCGATCGCTGCCTTGCCGGCGTCGTCGAAACCCGTGGTGCCGATGATCATCTTCACGCCATGCGCGGCGCAGTATTCCAGGTGCTTCAGGGTGCCTTCCGGGCGGGTGAAGTCGATCAGGTACTGCGCGTTCGCGAGGCCCTTAGAGAAATCCGATTCGATGGTCACGCCAGCCGGTTTGCCGAGGAAGGCGGCAGCATCGGTGCCGATCGCGGGCGACTCGGCGATATCGAGCGCACCAGCCAGGGTGGCGTCCGGATCGGCGACGATCGCCTCGATCAGCATGCGGCCCATGCGGCCGGAAGCGCCGGCGACGGCGATATTCATCTTGCTCATGGAATCGTGTCCCTGATTATTCTCGTTCTGGGGCGGGGCTTATTTGGGGGCGGCAATGCGCTGCAGGTAGTCTTTCTCGTTCGGCAGGTCGCCACCTTCGAAGTGGGACACGCGACCGTCCTTGAAGAAGACCGACACCAGGCTGCTGGTGACCTTGCCCTTGCCATCCTTGATGCGGAACGGGTAATCCCAGCGGTTGGCATGGAAGGCGTCGTTGATCAGCGGGGTGCCGAGCACGAAGCGCACCTGTTCAGGCGTCATGCCTTCACGCAG
>JBDKLN010000178.1:0-11768 GCA_039806045.1 Pseudomonadota bacterium
TAGCCCAGCTCTGCCGCGCGCGCGACCAGTTGCTCGGGATGCGAAGCGCCGCGCAGAAAACTGAAGTTCGATGCGCACTGCAGTTCGGCATAGTCAGGCAGTCCGGGGCGCATGATCAGGCGAGTGGTCGGGAGGGTTGTTGGTGGCAGCCGGAGTGACAGCGAAGGTGACAGCGACAGCGCCTGCGTCAGGCAAACAGTCCGTGCAGGAACCAGCGCGCGCGGCTGGCATCGCGCTCGCGATAGATCCAGTAGCAGGCGCCCTCCTCTCCCTGCGCAATGAAGTAATCGCGCAAGGCCAGCGCGCCGTCCCACCAGCCGGACTCGATGCGCTCGGGACCGCTCAGCAGGCGCAGCGGCGAACCATAGAAGGGACGGTGCTCGCGCAGCGCCAGCGGCAGCGGTTGTTCAAGCAGCCAGAACGGACGTGCCGCGAAAGGCGGCTCGCCAACGCCGCCGCTTTCATCGCCTGTCGCCGCAGATGCCAGCGCATTGCTCCCTGCTGTCCGGGACTGCGACGACGCTGACCAGGATGGCGTACTCTTGTTGCCCCCCTGCGCTGCGTGCTGCCAGCAGTTCGCCGCTTCCGGCCGATGATCTGCCTGCGGCGCAGCCAGTTGCACGGCTTCTGTGCCCAGTCGAGAGGTCAGCAACTCCAGCAAGCGCCGGTAGTCCTCGGGGGTGCCCCCCGGTTCCGGGAACAGTTGCTCGATGGGCGGCGCCCACGGCGACAGGTCGCGCGCTTCGAGCCGCAGCGCCATCACCGGCGCCGGCAGTTGCAGGCGGCTGAAGCGTTCCTTCACCAGTCGCAGCAAGTGCGCTTCCTGCCACGCAGGTTCGGCCAACGTAATCTCGAGCACTGTCGGCGCGCGCCGCGTGCGGCCGCGCTCATGCTCGAGCGAGAACAACAGGCGCGCAACGGCCTGCTGACGCGCGACCAGCCAGCCCGTCATCTGGACCAGCAGGCGTTGTGCGCCCGCCAGTAGCAACGCTGCCTGCTCGACGCGGTAAGGCAGTTCGAGGAAGGCAGAGAAATTTTCAGGCGCCTGCAGCCAGTCGTACAGCTCAGGCGCTTCGCCATACGCGTGATCGAGTTGAGCGATCAGCCGCGCATCGGTACGGCGTTGCAAGCCGGCGCGTGGCAAGCGGCGCAGGTCGCCCAGCGTGCGACAGCCTATGCCATCGAGCCAGTCTGCATGCGGCCGCGCTGCCGGCAAGTCGTGGAAGTATGTGCGGTCAAGCTCGCGCTGCAGGCTGGCAAGCTTCACCACACGTCGCCTGTGCATTGCGCTGCCGGCTCGTCGATGAGCGAGCAGCCAGGCACCTTGCGCCGTCGGCGCCATCGCAACACGCAAGGAAAAGCCGAGCGCATGTACGCTGTCACGCACGCGCTTGCACAGCGCACGCCGGCCGCGAAAGGCTGACAGGCTGGCCGTCACGTCCATCAGCAGCGTCGCATCGTCGGTTACCACCATCCCGGTTGTCGCGGACACCGCCTGTGTTGCTCCCGTCGCAGCCTGCCTTGCCTGCGCGGTTCGCGTCATTCGCGCCGCGCAGCTTGCCGCAGCCAGTTCCGGCGTGTACTGCAACAGCGCCAGCGCCACGGCATCCATCGCATCGCGCTCGCGCTGCAAGTCGCGTTGCTGCAGGATGACGGCAGGCGCGATCGCCTGCACGCCATTGGCGCGCATGCCGTGCCGCACGCCCTGCGCGGCCGCCAGCCCGCTCATGACCAGCACCTGCCCGCCATCGAGGATGGCCAGCGGCAGTGGTTCACACCAGCGCGGACGCAGCGACTGCAGCGGCAGCAGTGGCAGGTAGACGGCGATCCAGCAGCGCATCGCTTGCCTCGACAGGAGGGGAATGGGGAGCGTCTTGCCGGAACAGGCGGGCGAACAGGTCGCCGCGCCGCTGCGGCCAGCGCAGACGTATCGGCGCTGCGCATTGCGGGCCGCGCCGCTTGAGCAGATCGAGCTGCACACCGCCCGGCGTCGGGTATAAGGCCAGTCGCAATGGCGCCGGTGAAGGCTCGTCGGCAAATGACAATGGCCGCAATAACCAGCACAGCATGTCCGAAGCCTGCGCGGCCAGTTGCAACCGGCGCAGCGCCTCAGTGCGCAGCGCGCCCTGCCACAGCAGCAGCGCACCGCAACTGCCGTTGCGCAGGATTTGTTCGGCACTCCACAACAGGTCGGCGTGACGCTGCGTGCGTATCCACAGCAACTGTTCGGGCGGCAGCCCCCATTCGCACCAGGCCGCGATTTGCGGCTGGTAAGGCGGTTGCAGCAGCGCGATGCGCTGGCCGGCCAGCGCTTGCAGCGCAGGACGCAGCAGCCGCAGCTCGCCGATGCCGCTCTGCGGCAACAGCAGTTCGATCAGTCCGCGACGTGGCCAGCCATGGTCAGGCAATTCGGCATCGAGCGCGGCATGGCCGCTCGACGTCACGGGCGAACGGGTGCTGGCCATTTGTCCGGCGCGCCAGACGGCGCCGGACAATGCGGACGGTAGCGACGACAAGGCCGCCGGTACCGCACTGGCGGTGACAGGCAAGGCATTCATAGGGGTTTTACAGGGATGAGGACGATCAAGATTTATACTGTACAAATATACAGTATAAATGGCGGTCTGCAACGCCAAAAATCAAAAGTCCTCTGGCCGCACAAATAAGCCGCCAAAATAAAAATCCATGCAAAAGCATGGATTTTCAAAGACTTGGATCAGTTATTGAATCAAGCTTGTCAGCTGTTGACGGACTGCCGCCGACCCCGTTTCCCGGATACCGTTGGCACGCGCATCCCTATGCATGCAAATGGAAGCTCCCGCCTCCCATACCTGGTAGCGGCGGTTGTTCGGTATCCGCTCTGGCCACATAGTGCTGCCAGCTGGAGGCTGCTTTCTGGAAGCGGACGAGCGCCGATTGCAGGTCCAGCAGCGTCAACCCCTCCAGGCATAGTTCCCAGTTGATGATCAGCGAGCCTTTGGGGCCGGCCAAGCCGATCTTCACGCCACCACTATCGCGCCATAGCAGGTTGTAGCTGAGCAGGGCTTCATAGAGTTGCCGCTCCGCTGATTCAGGCGCGGTACCCAGCTCGGATGACATCACCAGCCGCGATGGCTCATCGGCCGCTTCGATGACGACGATGCTTTCGTCTGAAAACTGTATGGCCCAGCTCGGCTCCTCGGTCTGGACAACGGCATCGATATCCGGTGTTATGGGGCCGAGTTCTTGCATCAACTGCTGGATCTGTTCAACGGTCGTGGCCATCGATCGCTCCTCAGTGACGGCGTTACAGCTTGCCGAGGTCAGGGTTGATGGTACGGATGAAAAGCTCGGTCGCCGCATGGGCGGCTTGCAGTGCGCGCAGTCCGGCTTGCAAGCGGTCGGCCTTGACCGCATCACCGTAGTGGATCTTCATCCCGTTGACAGCCGCCGCGCCCTTGCCGGCGCTGGCGGCACTGCCTGGTGCCGGCGCCGGCGTTGTGCTCAGGGCGGAAGTGCTGCTGAAAGTATTGATGCTGTTCGGTCCCATGGCTGGTATCCCCTGCTCTCTGTAAATGATGGAGTGAGACGTTTCAAGCGCTGAGGTGCAGCATGTCCATCGGCCCCGGTGCGCTTCCCACCGGGTTCTCGCTTTCGCCGGTCACATACACGCTCCATACCTGGGCGATATTAAGAAAATTCGTCAGCACGACTTGCATCTCGCTCAGGTTCAGGGTGGACGCGAACATCTCGTACAGCAGCACCAGTTCGCCACCCGGGCCGGACAAGGCCATCTTGACGCCACCGGTGTCTTTCCACAGCAAGTTGTAGCAAAGCAGGGTCTCGTAGACCGACAGCTGCATGGATTCCGACGGGGTGCCCAGCATCGTCGTCAATACCACCCGATCCGGCTGCTCCGCCCATTCGAGCATCACGATCGACTGATCCTCGAACTGAATGGCCCAGTTCGTGTTTTCGCTTTGGATGACGGCTTCGATCTCGGGCATGCTGGGCCCGATTTCTTCCATCATGACCTGCATGCGTTCCAGATTACTTGCCATGTCATTTCCCCTATGGAAATCCGCTGACTGATCAAATTCTCAAGATCAGTGATGACATACAACACATAGTTCCATTACCGACATTAATGACCAATAAACGATGCTGTTGATGACAAAAAATCAAGCACCCTCCGCTCACCCGCGAAGTAATTTTTCTCTGAGGTAATTTAGTGTGATGAGGCAATGCCTCCGTTTATCCGGCGGCAATCAGGCTGGGGAGCATGAAATTCCTGCACGTTGATGCCGCAGTGCGAACCGCAGGCCGTCCCGCATTGTCCACTTGTCAGGTGTACGCGGCGTTGTCCCGCATACCCATCAGGGGAGTACACGGCATGACAAATAGGGATAAGGCAAGAAACGCAGGACGGCAGGAAAATTTCATGCAGTCCTTGCTTGCCTTTACGCGCGAGCACAAGGCGACTTATTGGTCGGGCTCCCTGTCGGCATTTCTTGAAAAAATATTGCCCGCTGATCCGCAGGGCATCGCCCGTAGCTCTCATCAGTACATCTGGGACATGATCCGCTGGACGCGGCATGAGGATGCTGATGGGCACTTGCGTACGGCGCTGTTCTCGGGCGAGTTGTTCGGCATGGATGAGGCGATCGACCGTGTGGTCGATTATTTCAAAGCGGCGGCTGCCGGATCCGAAGTCGGCCGTCGCTTGTTGTTGCTGCTCGGCCCGCCGTCCGGCGGCAAGTCGACACTGGTCATCCTGCTCAAGCGCGGACTCGAGGAATACAGCTATACCGATGCCGGCGCGATGTACGGCATACAGGGTTGCCCGGTGCATGAATCGCCGCTGCATCTGGTGCCGCATACCTTGCGCCCGGGCTTTCGCGAAACCTATGGCGTCGACATCAGCGGCGAAGTCTGCCCTCTCTGCCGGTCAAGGCTGGAGCAGCAGTTCGCCGGCGACTTCCTGCAGATGCCGGTCGAGCGCTTCTTCATCTCCGAAGCCGGCCGCAGTGGCATCGGCACCTATGCGCCACATGACCCGACCACGGCCGATCTCGCGGATCTGGTCGGATCGGTCGATTTGTCCAAGGTCGCCGAATTCGGCGACGAAGGCGATCCGCGCGCATGGTCCTGGTCGGGAGCGGTCTATGCGGCCAGTCGCGGCATGCTGGAAATGATCGAGATCCTGAAGGTCAAGCGCGAATTCCTGTACCTGCTGCTGACGCTGACACAGGAAAAGAACGTCAAGGTGTCGCGCTTCCCGCTGATCTATCTCGACGAAACCATCCTCGCGCATACCAACCTCGCCGAATTCCGCAAGTTCCTGCAGGAGAGCGAGAACGAGGCCCTGCTCGACCGCATGGTCATCATCCAGGTGCCTTACACACTCAATTACCCCGACGAGGCACGCATCTACAAGAAGCTGATCTCGTCGGCCGCACCGGCATTCCGTTCGGTCCACCTCGACCCGCATGTACTGCACGCGGCGGCGGTGTTCGCGATCCTGACTCGCCTGCATGAATCCGAGGAAAAGGATCAGGAACTGGCAAAGAAGGTAAGGCTGCACGCGCATGAAGACGTGGAAGGCGTGAACCGCGCCGAGGCCGAACGCGCCCGGCAGAAGATGCCCGACGAAGGGCTGGGCGGCGTCTCGCCGCGCTTCGTGATCAATGCGCTGTCGAACGCCATCATCCAGTCCGACACCCGCAGCCTGACCACGATGGATGTGCTGCTGGCGCTGAAGGATGCGATCGACAGCGATGCGCGCATCGATCCCAAGAAGAAGCGCAAATGGATCGACTATCTGGTGCTGGCCCGCAAGCACTTCTACAACCGCTGGGTGAAGGAAGACGTGCACAAGGCGCTGTTCGTGTCCTTCGAGCAGGAAGCACAGGACTTGCTCGACAAATACCTCGACGAAGTCGAGGCCACGCTGGACAACCGCCAGATCAACGACCCGATTACCAATGAGGAAAGGCGACCAGATGAGCGCTTCCTGCGCTCGGTGGAGGAAAAAATCCATATCTCCGACTCCGGCAAGCAATCATTCCGGCAAGAAGTCGTCAGAAAGGCCATGGGGGCCTTCAAGCGCGGCGAAAAATTCACACTCGACAGCCACGCCCAACTGCATGACGCGGTACAGCAATACCTGTTCGAGCAGCGTCGCGACGTGCTGCGGCTGGTCAGCTCCAGCGCGCGCCCGGACGAGGAGGCCCGGCAGAAAATTTCCATCGTCGAGCAGCGACTGGTGGATGAATACGGCTACGACAGCCACAGCGCACGCGAGGCGCTGAACTATGTGACGACCTTGCTGGCGCAGGAGTGACGGACAGTGAACATCAGATGAGCGTCCACAGCACGATTTCTACCGGCTCCCCCTGGTACGCATTATTCTCGCGCGGCGCGCGCGACTGGCTGAGGCATAACGAAAAGATCCGCGCGAGTGTGCAACAGAATCTGCCCGATCTGGTGGCGGGCGGTGACCTGATCACGGGGCCGCAGGAGCGCACCGTGCATGTGCCGGTCAAAGTGCTGGACCATGCGCGCTTCCGTCTGTCCGATGAAGCGATCGACAGCGAGCGACACGCCGGACAGGGCCAGGGACAGCCTGGCGATGTCTTGCGTCCGGCACAGCCGCGGCCAGGCGATGATGACGGCGACCAAGCCGAGGGCAGCAATGACGACGGCGGCGTGCGGCTGTTGCTCGAGCTGAAGGTGGATGACATTGTCGACTGGCTGTGGGAAGAACTGAAGCTGCCCGACCTGCAGCCGCGCCGCAAGAACGTGGTGCAAGAGGATGCCTTTGTGCGTGAAGGCTGGGACAAGCGCGGCGCGCGCGCCCGTCTGGACCGGCGCCGCACCGTGAAGGAAGCCGTCAAGCGGCGCGCAATGCAGGCGGACCCCGTTCCCTTTTCCAACGAAGACTTGCGCTTTCGGCAACTGGTTCAGCGGCGGCGTCCGGCCACCAGCGCTGTCGTGCTATTCGCGCTGGATGTATCGGCCAGCATGACGGATGCCGAACGCAAGCTGGCCAAAACCTTTTTCTTCTTCGTGCTGCAAGGCATACGGCGCAAGTATGGACAGGTCGAGACACGCTTCATCGCCCATACCACGCAAGCCTGGGAATTTTCAGAGCCGGATTTCTTCCAGGTCACTGGCACCGGCGGCACCGGGGCTTCCAGCGCATTCGATCTGGCGCTCGCGATCATCGCCAGTGACTACGACCCGTCGCAGTACAACGGCTACCTCTTCTATGCCTCCGATGGCGAGAACTTCACTGAAGACCGTAGCGCGGCCACCAGCGGCCTGACGCGATTGACCGGGCTGCTCAATTACGTCGGCTATGTCGAGACCGTACCCGGCGCATCGCGCATCACCGACACGGAAATGAAATCCATCTGTCGACAACTGGAACTGGCAGGCGCGCGGCTGGGTAGCTGTGTATTGCATCAGCCAGACGATGTGTGGAAGGCGATACGCCATTTCTTCATGCAGGAGTCGATGCAGGACGAGACGGCATGAGCGCGGACATGCCGGACGCCGGAGACAGCTGCAACGACGGCAGCGACGGCAGCGACGCCGAGCGTCACGCGCTGAGTTCCTATACCGAACGCATCGAGGCTTTGGCACAGCAATTCGGCCTCGACTATTACCCGGTCGATTTTGAAGTTGTGCCAAACAATTTCATGACCGAGATCGCGGTCTATGGCCTGCCGGTGCGGATGCCTCACTGGTCGTTCGGCGTGCGTTACATTCATCAGCTGATACGCCAGGGCATGGGCCATTCGCGCATTTTCGAGGTCATGTTTCCCGGCGATCCCTGCCATGCTTATCTGGTGCATGACAATTCAATCGCCGAAAACACGCTGGTTGTCGCGCACGTGATCGGCCATGCCGACTTCGCAAAGAACAACCAGCTGTTCGCGCGCTTCATGGCGATGGCCGGTGGCCATATCCTGGAGCAAGCCGCCGAGCGTGCACGCGCGATCGAACTGGCGCTGGTCGAGCACGGACAAGAGCGGGTAGAAGCCATCCTCGACGCGGCGCTGGCGCTGGAGCCACACGTGGATATCAACCAACCTTTGCACCGCGCCCCCTTCCCTGCGAAACCTGCTGCCGATCAGGCACGGACTTCCGAAGCCGGCAGCTTCACTCACCGCTTCCGACGCTTGCCCGGCGAGCGCCAGCCGCCGGAGCGCAGCGGGCACAAATCGCTGGCCGCCATACCGCCACGACCGGAGCGCGACTTGTTGTGGTTCATCGCCCATTACGCGCCCGAGCTGGATGGCTGGGAGCGCGACATTTTTCTCGCGGTACGCGAGGAATCGTTTTATTTCTATCCGGTGTTTGCCTGCCAGATCATGAACGAAGGCTGGGCCTCGTACTGGCATGCACGTCTGTTGCGCGAGGCAGACTTCCTGCCCCCGGACTTGTATGTCGAAGCGGTGCGCGCGCATTCGGATGTGGTGCGTCCCTACGCCGGCGACCACCAGCTGGCTCTGGCGGTCAATCCCTATCACCTCGGCTTTTCGATCTGGGAAGATCTGATCGACAAGCAAGGCCTGGCATTCGCGCGACAGGTGATGCGCGACGAAGACGACTTCAGCTTCGTGCGCAATTACTTGTCGGTTGAACTGGCGGAAAAGCTGGAACTGTTCGTGTATGAAGCAGACCACGAAGGCGGCATACGTATCGCCGAGCGCGACATCCATGCCATCCGCGAAGCCATACTCGCGCCGCGCTTCAATTACGGCGCCCCGCGCGTATCGGTGAAGGCCTTGCATGTCGATGGCAGCCTGGAGCTGGTCCACGACCACGAAGGCGATGGCCGCGGCCTCGACCTGAGCCGCGCCGAGCGGGTGCTGGACTACATTGCCCGCGTATGGCGACGGCCGGTCAGCCTGCAGACCATCGGCAGCAGCGGCAACCCGCGCGTCATCAGCAGCGCACTCGCCAGTCCGTGAACTCAGTAATCGATGATGACAGTCAACGGCAACAGATACTGGCCGGTGCCTGCATCCTGCCTGGCCGGAACGCGCGCGAACAATGACACCAGGTAGCGCGTCGGGACAACGGGAAGATCGTGAAAGGTGATGACCGACTGTTCATCCAGTGGCATCGATCGGGCTGCGTCGCGATATATATCGATGGCCAGCGTGCCCGCGTCTTGGTTACCGGCCTGCGTATTCAGCAACTGCAATCGGCCGCTGCCCGCATTTTGCAGCCGCACCCTGAGGTTCAGCGATTCGCCGGGCGTTGACGGAAAGCATTCGATCGCAAACGTGGTTTGCGCTTCCAGGGACACCGCCTGCAGCGGCTGGTAATGCCCGATCACCAGACCACCCGAGCCCAGCGGCGTGCAATACATCGCCCATGCGGGAGACGATGTCGCCAGCAGCATCGCAGTGTGCTTAAGGATTCGTCGTGACACGCTGGCGACAAGCGCCGAAACGGTGACGGGTTTCGTGATGAAGGGCGAACTCATGGCTTGTCGTCTAGCATCGTCTGGCACGTGAACTCGCCGAGATAAGGGATGTTCCCTTTTTGCGGCGCATACGGTATCTCGACCCTGCAGCGCCCCTGTGGCCAGGTAACCAGCAGACGGTTGAATTGCTTCAGACCCGTCACATAGACCAGCCCCTGGTGGCCGACCGGCATACTGTCCTCCTGATCAGCACCTTCCAGCCTGAGCTCGGCCCCGGCCGGCACCGGCTGGCCGTTGGCAAGCATCAGGTTCAGGGTGGCGGCCGATACCGTGCGCAACGGAAAATCAATCAGCACGCCACTGCGCCAGGCGGGCACCGGCTCGGTCTTCAACGCATCGATCTGCACATCCAGTGGCAAATCAAGCGGCTCGACCGACACCCGGTTCTTCAGGTAGGGCGCCAGTCGCGGCAGTAACGCGACGCCTTCGGCATCCGTGCGACCAGCCAATTGGTTGTCGACATACACGCGCACGCCCGCCAGTCCCGGTAGTCGCACCAGACCGAAGCTGCTATCGACACGACGAACCGCAAACAGGCTGCCGTCCATCAGCACCAGTGAACCACTCAGTCCGGCACGCAGCGCCGTATTGCCCTTGTAATCGGCTGCCTCGGCCCGGAGCAAACCATGAAGGTTCTGCACAGTCAGCGCCGCCTGCTGCGGGACATTGATGCCGGACTGCAGCCGGTAGCCCAGTCCTTCGCCGGGCGGTGGCACTTTCTGGAACTGGAACACAGTCTGGTCCGGTCCGTTGTCGTTGTGTGCATGCTGAACGCTCGCATGCATGCCGCCATCGATCGGCAAGATCCAGAACAGATTCAGCGAACGGTCATGCGCGGCACCGTCCAGATGGGTCAGCGTCAGCATCAGGCTGCCCCAGTGCGACTGCCGCGTGCTGAGGCCCAGCTGTGCGATCCGCAATGCGTCCTGCCCTGCCCTTTCCTGACGGGTCCACGACAGGCTGATACTGCCCAACTCAGGTAGCCTGTACCCGTAAAAAAAAGTATCCAGCCGTCGCAGTTGCAATTGATCGGGCACGCCGGTTTGCCGGTAATCCGCCCCGGCCATTTGCGTACGCAATGCCAGCGTGTGCTGGCGCGTGCGGCGCTCGACGCCCAGCGCGGCCTGCATGCCGCTGCCCTGCTCATCATGGCTGGCGCCGATCGCCAGCGATGCCGCCCCCAGCTCAGCGATGGCCGCTGAGGCTCCGCCCAGCAAGCCGACACGGCCCCCCTGCTGGATGCTGGCGCCGCCTTCGATGGTCAGCCTTTCGCTAAGACCGCGGCGCCATCCGCCGGACACGAACCAGTCGCCGTAATCATCGCTGCGCAGCCCATAGTTCAGCCGCAACGCGCCGGCTTCCACCGACCAGTCAGACAGGCCCGGCGCCAGTAGTGCGGCACTCGCGTAGTAGCGCTGGCTGATCACTTGCTCACGTCCGCTGAGGTCGGTCACCTTCAGCAACAACTCGCCATCACCCGACATCAATGGTGCGGTCGTCACACTAAACGGGCCAGGCGCCGCCGCATTGCGTGACTGCAGCACATTGTTCACATACAGGTCCACGGTCGACGGTAATGCGGCCTGCCCGTACAAGGTTGGTACCGGCACGGTTACCAGGCCGGGTTGGGTCAGGAAATTGGTGCCGAACTGCAGGCCTGCAAAGCGCACCGGACGGCCGACCGACGTTGGCGGTCGGGATATCGCATCGCCGACGCGCAGCGTCGTCATGCGGGATGGCTGGTCTGTCGTGTAGCTGGTGTCCAGTCGAAGGTTGGTATCGAGCACAGGCTGGCGCACGAAGGCAAAGCTCGCAATCGCGACGCCTGGCCCCAACGCCATGCCCGCCTCGGTGAAAGCCGATCTTCCGTCGCCGATATCGCTGTGATCGACGAACAGATCGTAGTTGATGAAGGCGCCGGACGGACGGCTATCAGCGGCCGTTGCGCTCACGGTCTGGGCCTGAAATGACGTTGATGTGAAGCGGGATGCCGGCAGCGTCACGCTCAGCGCCTGCTGTGCATCGTCGAATTCAATCCGCACAGGCGTCATGCTGGCAAGGTCAATATAGTCGGCGTCGTCTATATGGCGATGTTCACTGCCTTGCAGGGTGACCCGTACATCAGTGAGCGATGCTGCGGGTAGCCACCAGCGACCGTCGTCATTCCTTAGCGCCACGATCGCGTCACCGGCGGGCTGGCCATTGATGGCCAGCTTCACCACGACAGGCATGAATTCACTTTGCAACGCCGTCAGCAAGCCAGCACGCACGGGACAGACGACGGCAA
>JBDKLN010000179.1:0-2567 GCA_039806045.1 Pseudomonadota bacterium
CCCATGCCGGCCACTGATGCATCGATGCGGCTGGCGCCGGCGGCGACGGCTGCCACCGAATTGGCGATGCCCATGCCGATGTTGTGATGGCCATGGAAGCCGATCTCGGTCTCGGGCTTGAGCACGTCGCGAAGCGCACGCACGCGGGCAGCGACGTCGGCCGGCAGCATGTAGCCGGCCGAATCGGTGATGTACACCGTTTGCGCGCCATACGACTCCATCAGCTTGGCCTGTTGCGCGAGGCCTTGCGGATCGTTCAGGTGCGCCATCATCAGGAAGCCGGTGGTGTCCATGCCCAGCTTGCGCGCAAACGCGATGTGTTGCGGCGAGGTGTCGGCTTCGGTGCAATGGGTGGCCACGTGCACGCTGCGCGCGCCGCTCTTGTAGGCTGCGTCGAGCTCGCGCATCGTGCCCAGGCCCGGGATCAGCAGCACCGACACCTTGGCCTGCTTCATCCGCGACGCCACCGCCTCGATGTATTCCTCGTTGCTGGCCAGCGCAAAGCCATGCTGCAGCGAATTCCCGCCCAGCCCCGCGCCGTGCGTCACCTGGATCAGCGGCACGCCGGCGGCGTCGAGTGCCGTCGCGACCTTGACCATCTGGTCGACCGAAATCTGTTCGCGTTTGGCGTGCATGCCGTCGCGCAGGCACATGTCATGCAACAGGACCTTGCGGCCGGACAGGGAGTAGTTCATGTCGAGATCGTTCATGCGGCCCTCGCGATGTGGGTGGGGAATTTGCCGGCCAGGATTTCTTCGGCAAACATTTCGGCAGTGCGGCACGCAGCCGCGGTCATGATGTCGAGGTTGCCCGCATATTTCGGCAGGTAATCGCCGAGGCCGGCGACTTCCATGAACACGCTGACGCGCTTGCCGTCGAAGGCGGGGCCGTTGACCAGCTTGTAGCCCGGCACGTATTTCTGCACCTCGCTGATCATGTCCAGCACCGAGGCGATGATCTCTTGCTGCTTCGGCTCGTCGTCGGTCAGGCAGTTGATGGTGTTGCGCATGATGATGGGCGGGTCGGCCGGGTTGATGATGGCCAGCGCCTTGCCGCGACGCGCACCACCGACGCGCACCAGCGCGTCCGAGGTCGTGTACGTGAATTCATCGAGATTGGCGCGCGTGCCGGGGCCGATCGAGCGCGACGCCAGGCTGGCGACGATCTCGGCGTAATCGACAGCCTGCACGCGGGCGACTGCATGCACGATGGGGATCGTCGCTTGTCCTGCGCAGGAAATCATGTTGACGTTCATTTCTTTGCGCTCGGCATGCTCGCGCAGGTTCACCGGCGGCACGCACAGCGGGCCGATGGCAGACGGCGTCAGGTCAATCATCAGCACGCCCAGTTCATTCAATAGCCGGGAATTTTCCGGATGCACATAGGCCGAGGTCGCATCGAAGGCGATCTGGATGCCGTCTTCCTTCACGTGCGGCAGCAGGCCTGCCACGCCTTCGGCGGTGGTCTTCAGGCCCATGCTGCGGGCGCGCTCCAGACCTTCGGAGGCCGGGTCGATGCCGACCATCCAGACTGGCTCCAGCACCGGGCTGCGCTGGATTTTGTAGATCAGGTCGGTGCCGATATTGCCCGACCCGATCAGTGCGCAACGAATTTTCTTGCTCATCACTACTCTCCAATTTGGCAAAGACTGTGCAAAGACTATGGATTGGCGAAGCGCACGTTCACGCTGCCGAGTTCCTGGAAATGCGCGCTGACATGATCGCCGGGCGCCACGGCGATGGCTTCGGTGATGCTGCCGCTCATCACGAAGCTGCCGGCCGGCAGTTCTTCGCCGAGCTGGTGCAGCACCTGTACCAGCAGCGCGATCGCATCGGCCGGATGGCCCATCACGGCCGCCGAAGCGCCCATCGCCGCCATTTCACCATTTTTTTCTAGCACCACGCCCAGCGTGGCCAGGTCGAGTTCGGCGACGTCGCGTGCACGACCACCCGTCACATAGCGTGCCGCCGAACCATTATCGGCCACCACGCTGGGCAGGTCGAACTTGAAGCCGGCATAACGCGAATCGATGATCTCGATGGCCGGCACCACGAAGTCGGTCGCGGCGAGGATTTCCTCGCGCGTGCAGCCCGGCCCGGCCAGCTTCCTGCGCGTCACGAATGCCACTTCACATTCGACGCGCGGATGGACCATGTCATCGGTACGCACGACCGAGCCATCCGGGCGCGCCATGCTGGCCAGCAGGAAGCCAATCGATGGTACATCGACGCCCATCTGCTGCATTTTCGCCTTCGAGGTCAGGCCAGCTTTCCAGCCGGTCTGCCGCTGGTCCCCGGCCAGCCAGCGTTTGCGCAGCGCTTGCTGCACCGCGTAGCCGTCGGCTAGCGTCATCGCCGGATAGTCGTCGGTCAGCTTGGGCATCGCACGCGCGCCGCGCTGCGCCTGTTCGACGCGGTCGGTCAGTTCTGCCACCTGCGTGGCATTGAGTGTCAGGTTCATTGCGCGCTCCTTCCGTGGAAGCGGATGCTGCAGCTGCCCAGCCCGCCAATACGGCAGCTCAGCGTGTCGCCGCCGACCACCGGGATCAGTGCCGACTGCGAGCCCGA
>JBDKLN010000180.1:0-4832 GCA_039806045.1 Pseudomonadota bacterium
ACGATCGCCGTCATCGTGCGTCAGGAAATCGTGCTCTTCATCATGGGTGGCGTGTTTGTCGTCGAGACTTTGTCGGTGATGCTGCAGGTCGCTTATTTCAAGTACACCAAGATGCGCACCGGCGTCGGCAAGCGCGTGCTGTTGATGGCGCCGCTGCACCATCACTACGAACAGAAGGGATGGAAGGAAACCCAGGTCGTGGTCCGGTTCTGGATCATCACGATGATGCTGGTGCTGGTCGGTCTGTCGACGCTGAAGCTGCGCTGAGCGCGCCGATGAAGGGTATTGAAGGTTTGAATGAATAACGATCAGGATACTGTCGGGATGCAGCAAGGGATGCACAAGGAGATGCAGGACGACGCACGGCACGACATGGCACGCGAAGACGCGGCCGGTGTGCAGGCGGCCGCGCCGGCAGACGTGCGTGCCGACGCGTCCATGGCCGAGCTTTCGGCGGCAGTAGCGGGACCTGAGGCGCAGCGCGAAGTCGCTGCCGTGGATGCGCAAGGCGACGAAACTCATGATGCAGAGAGTCATGCCGGCGAAGCAGGGGATGAAACCTCCGGAGATGCGACGCCGCCATCGCAAGAACGGCAGCCCGAACCCGAGCCAGAACCCGAACCAGAGCCCGGCCCCGACCATCGCGAGCATTTCGCTGGCAAGCGCGCGCTGGTACTGGGCCTCGGCGAATCCGGCCTCGCGATTGCGCGCTGGCTGATCCATTGCGGCGCGCAGCTGCGCGTGGCGGATACGCGCGCCAATCCTGAGCGCTTGCCTGCGCTGAAGGAAGCGCAAGCGGATGTCGAGTTCGTGGCCGGAGAATTCACGGCCGCGCTGCTGGATGGCATCGATTTCGTCGCGCTCAGCCCGGGTCTTGCCCCGCTGCGCGAATTGACGGTGATGCTGCCGATCGCGCAAGAGCGTGGTATCCCGGTCTGGGGTGAGATCGAACTGTTTGCGCAGGCACTGGCCGCGCTGAAGGCCGAACGTCACTATGCGCCGAAGGTGCTGGCCATCACCGGCACCAACGGCAAGACCACCGTCACCAGCCTGACCGGGCAATTGTGCAAAGCGGCCGGCTTGTCGGTCAAGGTCGCCGGCAACATCAGCCCGGCGGCGCTGGACGTGATGCGCGAATCCGTCGCCAACGACGACCTGCCGCAGTGCTGGGTGCTGGAGCTGTCGAGCTTCCAGTTGTTCTCCACTTACAGCCTGAATGCCGATGCCGCCGTCGTACTGAATGTCACGCAAGACCATCTGGACTGGCATGGCGACATGGATGCGTATGCCGATGCCAAGGCGCGCATCTTCGGGCCGGATACGGTCCGCGTGCTGAATCGCAACGATGCACGCACCATGAAGATGGCGAAGGCCGATGCGCATATCGTCACCTTCGGCACCGATACGCCGGCGGCGCCTGATGCGCTCGGCCTGTCGGATGAAGGTGGCATGCAATGGCTGATGCTGGCGATTGCGCACGAGGATGAAGCACCGAAGAAGCGGCGCGGCAAGGCTCTGCAAGACATCGAGCTGTACCTGAATCGTCTGATGCCGGTCGATGCGCTGAAAATTCGTGGCCAGCACAATGCGACCAATGTGCTCGCGGCGCTCGCGCTGTGCCGTGCGATCAACCTGCAACTGGCGCCGCTACTGCATGGCGCGCGCCAGTACAGCGGGGAGCCGCATCGCGTCGAGCACGTTGCCACGATCGACGGCGTTGAATATTTTGACGACAGCAAGGGCACCAATGTCGGCGCCACGATCGCAGCGCTAGAAGGGCTGGGTGCATCGCATCCGGCAGGCAGCAAGCGTCTGGTACTGATTGCCGGAGGCGACGGCAAGGGCCAGGACTTCAAGCCGCTGGCACCGTCGGTCGCACGCCACGTAAAGGCAGTCATGCTGATCGGCCGCGATGCGCCCTCCCTTCGTGATGCCCTGGCCGACACGGGCGTCGCGATGACTTCCTGCGCGACGCTGGATGACGCCGTGCGTGATGCCGCCGCTGTCGCGCAAGCGGGCGACCAGGTCTTGCTGTCGCCGGCCTGCGCGAGCTTTGACATGTTCAACAGCTATGCGCACCGTGCGCAGGTATTCGTCGATGCCGTGCGCGAACTCGGCCTCGACAAGGGCGAGGTGATCGCTTGAAGTTCACCCTGCCCTTCTTCGGCAACGCGGCCCAGGCCATGCGCGAATCGCGCCTGGCCGATGCGCCCATGGTCCAGCGCTCGAAGATGCTCGAGTACGACCAGGCGCTGGTATGGGTCGTGCTGTTGCTGTTGCTGGGCGGGTTGATCATGGTGTATTCGGCATCGATCGGGTTGCCCGATTCGCCGAAGTACGCCAACTACAAGAATCACCATTTCCTGGTGCGACAGGCGGGCTTCATCGTCTTCGGCCTGATTGCTGGATTGTTCGCGTTCCGCTTCAAGGTCGAGCAATGGGAAAAATGGACACCATGGCTGTTCCTTGGCGCACTGGTGCTGATGGTGCTGGTGCTGATCCCGGGCGTCGGCAAGGGCGTCAATGGCGCGCGCCGCTGGATCGGTTTTGGCAGCCTGAACCTGCAACCGTCCGAGATCATGAAGCTGATGATGGTGATCTACGCCGCAGATTTCACCGTGCGCAAGCAGCAGTACATGCACAGCCTGACCAAGGGCTTCCTGCCGATGGCGATTGCCGTTGCCGGCGCTGGTGCATTGCTGATGTGGCAGCCCGACCTTGGCGCGTTCGGTGTGATCGTCTGCATTGCGATGGGCATCCTGTTCCTCGGCGGATTCAACATCATCTGGTTCGGCGGCATGCTCACCGTGCTGGCCATGGTGTTCTGCCTGATCATTCTGATTTCGCCATGGCGTTACGAGCGCATGGTCGCATTCATGAATCCCTGGAATTCCGGCAATGAACTGGGCAAGGCTTACCAGTTGACGCACTCGCTGATTGCCTTTGGCCGCGGCGAACTGTTCGGCGTCGGCCTCGGCGGCAGCGTCGAGAAGCTGCATTATTTGCCAGAGGCGCATACCGACTTCCTGCTGGCCGTGATCGGTGAAGAACTGGGCCTGGCTGGCGTGCTGCTGGTCACCGTGCTGTTCTACTGGATCGTGCGTCGCGCGTTCGATATCGGTCGTCAGGCCATCGCCGCAGAAAAATATTTTGCCGGGCTGGTGGCGAAGGGCATCGGCATCTGGATCGGTGCCCAGGTGTTCATCAACATGGCGGTCAACCTCGGCCTGCTGCCGACCAAGGGACTGACCTTGCCGCTGATGTCGTATGGCGGTTCGGGCATCGCGATCAATTGCATTGGCCTGGCCCTCTTGCTACGTATCGACTATGAAAATCGCGTCATGATGCGCGGAGGTCGCGTATGAGCACGCGCATTCAAAACACAGTCAGCTTGACGCGATTTCGGTGCAGGCTAACTTCGCGCAGCGAAGTTAAGTGCGCGCCAGCGCACGGCCGTAGCCCAAATAGAGTGATGATGCGCGGAGGTCGTGTATGACCGGTCCGCAAAAGCATTTGATGATCATGGCAGCCGGTACCGGCGGCCACATCTTCCCGGGTCTGGCGATCGCCGACACGATGCGCGCGCGCGGCTGGCAAGTGTCATGGCTGGGTACGCAGCGCGGCATGGAAGCCGACATCGTGCCCAGGCACGGCCTTGTTTTCGATGCGATCGATTTCGCCGGCCTGCGCGGCAAGGGTTGGAAGCACACGATCACCGGCGCCTTCAAGATGGCAGCCGGCTTCCTGCGCTGCCGCAGCATCATCCGCGTGCGCAAGCCGAATGTGGTGCTTGGCATGGGTGGTTATGTGACGGTGCCGGGCGGGATGATGGCCGCGCTGTCGGGCAAGCCGCTGGCATTGATGAATGCCGATGCCGCATTGCTGATGTCGAACAAGGCCTTGCGGCCGTTCGCGAAGCGCATCCTGTTCGGCTTCCCGGCCGACGATGCGGCGCAGGCCAAATCGCAAGTCACCGGCAATCCGGTGCGCAAGGAAATCAGCAGCCTGCCGATACCCGCGCAACGCTTCGCAAACCGCAATGGCCCGCTGAACCTGCTGGTAATTGGCGGCAGCCTCGGCGCGAAAGTACTGAACGACACCGTGCCGGCCGCCCTGGCACTGTTGCCGCCCGAGTCGCGGCCGCGGGTGGTGCACCAGTCGGGCAAACAGCACGTCGAAGCCTTGAAAAAGAATTATGTGCAAGCCGGCGTCGATGCCGAGGTCGTGGACTTCATCGACGATATGGCCAGCCGTTATGCAGCAGCAGACGTCGTCATTTGCCGTGCCGGCGCGATTACCGTTGCGGAACTTTGTGCCGCCGGCGTTGCCAGTGTGCTGGTGCCACTGGTGGTCTCGACCACCTCGCACCAGCGCGACAACGCGCAATGGATGGCAAAAGCCGGCGCCGCGACCCATCTGCCGCAGGCACACATGGACAAGGTGGCACTGGCAGCGCTGATCAGAGGCATGACACGCGAGACCTGCCTGCGAATGGCCGAAGCTGCGTACCGGCAGGGCCGGCGCGACGCGAATGACGCGATCGCCGGCGTGCTGGAAGAATTGGGAAACACATGAAACACAAGGTCAAACATAGACATTTCGTCGGCAAAGCAGCGCGGTCGCGCTGCGCTCGTGCACAGGCGGCGCAGCCGAGCCGATGGGTGGACCACTGACATGAAACACAAGGTCAAACATATACATTTCGTCGGCAAAGCAGCGCGGTCGCGCTGCGCTCGTGCACAGGCGGCGCAGCCGAGCCGACGGGTGGGCCACTGACATGAAACACAAGGTCAAACATATACATTTCGTCGGGATAGGCGGCTCCGGGATGA
>JBDKLN010000181.1:0-3453 GCA_039806045.1 Pseudomonadota bacterium
GAATTGGAAACGCTGAACTCTGTCGAATGACTGAGGATTCATCGGATAACCGAGCGAGAGCTTGAGGGGGCCGACCGGAGAAATCCAGCTGATGCCCACGCCCGTGCTGTAACGCAGGTCGTTCAAACGAATGGCTTCCCCGTCCTGCGGGTTCCAGACCTGGCCCGCATCGACGAAGGTGAACCAGCGCAAGGACTTGTCGACGCCGGTCCCCGGGAACGGCAACTGCAGCTCTGCATTCATGATCAGGCGCGCCGAGCCACCGATCGGCAGGTTGTAATAGCCCGACGTCGAGCTGACACCCGTGCCCGACACCGACAGCGAGCCCGCCGAGAAGCCGCGCACCGAACCGATGCCGCCCGCATAGAAGTTCTTGAAGATCGGGTAAGGATCGCTGCCGATGCCGCCGCCGTAGTTGACTTCACCATTGAGCGCGAAGGTCGCCGACCGCGAAATGGGCCAGAAGTACTGGTCCTGGTAAGTTGTCTTGTAATACATCGCCGAGCCGGCTGGCGACACTTCGACGTTCGCGCGGCGATAGCGGCCCTTGGTCGGGATCAGCGCGCTGTCACGGTTGTCGCGCTGCCAGGCTGCCGTCAGCGGGAAGGAGTGGGTGGTGACGCTGCCGATACCGTCCGCATCGCCCGAGAAGTCTTGCACGTAATTCAGGTAACGCGTCGGACTGTTCGAGAAGGTATCGACCTGCGTCTCTTCTGCGCCGATGCCGAGGAAGACACGATCAAACTCAGTGAACGGCACGCCGAAACTCACGCTCCCGCCCTTGGTGACGACCTTGAAGTCGACGCTGGTCAGGTAGATCGGCGGACGCGTGGTGCGGTAATACAGGTCGATGGTGCGGCTGACGCCGTCGTCGGTGAAATACGGGTTGGTGTGGGACAGAACGATCGTGCGGTACACCTTGGACGTGTTGACGCTGATACCGATGTTGTTGCCCGAGCCGAAGGCGTTGGCCTGGTTGATCGAGCCGGTCAGGGTCAGCTTCTCGCTCGACGAATAGCCGGCGCCGACCATGATCGCGCCGGTCGGCTTTTCGGTGACCTTGACATCCAGGTCGACCTGGTCCGGTGTACCCGGCACTTCGATGGTATCGACCGTGGTGTCGGTGAAGTAGCCCAGTCGCCCCAGTCGGTCACGCGACAGCTTGACCTTGTCGCCGTCATACCAGGAACTTTCTTGCTGGCGGAATTCGCGTCGGATCACTTCATCGCGGGTGCGGTCGTTGCCGCCGATATTGATGTTGCGCACATAGACGCGCTTGCCCGGGTCGACGAAGATCGTGAACGCCACCTGCGACTTGGCACGATCGATGTCGGGCACCGCGTTCACCGACGCAAATGCATAGCCGAACACGCCCATGCGCTCGCTGATCTTGCGTGTGCTTTCGGTCATTCTCTCGCCAGAGTACGCCTCGCCCGGCTTCACGCTCACCAGTGCTGCCAGCTCCTGATCACGGCCCAGCAACTCGCCTTCCAGTTTCACGTCGGTGACGGTGAACTTCTGGCCTTCGTTGATGTTGACGGTGATGTAGATGTCTTTCTTGTCCGGCGAGATCGACACCTGGGTCGATTCGACCTGCATCTCGAGATAGCCACGGTTCAGGTAGAAAGAACGCAGCGTTTCGAGGTCACCGGCCAGCTTCTGCTTCGAGTACTGGTCATTTTTCGAATACCAGGAAAACCAGCCCGACGTGGACAGCTTGATCTGGTCGAGCAGCTCATCCTGCTTGAAGGCTTTGTTGCCGATCAGGTTGATCTGACGGATCTTGGCCGCCTCGCCCTCGTCCACCACGAAGCTCACGTTCACGCGATTGCGTTCGATCGGGGTCACGGTGGTGGTGATCTGCACGCCATACAGGCCGCGCGACAGGTACTGGCGCTTCAACTCCTGCTCGGCGCGATCGACCAGTGCCTTGTCCAGGATGCGGCCTTCGCCCAGCCCCAGCTCCTTCAGCGACTTGATCAGTTGCGCTTTTTCGAATTCCTTGGTGCCGGTGAAGTCGACGCCGGCGATGGCAGGACGCTCTTCCAGCATCACCACCAGCACATTGCCATCGACTTCAATGCGCACGTCCTTGAAGAAGCCGGTCGCGTACAGCGCCTTGATCGCCGCCGCCGCCTTTTCATCAGTGAAGGTGTCGCCGACGCGCACCGGCAAGTAGCTGAACACGGTGCCGGCCTCGGTACGCTGGATACCTTCGACGCGAATGTCCTTGACGGTGAAAGGATCAACCGCCAGTGCCTGGCTGGCAAAGACGGAGACGATGGCAGCGACGATGAGTTTGGGGAAGAAAGGCAGCGCTTTGCGCTCGAGGTCGGATTTCATCAAAAGGATTTTGAGTGGTTGACGACCGGTCGCGAATGCATCCACGACATGGCGGCCGGCGTGCTACCCGATCAGCCGCACGATGTCGTTGAACACCGCGACGACCATGAGCGCCATCAGCAAGCCTATACCCGCACGTTGTGCGATGGCCCCTATGCGCTCGGGAACGGGACGACCGGAAAAAAGTTCCAGCGAATAATACAACAAATGCCCCCCGTCCAGAACCGGTATCGGGAGCAGATTCATGACGCCAAGGCTGATGCTGATGAAGGCCATGAACGACAGGAAACTGATCCAGCCGACGCGCGCCGTCTGCCCGGCGTAATCGGCGATCGTGATCGGGCCGGTGATGTTCTTCAGCGACGCCTCGCCGCTTATCATTTTGGCTAGCATCGATACGGTCATCGTGCTGGTATCCCAGGTCTTGCGCAACGCGCGCTCGAAAGCTTCACCCACACCAGCTTCGATGACCACCATAGAAGATCGCATATCGACCTGCGCGCGGATGCGGCCCACAGTCTTCTCGCCGCTGCCGTCGCCGCTGTCCACCCGCTCGGGCTGCGGCGTGACATCGGCGGCAAAAGGCTGCCCGTTGCGGATGCCCTCCAGGTGCAAAGTTCGCCCGGCGCTATCGCGCAGACGCTCGATGAAGGCGATACCGTCATCGACCGGCACGCCATCAATGGCCGTGATCAGGTCGCCCGACCGCAGTCCGGCCAGGGCTGCCGGGCCGGCAGGCAGAATTTCGCCCAGCAATGCCGGCGGCTTGGCCAGTTCCATGCCGAGCTTGTCGAACAGGTGATTGTCGAGATCGTCGGCGGGCAGCATGTGCAGCGGCAGCGTGACCTCGGCCAGCGATTTGCCCCCGGGGGCCGTCATACGCTCAACCAGCAGTCGTGCATCGCGCCGATCCATCGCCCGCTGCAGCAGCGACCAGCGCATCTCGTTCCACGAACGAACCGGCTGACCGTCAACGGCTGTCACGGTATCACCCTGCCGCAGGCCGGCCTGGGCCGCCATGCTGGCCGGCTGCACGCCCATGCGCGCCACGGGTTCAGGCACGCCGTGCGTGAAAAGGAAGGTAAAGATGGCGATGGCCAGCAGGAAGTT
>JBDKLN010000182.1:0-5284 GCA_039806045.1 Pseudomonadota bacterium
ACCGAGGAAGGCAAAGGTCGTCACCAGCAGGCCGCCGACCGCCCACCATGCGGCCACCATGCCGCGCAAGCCTTTCATCAGGCGCATGTGCAGCCAGGCTGCGTAATTGAGCCAGACAATCAGTGCCCAGGTTTCCTTCGGGTCCCACGACCAGTAGCCACCCCAGGCTTCGGCAGCCCACAAGGCACCGAGGATGGTCGCGATCGTGAAGAACGCAAAACCGACGGCGATGGCCTTGTACATGATGTCATCCAGCACTTCCAGCGGCGGCAGGCGGTCTGCCAGCTTGCCCTTGGCCTTCAGCAGGTAGGCAACGCCGACCATCGCCGACAGCGAGAAAGTACCGTAGCCGATAAAGTTGGCCGGCACGTGGATTTTCATCCACCAGCTTTGCAGTGCCGGCACCAGCGGCTGGATCTCATGCGCTTCGCGGCTGGTCATGTACCACAGCAGGAAGCCGACGGCGGCCGAGATCACCAGCAGGATGAAGGGACTGACCGCGCGCGTTTCGTACTTGTCCTCGTAGAACATCAGGAACAGCGCAGTAATCAGACAGAACAGCACGAAGACTTCGTACAGATTCGACACCGGTATGTGGCCGATGTCGGCGCCCAGCAAATAGGACTCATACCAGCGAACCATCATGCCGGTGAAACCGAGCACGATCGCCGCCCAGCACAGCTTGCTGCCGACCGCGCCGCCAAAATCAGAACGCAGCAGCAAGCCCCCCCAGTGGAACAGTGTCGCGAGGAAGAACATCGTGCTCATCCACAGGATGGCCGACTGGCTCGACAACATGTATTTCAGGAAGAAGCGCGTCTGCGCCATCTCGAGGTTGCCGGCATAGAAGTAAATACCTGCCAGTGACAGCGCGCCAATCAACAAGATCAGCGTGCGGATCGGGCGCCAGTACCAGCCGAGGCCGGCGAAGGTCGGCACCGCCGCCAGCAGGATGCCCTGCTCATAAACGTCCATGAACTCGCCGTAGCGGTTCAGCGAAAACAAGGCCCCCGCCAGCAGCAGCGCGGCGAACAGCCAGTCGAACAGGCTGCGATTGCGGAACCAGCCCGAGGTTTGTTCAATGGTGATTTCTTGCGTGATTTCCATCATGTTTCTCCACGCACCCGTTGCTGCGGATGCGATGAAAGTATAGTTCAGCGGCAGCGAGCGCGTTGGCGCAGCGCCATCCGTCGTTTGTCCCGCTGGCCTCAGCTTTTCGCTGGCGCTGCCAGCGATGCTTTCATCCGCTCAAATTCGCGGTCAAAGTCCAGATTGCGGCGCTGGGTACTCATGGCCATCAGCGCATGCGAACCGCTGTCCCCGAGCGGGCGGAACCAGACCCACAAGCGGCGCTCGCGCACATACAGCATCGCGAACACGCCCAGTACCAGCAACAGGCAGCCGAAATAAACCACCTTCTTGCCCGGTGAACGGGTGACCTGGAATACCGAAGCCTTGACCTCGTCAAAACCGCGCAATTGCAGGATGACCGGCGCGCCATAGAAGAAACTGTCAGCGATCGCATCAGTGGCCATGCGCAGGAAGCGTCCGTTCTGCTCGTCGGGCTTCATCGCCGGCAAGCTGTCTTTCTCGCGTGCAGCCTGCCACAATTCCCACAGGCTGCCATTGAGGATCTTCATGAAGACATCGGCCGCTTTTTCTTGCTGTGCTTCGGGCAGCTTGCCGATGAAGCGCGCCACCGCGATATAACCCGAGCCTTTTTCATCGCCGGCGAAAACTGTCAGGCCACGCAACGCCGAGGACTGCAGTTGTTCGCGCAGTTGCACATTGCCCGAATTACCTGCACTGCCGAGGGGGACTTTCTCCGCATAGCGGCGCGCTGCCTTCTCGCGCAAAACCGGATCGGCAACGGCGGCACGCAAGCGCATCCACTCATCGATCTTGCCATTGGCATCGGCCGGAATGCGCAGATAGCGGAAGCCCTCGGCCGGCGTGTCGCGCACGCCGGCCAGGAAGACGTCGGCGCCATCGACCTTTACCGGCTGCATGTAGTTGTTGAATTCGCGTGCCTGGCCGTTGCGGTCACGCAGCTTGTACTGCACGCTGGGGCCGACGTTCTTCAGGTCCTTGGCTTTCTTCGTATTGGCCGCCGATCCGAGCTGCTTGTCGAGCGATGCGCCGAATGTTTCATTGAAGCTCTTGTTCGGATCGACCGCGCGCACGTCCTGACCATTGTTGGCATTGGCGGCGGTATTTTCTACGTTGAACGGACGGAAGCCAGTCCATTCGATCGAGTACTGGCTGCCGCCACTGCCCTTCAGCGGCGTGGCTTCGCCCACCGTGCCTTCGACCGGGAAGCTGCCATTGGCCGCGCCCTGCATCGGATAGCCCGTCAGCTTCAGGTGGCTGCCGCCATCCTCGAAGCTCGACTGGTAGACCGCGAGCCCCTTGTACAACAAGGGTTCGTTGACCTTGATGGTGGCCGGGAAGCTCTTGCCGGTCTGGTGGTCGGTGACGAGCACGTTCGATGCGAACAACTTGGGCATGCCCGTCGAGTAAAACTCGACGATGAATTTTTCCAGCTTGATCGAGAACGGCAGCTCTTGTATCAGCACCCCCTCGCCGGCCGCAATCACGGCAGTATTGCCGACACCGCCTTCGGGAATGAAAGCATTGCCGCGGAAGGTAGGATTACCCAGACCGAGCCTGTGCTTGGCCGGGATATCGGCGATCAGGCCATTGCCGACGAAGGGCTCTTTGCCGAACAGCCATTGCTGGGCACGAATCGGCAGATTGGAATCGAGCAGGCCGCCGATGCAGATGATGACGATGGCCGCATGCGCAAAGATATAGCCGAGCTTATTGGCTGCGCCCTGCTTGGCCGTCAGCAGCACGGCATCATCCTTCTTCAATAGCTTCACTTGATAGCCGGCGGCCTTCACGCGCGCGGCGGCCAGTTGCGCGGCTTGCACGCTGTCGGCGCCATCCGTCCATTCGGCGTGGTGATGGAAGTTGCGCAGCGATTGCTCGCGCACATTCTCGCGCCAGCTCTTCATGTCCTTCAGCATCTTCGGCGCATTGCGCACGATGCACAGCGAGGTCGACGCGACCAGGAAGCTCATGATCAGCAAGAACCACCAGGCCGAATAGACCGAGTAGATCGAGAAGCGCGCAAAGACCTCGAACCAGAACGGGCCGAACTGGTTCACGTAGTTCGGCATCGGGTCGCCCTGCGTGACCACGGTGCCGATCACGGACGCGATCGAGATCACGGTCAGCAAGCTGATCGCAAAGCGCATCGATGAAATCAGCTCGACCAGGTCGGCCAGGCAGCGGCTTTGCGTCGGCAGCGCGATGCCCTGCGTGCCGGTGGTCGCCGCGCCGTCCGGGTCCGTACCGGTACTTGCCACCACCTTGGCTTGAGCTTGCATATCCGTGCCAGTATTCATCGTCAGTATTTTGTCTGTTTGCTCATTCGTCCGCGACAAACAAAAAGGGGGCGGCGCCTGGCCTCCCCCTTCCGTCGAACATTGTTGCTTCCCGCTGCGCTATCGCCAGCCTGGCGATGCGGTGCGGGAATGCATTGTTTTACTTCAAACCGGCCATGTAGTCGGCAACAGCCGCAATCTCGGCATCCGACAGGCGCTTGGCCACGGTCGTCATTTGCGCCGAGTTGGTACGGCTGCCAGCGCGGAAGTTGTTCAGCTGCGCGGTGGTGTAATCCTGATGCTGGCCAGCGACACGGGCGAACTGGGCCGGGATGCCAGCGCCGTTCGGGCTGTGGCAGCCTGCGCAAGCCGGCACGTTCTTCTCGGCGATGCCGCCGCGATAGATCTTCTTGCCGAGCTCGACCGTGTTCTTGTTTTTCGCAGCGCCCGGGGCCGGCTTTTGCGACGCGAGGTAAGCAGCGAGGTTGCGCACGTCATCTTCGGTCAGCGCCTTGGCGATCGCGGTCATCACGGCATTGTTGCGGGCCGGGGTCGTGAAGTCGTGCAGCTGCTTCTGCAGGTAAGCAGCGTGCTGGCCGGCCAGTTTCGGGTTCTGGGTGATGGTCGCATTGCCGGCATTGCCGTGGCAGGCGACGCAGGCGGTCACGCCACGCGAGGCGTCACCGTTCGTGTACAAGCTGCCGCCCTTGTTGGCGTCGGCCGCAGCAGCCGGCTTGCCCTCGTTGGCCGCAGCCACGGTGGCCGACGCGAGCAGCGCGACGGAGACAAATTTCACGAACAGCGAGAGAGCACGATTCATTCAGGCACCCGGATCTTGTGGTTGGTTTGTGCGGAAATACAGCCCGGCATTGTACTACAATGCCCCCTCCGGCTTGACTGATACCTGCCCGGAATTCCGCAGATTTCCTGCCTGTTCACCGCTTCTTCACTTCTGTCAGCACCGCCCATGTCCGTTCTCTGGCAAGCCCGCTTCTTCACGACCGTCAACCGGCTGCAGGATTTGCCAAAATATAAATTGCCGGAGATAGCCTTCGCGGGCCGCTCGAATGCCGGCAAATCGACGGCCATCAACCTGCTGTGCAACCAGAAGAAGCTGGCCTTCGCGTCGAAGACGCCGGGCCGCACCCAGCACATCAATTTCTTTTCGATCGGTGGCGCGCACGTGGCCATGCACCGCAAGGATGCGACCCGTACCGAAGAGATTCGCGCCTTCCTGGTCGATTTGCCAGGCTACGGCTATGCCGAAGTGTCCGGCAGCGCCAAACACCATTGGCAAGACCTGCTGGGGCGCTATGTGCAGGCGCGTGAGCAGCTGGCGGCACTGGTGCTGATCATGGATGCGCGCCGCCCGTTCACGGAACTGGACGTCGAAATGCTCGAATGGTTCGCCCCCACCGGCAAGCCCATCCATTGCCTGTTGAGCAAGGCCGACAAGCTCAACCGCAGCGAGCAGGCCGACGCGATGCGACTCGCGCGTACCATCCTTGGCAGCTACGTTGACGAGGCCGGCCAGCCTCTGCCATTCTCGGTGCAGCTGTTCTCGTCGCTCAAGCGCATCGGTATTGATGAAGCGGACCTGAAGATACGCACGCTGCTCGGACTGGTCGACACAGATGCCGCACAGGCGAACGATGCATCGCAGGGCACAGCCGCGCCAGTCGCTGGCGATGATGCCGTGAACGAATAAAAAAACCCTGGAGAAAGGGGAAGGTCTCCAGGGTTTAACGCTGCCGCGCCTTCACACGGGGCAGCCCCGCTCAGGGAGGAGAAGCGGGAGGTGAACAATCACCCGTCACTCTGAGGGTCGATACAGGCCAAAAGTTTCAGGCGATGCCGCGCAATGCCGTAAAACAGCACGCGCTGCGAGCCAACAT
>JBDKLN010000183.1:0-14505 GCA_039806045.1 Pseudomonadota bacterium
AGCAATTCGGGCGGGTGGCGGTTGGCCTGCTCGGCCAGTGCCTGGGATTCCTCGCTGAACAACATGGCCCCCAACCGCCTCAGGCTGGCGCGGTGGGCCGGCCAGTTGTCCTGTGCGCCGGCGCCATCGCCTGTTTCGCGGCGCAAGGCGGCGACCAGGGTCGGATCACTGTCGAACAGGTTGATGCCGGCCAGCGGCGGGGGCTGGTTGGTGACGTCATGGGTGGGCCAACGCACTCTACACCTCCTTGCAGCCCCGGCTTGGCCATCGACTGCGGTCACGCATTGCGGGTCGGGAGCCTGGCGGGGACGGCCATACGGCAGCCGGGCCGGGGCGTTGCGCGCTGCCAGCGGCTGCGGGACGCGGACTGATCAACAGGCTGTTTGCCAAGGCTTCCTTCCGGAAGGATAGTCCTTTCCCGCGTCAGGTAAAATGGCGGTCTTGCCATTGAAGCGCCGGACATGTCTTATCAGGTTCTTGCCCGCAAATACCGCCCGAAGAATTTCGACAGTCTGGTCGGGCAGGAACACGTCGTGCGTGCGCTCACCCATGCGCTGGAGCAGAAACGCCTGCACCATGCCTATCTGTTCACCGGCACCCGCGGCGTCGGCAAGACCACGCTGTCGCGCATCCTCGCGAAATCGCTGAACTGCCAGGGCACGGACGGTAGCGGCGACATCACCGCCCAGCCATGCGGCCAGTGCGAGGCCTGCGTGGCGATCGACGCCGGCCGCTTCGTTGATTACATCGAGATGGATGCCGCGTCCAACCGCGGCGTCGATGAAATGGCCCAGCTGCTCGAACAGGCCATCTATGCCCCCTCGAATGCGCGCTTCAAGGTCTACATGATCGATGAAGTCCACATGCTGACCAGCCATGCATTCAATGCAATGCTGAAGACGCTGGAAGAGCCGCCTGAACACGTCAAATTCATCCTCGCGACCACCGACCCGCAAAAAATCCCGGTCACCGTACTGTCGCGCTGCCTGCAGTTCAACCTGAAGCAGATGCCGCCGGGGCACATTGTGTCCCACCTGGAGAACATCCTCGGCCAGGAGCAGATCGCCTTCGATCCGCCGGCTTTGCGCCTGCTGGCGCAGGGCGCGCAGGGATCGATGCGCGATGCGCTGTCGCTGACGGACCAGGCGATTGCTTACGCCGCCGGCAAGGTGACGCTCGATGCGGTACAGGGCATGCTGGGCGCGCTCGACCATACCTACCTGGTCCAGCTGCTTGATGCGCTGGCTGCGCAGGATGGTGCGGCCTTGCTGGCCATAGCCGACGAAATGGCTGCGCGCAGCTTGTCGTGGAGCGCTGCCTTGCAAGACCTTGGCACCTTGCTCAACCGCGTCGCCATCGCACAAACCGTGCCGTCGGCGGTGCCCGATGACTTGCCCGAGCGTGAAGATATCCTGCGGCTGGCCGGCATCTTCTCGCCGGAAGACGTGCAACTGAATTACCAGATCGTCGTGCATGGTCGCCATGAGCTGGGCCTTGCGCCGGATGAATATGCAGGCTTCACGATGACGCTGCTGCGCATGCTGGCATTTGCGCCGGCATCTTCGTCAGGTGGCGAGCCGGCGACTCGCCCGGCTGCGACCCGTCCGGCCAGCGCTGCGCTGCAGGCTGCGCGGCCGATGGCCGCCAGCGTGGCTGCCGCGCCGCCGCCGGCGCCACGAGCGGCAGCTCCAGCCGGTACAGCGGCATCCATCGTTGTTGAGTATGGCGCGCCGGATGATGTCGATGCTTTCGGGCTTTCGACGTCGGCGATTGCGCCGGTATCGTCGGTGCCAGTGACACCGCCGGCTGCCGCCGCACCTGCCCCCTCTGCAAGGCCGATGAGCCCGGCGATGGCTGCGCTGGCCGCAGCGCGTAGCAGCAAAGCCAAGGCGGCCCCGCCGCCTGCGCCGGCGGATGATGATTTCTTCGGGCTGGACGCGCCCCCGGTCGCCGACGGCGACCCGGCTGAAAAAAAAACTGAATCGCGCGCGCCACTGAGCGCGCCCGAGCCTTCGGCACACGCGATCGACTGGCCGGCGCTGATGAAGACGCTGCCATTGCGCGGTGTGCCGCAGCAACTGGCGATGCAAAGCGAGCTGCTGGCCTTCGATGATGGCGCTTCCGCGCTCGCAATCAAATTGCGCGTGCCGGTCGACACGCTGCTGTCGGCAGGCAGCGCCGACAAATTGCAAGCCGCGCTGGAAGCACACTATGGCAAGCCAGTCCGGCTTGTCACCGAGATCGGTACGGTGAATCGCACGGCACACGCCGCTGACGTTGCCGAGCAGGCCGAGCGCCAGCGCCAGGCCGAACAAAGCTTGCAGGAAGACCCGTTCGTGCAAACACTGATGCGTGAATTTGGCGCGACCATCGTGCCGGGTTCGATCCGCCCGGTATGAGCCGGAGCGAAGCGCACGATTTGCGACGCCGTTTAATTGAATTATTGAGACAAAGGAGTCCACCATGATGAAGGGACAACTGGCCGGCCTGATGAAGCAGGCCCAGGCCATGCAGGACAACATGAAGAAGGCGCAGGAGCAGCTGGCGAGCATCGAAGTCGAAGGCCAGGCGGGTGCCGGCATGGTGAAAGTCATCATGACCTGCAAGAACGACGTCAAGCGCGTGACCATCGATCCTTCGCTGCTGGCCGATGACAAGGACATGCTGGAAGACCTCGTCGCTGCGGCGTTCAACGATGCCGTGCGCAAGGCCGAGGCGACCTCCTCGGAAAAAATGGGCGCGCTGACTGCGGGCCTGCCGCTGCCGCCGGGCTTCAAGCTGCCGTTCTGAGCAAGGGCAAGCCGGGGCATGACGCCGCACACCGTGCGTCATCCCTGACGCCAGCGCCTGTGAAATCCCGGACAACGACGTGAAAACACCTTCCAGCCTCGACTTTCTGACCGAGGCATTGCGCCGGCTGCCGGGCGTGGGCCCGAAGTCCGCGCAGCGCATGGCCTATCACCTGATGCAGCATGATCGCGAAGGCGCGGCGCTGATGGCGCGCGCGCTCGCGCAGGCGGTGGAGAGTGTCCGTCACTGTGCGCGCTGCAACACCTTCACCGAGCATGAGGTCTGCGAGACCTGCGTCGATGCCGCTCGCGACGCCGCGCTGCTGTGCGTGGTCGAGACGCCGGCTGATCAATTGATGATCGAGCAGACCCTGACCTACAAAGGTCTGTATTTCGTGCTGATGGGCCGTCTGTCGCCGCTTGATGGCGTGGGCCCGAAAGACCTGCATCTCGAAAAGCTGATCGCGCGCGCCACCGATGGCATCGTCACCGAAGTCGTGCTGGCCACCAATTTCACCAACGAAGGCGAAGCGACCGCACATTACCTCAGCGAGACGCTGAAGGCGCGCGGCCTGAGCGTCAGCCGGCTTGCGCGTGGCGTGCCGGTCGGCGGCGAGCTTGAGTATGTCGATGCCGGCACCATTGCCCGCGCGATGCTCGATCGCCGTTCGACCTGACGGTCGGCTGGCATCGGCAATACCCGCTGTCCCGCTCCTGTAATCCTTCCCGCTTGACAGAAGGCACGCCCATGCAAAATTCCACCAGAGTCGCCGGCCCGCTGGCTGGTATCAAGGTCCTTGAACTCGGCACCCTGATCGCCGGGCCTTTCTGCACGCGCATGCTGGCGGAATTCGGTGCCGAGGTCATCAAGGTCGAGTCGCCCGATGGCGGCGACCCGATACGCCAGTGGCGCGTGCTCAAGGATGGCAATTCCCTGTGGTGGAGCGTGCAGAGCCGCAACAAGAAAAGCATCACGCTCAACATGAAGGACGAGCGTGCGCAGGAGATCGCCCGCAAGCTGGCGCTCGATGCCGACATCGTGGTCGAGAACTATCGCCCGGGCGTGCTTGAGAAATGGAACATCGGTTACGAACAGCTGAAGACAATCAATCCGGCGCTGATCATGGTGCGCCTGTCGGGCTACGGGCAGACCGGCCCGATGCGCGATGCACCGGGCTTTGGCGCTATCGGCGAATCGATGGGCGGCATACGTTACGTGTCCGGCCATGCGGACCGTCCGCCGGTACGCATCGGTATCTCGATGGGTGATTCGATCGCGGCACTGCATGGCGCGCTGGGCGCACTGATGGCGCTGCGCCATCGCGATGCGACCGGTGGTCGCTGGAACGGAAAGGCCGGTGCCGACTGCGTCGCCGGGCAGGGCCAGATGGTCGACGTCGCGCTGTATGAGGCAGTGTTCAACCTGATGGAATCGATGGTGCCCGAGTACGACCATGCGGGCGTGGTGCGCGAGCGTACCGGCGGCGCATTGCCGGGCATCGTGCCTTCCAACACCTATACCACCGCCGATGGCGAAAACATCGTCATCGCCGGCAACGGCGATGCGATCTTCAAGCGCCTGATGATGGCGATCGGCCGGGACGACCTCGCCAATGATCCCGGCGTCGCGCACAACGCCGGACGCGTGCAGCGCGTCGACGAAATCGATGGCGCGATCCAGGCCTGGTGCAGCGGGCGCGACATCGCCAGTGCGCTCGAGGTGCTGAAGGCGGCCGACGTGCCGGTGTCGAAAATTTATTCGGTAAAAGACATGCTGCAGGATCCGCAGTTCCTCGCGCGGAAAATGGTCGAGCAACATGCGTTCCGCGATGGCACGCCGATCAAGCTGCCGGCGGTCACGCCGAAGTTTTCCGAGACGCCGGGTGGCACGCGCTGGCTGGGGCCGGAACTGGGCGAGCATACCGACGCTGTTCTGCAAGGCCTGGGCTATGACGCGCAGCAGATTGCCGCATTGCGCGCGTCAGGCGCAGTGTGACGGGGAAGTACTTGGCCTGATAGAGAACATTCTAGCGATAGCAGGCACGAAACCTCTGTGAACCGCAGGCAATTTGCTTCGCGGAAATCTGGAGATTGACATGCCCGTTACCATCCCGCCCGGCCAGCCCAAACAGGCTTCGTCATCCATGGTCCCGCCGCCGTTACCGGCAGAGCGGGCCATGGAAGAGGTCGAGATCGACAGTGGATACGATCCTTTTGATGCTCGCCCCGCAGATCCTGACAAGCCGGAAGGTTTGATCGACAGGGCGCTGGCAAGGATTTCATCTGCGTACAGGGATGCGCAAAGCCATGTCGACAGTATCGCTGCCAGGATCAGGCAAGCGCTGGGGTGGCAGAAGGTGCCGACGATCACTGCAAATCCGGTGGTTGTGTCGGCGCCCCGCAATTTCAAGAAAAAAGTGCTGCCGACAGCCTTTGAGAAAGCCAACCGGCAGGCTTTGGCCAAGGCGCAGGCGGAGAAGGCCGCCGCACAATCACGTGTCGACTTCGTGCAAAGTGTCGACGCTGCACTGACTCCCGAGCCGATGTTTGCCGACACTGACGCCGACGCAGGCGACTATGCCATTTACCTGAAACTGTGCGAGAAGAACGGCAAACTCCCCGGCGACATGATCTGTCCGCAAAATTTCCTGCCCGGTGTGCAGCGCCATGCGAAGGCTTTTATTGAGCTCGTCAATCAACGGCGGAACTCCGCCATGGCAGCCAAAGCCGAATTCACCTTATCATCTTCCGACCAGAAAAAGCTGGCCATCCTCGCGAAATTTCTCGTGCTTAGTGATGACGCGACCGACAAAAATATCGGCACGCAGGCGTTGAAAGCCGCGCCGGCGCAGACGGTGACGACGACCCAGCTGACCAGTTTCATGCAATGGCGCGACTGGAAGAACAAAGGCTACGACAAAGGCCAGCCGGCACCGACGATCGATTTTGATGGCGCCCGGGTCTATGCGAAAACATTACTCGAACAATACAAAGGCGCGGATCGCCAACACAACAGCGAGCTGAATGGCATGTTGCTTGATGCAGAAAACATGCTCGAGCATCCGGAGATGTACAAGACACTGCAGGACGCCGCGAATTCGTCCGGCCCGGGGCCGACGATGTCGCAGGCGGCGTCAGCCACTGAAATGTCGATGCCGTCCTCCGATCCGGCCAGCACGTCCAAGCCGGCCCCTGCGCCGCCGGCCCCTCGCATACCGGCACAGCCGGGGCAAGCGCAGTTTTCTGTCGGCCAGCAACTGGGACTGCGGCCCGTCAGCGAGTTATCGATGGATGACATCGCGCATGCGACGATCTTGTTCAATGAATTCACTCAGAAATTCAAGCAGACGCCGGACGGGATAAAGCTCGACCGGGATTCACCCTATCTCTATCCGGAATGCGTGGCAGTCGCGAACGATTTTGCCGAACGAATAGCCAACGCGCGGGACATGACGCTCAGTGATGAGCAGTTGTCAAAGTTCCAGGCGGCACTCGCGCTGCGGCAGATATACGCCGGTTATCACCGTAGCGATCTCGACACCTGAACGATGGACATGCGCGCCGGCATCCGCTGCCGGCGTGCATGCGTTCAGGTGCAAGCCTCAGGCGTCAGGCCATCGCCCGCACCAGCTGCTCCAGCTTCACCGCGTCGGCGCAGAACAGCCGTATCCCTTCAGACAGCTTTTCGGTCGCCATTGCATCTTCGTTCAGCGTCAGTCGGAACGCCTTCTCGTCGAAATGCATGCGTTCGATGGTTGCGGCCTGTGAAGCTTCGGTTGACAGCTGGCGCGTGAGCGGCGCATCGCTGTCGGCCAGCTTTTGCAGCAACTCGGGGCTGATGGTGAGCAGGTCGCAGCCTGCCAGTTCAGTGATCTCGCCGGTGTTGCGGAAGCTGGCGCCCATCACCTCGGTCTTGTAGCCGAATTTCTTGTAATACTCGTAGATGCGTTTCACCGACAGCACGCCCGGATCGTCGGTGGCGGTGTATTCCAGGCCGGTCGATTTCTTGTACCAGTCGAGGATGCGGCCGACGAAGGGTGAGATCAGCTGCGCGCCGGCCTCGGCGGCGGCAATCGCTTGCGGCAGCGAGAACAGCAGCGTCATGTTGCAGCGTATGCCTTCCTTCTCCAGCACCTCCGCGGCACGGATGCCTTCCCAGGTCGACGCGACCTTGATCAGGATGCGTTCACGCGGAATCCCGGCGGCTTCGTACAGGGCGATCAGGTGGCGCCCCTTGGCGATCGTGCCTTCGGTATCGAAGGACAGGCGCGCATCGGTTTCGGTCGACACACGGCCCGGGATGATCGCAAGGATCTTCAGGCCAAAGGCCACCAGCAAGTGGTCGATGATCTCGCCCACATCCTTGCCCTTGTGCTCGGCAACGGTCTGGGCCAGCAGTGGCTGGTACTCGGGCTTTTGCACGGCCTTCAGGATCAGCGACGGGTTGGTGGTCGCGTCATGCGGCTTGAAGACTTCCATGGCATGGAAATCGCCGGTGTCGGCGACGACGGTCGTGTACTGCTTGAGTTGCTCGAGCTGGTTCATGATGGGCCGTGCATCGGAAGGGGGTTGAAAGCCTGCTATTTTACCCACGCCCGGCCGCGCACCCTGTATCGCCCGGGGGAAGCGCCTCGGTTATTCCAGTGCGGCGCGTGCGCGTGCGACCAGTGCTGCGGTCGAACTGTCATGCACACCGACCGCATCGGCGTCATCCAGTTCGGACTGGATCTGCGCCGCGAGCGTCTTGCCGAGCTCAACGCCCCACTGGTCGAAGCTGTTGATGTTCCACAGGATGCCTTGCACGAAGGTCTTGTGTTCATACAGCGCCAGCAGCGCGCCGAGTGACGCCGGCGTCAACGCCTCCAGTAGCAGCATATTGCTGGGACGATTGCCATCGAAGCTGCGATGCAGCGGCAACTGTTGTCCGACCGTGCCGTTCATCAATGCCTCAGCCTGCGCGAAGCAGTTTGCCAGCAGCATCCTGTGCTGATCGAGGTGTGCGTGCATGGGCTTTAATGCAGCGATGAAATCAACCGGTATCAGGTCCGTGCCCTGATGGAGCAGCTGGAAGTACGCATGCTGGCCATTGGTGCCAACGCTGCCCCAGACCACCGGGCAGGTAGGCGTCTGTACCGCTTGCCCGTCACGCGTCACGTCCTTGCCATTGCTTTCCATTTCCAGCTGGCGCAGCCAGGCCGGGAACAGGTGCAAGTCCTGATGGTAGGGAGCGCTGAGTAGCGATGCGGTATGGAAGAACTGCCGGTACCAGTAGCCGACCATGGCCAGCAAGGCGGGCATGTTCTTCTGCAGCGGCGCGGTGCGGAAATGCTCATCCATGGCATGGGCGCCGGCCAGGAATTCGCGGAAACGAACCGGGCCGATCGAAAGCATCAGCGACAGCCCGATCGCGGACCAGATCGAGAAGCGTCCACCAACCCAGTCCCAGAACGGGAACATGTTGGCCGTGTCGATGCCGAAGCGCGCGACTTCGGCGGCGTTGGTCGAGACGGCCACGAAATGCCTGGCCAGGTCGGCTTCGCCGCCCTGCTGCAGGAACCAGCGGCGCATCGCATGCGCATTCGCCATCGTCTCGCGCGTGGTGAAGGATTTCGACGAGACGATGACCAGCGTCGTGCGCGCATCCAGTGCCGGCAGCAGGGCGTCGATCGCATGGCCGTCAACGTTGGACAGGAAGTGCATGCGCAGCCCAGGCTGTGCATACGGGCGCAATGCATCACAGCACATCACCGGGCCGAGGTCGGAACCGCCGATGCCGATGTTGACCACGTCCGTGATTGCCTGGCCACTGTAGCCTTTCCAGCGCCCGCTGCGCACCGCATCGCAGAAAACAGCCATGCGGTCGAGCACGCGATGGACCTCGGCTGCCGCATCGACACCGTCCAGCATGAAGCGCGTGCCGGGCGGCACCCGCAGCAATGTATGCAGCGCCGGACGTTTTTCACTGAGGTTGATGGCTTCGCCATTGAACATGGCGTCGCGCAGCGCCTCCACGCCCTGTGCCCGAGCGAAGCCGGCCAGCAGGTCGATGGCCTGTCCGTCAACGTGGTTCTTTGAGTAATCGAGGCAAAGGCCTGCCACATCAAGCGTGAAGCGGGATGCCCGTTGCGCATCTTGCGCGAACAGATCACGCAATTGCCACTGCCGCGCGAGCGACGCATGACGCGCGAGGGCGGTGTATTCCGGCAGGGCGGTCAAAGGCTGGTTGGCGGACATCGGGACAGGGCTGCGGCCTGTGTTGATCGTTCTAAGGCCGGAATGATACCTGTACCTACCGGCCCGGCCCCGATTTGCGGCAAGTCCGGGCTCGGCACCGGGCAGGACATCATTTCTTGTAGGTAAAGATTTCGAGGTTTCCGACAGCATGATTCATCGCCAGTAAGCTGATTTCACAGGAATTCATCTTTTTATCGGACGAACCAGTATTTCCTTGATGCTGTTTCCTCTGGAAAAGCCTACGGATTTGGTCGATTAACAACGATTATGTTCAAAAATGCTTGGCACAAAAATTAGCAGTTAAATAAAATTCAATGACAAATTCAAGAATATTCAACCCATCGCACTCGCCTATCCGGCCCGCGACCCGGGCATTGGGACACAGGAGGCAGCATGCAAGCGTTCTCGAGTACCGTCAGGGATTTGTATGCATTGGCCGAGTACGCGTCGCCTGACCAGTTCCTGACCCGCGCGATCGGTCTGATGCAAATGTGGATCCGTTTCGATGGCGCGATCTTCGGCACCGGCGAAGCTGGTGATCCCGGCATCCATGGCATGTTCGGCGCACAGCTCGAGACGCCCCCTGCGCAACAGCCCGCAGGCCGCAGCGCTTCCTCGATCAGCGACACTTTGCCCCCGAAGGGCATGCCGCTACCGGTTGGCGCCGATGGCATGACATTGAAACCCGCGCGTTCGGCCGCTGCCGATGATCCGGTAGCCCATGGGTTCCGCAATGCGCCGCTGTCGCCGACGCGCGGTGGCATCCGCGTGTTGTATCGCAAGAGCCATGACGGCAAACGATTGCGCGACCGCGAGGCAGGCAGCTTCCGTTCGCTGGCAGAAGAACTGGGCATGTGCCACCTGATGCTGCATGGCGATGATCCGAACCGCGTCAGGCCCGCACGCTGGATCGTGCTGTATCGCCAGCATGATGTGCGTTTTGCCGAGTCGGACGCGGCGGCGCTGCATGGCTTGTGGATCCATCTTTCACGCGCGCTGGCAATCAATCGGGCACGCGCGGCCGAGCGCTTGCCCGGAGCCACAGGCTATCGCGAGCAGGCCGGTGCAACTGGCCTGATCAACGACGAAGGCCAGGTGGAGATCGCCGACCAGCGCTTCTTCGATTTGCTCGAGCGCGAATGGCCGGAACTGGCGCCCGAATTCATTCCTCACGACGCGATGGAATTGCTCAATCAGGACAAGCCCTATCGTGGCACCCAGGTCGAGATCACGCTGGTGCGCCAAGCCGGCTGCAACCTGTGCCGGATACGTCCGGTCGATGCGATGGAAGTGTTGACGCCCAGGGAGTTCGTGGTGGCGCGCCGCTTTGCCGCCGGCATGAGCCACAAGCAGATTGCGCGTGAGCTCGGCGTCTCGCACCACACAGTGCGCAACCAGCTGGCCCACCTGTACCGCAAGCTCAACCTGCACGACAAGGCATCGCTGGCCCAATACCTGTCGACCAATCTCGGCGCGAACTGAACGCGCGCCAAACCGTCCCTGCCGAGGCGGCCACGCCCGCTGGCACGAGGCGGCGGCGCTGGCATCGCATCGGCTAAAATGCTGCCTTCGATTTGAAGGCAGCCATCATGACCCAGGATGAACTCAAGCAGGCCGTCGCGCGCGCGGCGATCGACTATGTGGTGGACGGCGCCGTCATCGGCGTCGGCACCGGTTCCACCGCGAATTTCTTCATCGACGAGCTCGCAAAGATCAAGGATCGCATCAAGGGCACGGTCGCGTCGTCGCAAGCGACTGCTGCACGGCTGAAGTCGCATGGTGTGCCCGTATTCGACCTCAACGAGGTCGAGTCCATGCCGGTCTATATCGACGGTGCCGACGAGATCGATCACAGCGGCGCGATGATCAAGGGCGGTGGCGGCGCATTGACCCGCGAAAAGATCGTCGCGTCGGTCGCCGAAAAATTCATTTGTATCGCGGATGGCTCCAAGCTGGTCGACGCGATGGGCAAGTTCCCGCTGCCGGTCGAAGTGATACCGATGGCCGAGAAGGCCGTCGCGCGCAGCCTTGCGGCGCTGGGCGCGCAGCCCGTGCTGCGCATGAAGGATGGGAAGCCCTACGTGACCGACAATGGTTGCTGGATACTCGATGCCGCCGGCCTGCAGATTCGTGACCCGAAGGCGCTCGAGCAGCAAATCAACCAGTTGCCGGGCGTGGTCAGCGTCGGCCTGTTCGCGCTGCAAGGTGCAGCGGTCTGCCTGTTGGGCACGGCCGATGGCGTGCGCGTGATGACGTTCGACTGACGCGCCAGCGTTGCGCTGGCGCCCTTTTGCGTCAGTTCAGTTTGCCGGCGGCACGTAGCCTGCCGCCGCATCGGCGCCTTCGCCGAAGAAGTGCTTTTCCATCTGCGCCGCCAGATACTTGCGGGCGCGCACGTCAGCCAGGTTCAGGCGGTTTTCATTGACCAGCATGGTCTGGTGCTTGAGCCATGCGGCCCAGGCTTCCTTGGACACGCTTTCCCAGATCTTCTTGCCCAGCTCGCCCGGGTAGGGCGGGAAGTCCAGTCCTTCAGCTTCCTTGTTCAGTTTGATGCAGTGGACCATGCGCGTCATGTGTTTCTCCAACGGGAATGCAATCGGTGTGTTCGATGCAGGGTAAACGTAAACCGGCGGCAGCGCCGCCGGCAGGGATCGGGGTGGCGAATCAGAGTTTTTTGATCAGTACCAGCGATTTGCGCTGCCAGTTGTACATGTTCTGCCGGTCTTTCGGCAGGTCGTCGACGCCAGCCTGCACGAAGCCGCGCTTCAGGAACCAGTGCGCGGTGCGCGTGGTGAGGACAAACAGTTTCTTGAAACCGGCCGCGCGTGCGCGGTTTTCCAGGTGCTTCAGCAATCGTTCACCATCGCCCTGTGCCTGGGCATCCGGGCTGACGGTCAGGCAGGCGGCCTCGGCCATCTTCTCGGCCGGGAACGGATACAAGGCAGCGCAACCGAAGATCACGCCGTCATGCTCGATGACGGAGAAGTAATCGATCTCGCGCTCGATCAGTTCGCGACCGCGCTTGACCAGCGTGCCATCGGCCTCGAGCGGCTCGATCAGTTGCAGGATGCCGCCGACATCCTCGATGGTGGCCTCGCGCAGGCTTTCCAGCGACTGTGCCGAGATCATGGTGCCCACGCCGTCATGCGTGAACACTTCCAGCAGTACCGAACCGTCGGTCGAGAACGGCACGATGTGCGCGCGCGGCACGCCAGCCAGGCACGCCTTGGTCGCGTGGTCGAAATAGTAGGCGGCGTCGGCGCGCAGGCAGCCGGACGCCAGCACCGCCTGCGCCTGATGGGCGGAAACTTCGCGGATCTCGGTGCCGCCGGCGTCGGTCATGGTCGGCGTTTCGGTGATGAAGATCAGCTTGTCGGCACGCAGCGCGTTGGCCGCGGCCACCGCCACGTCTTCCATCGCAAGGTTGAACACCTCGCCGGTCGGCGAGAAGCCCAGCGGCGACAGCAGCACGATGCCGCCGGCATCGAGGATGGGGTGGATGGTCTCATGCGCGATCTTGCGCGTGACGCCCGTCATGCCGTGGTCGACGCCGTCGATGATGCCGACCGGGCGCGCCACGACGAAGTTGCCGGAAATGACCCGGATCGACGAGTTCGCCATCGGCGTGTTCGGCAAGCCCTGGCTGAACGCGGCCTCGATGTCGAGGCGCAGCTCGCCGGCGGCTTCCTTCGCGCACTCCAGTGCGGCGGCATCGGTGATGCGCAAGCTATTGTGGAAATGGGTTTCCACGTTGCGCAGCGCCAGCTGTTCCTGCACCTGCGGGCGCGAGCCGTGCACCAGCACCACCTTGATGCCCAGCGCGTGCAGCAGCGACAGGTCGTGCGCCAGTACGGGCAGCGCGCCAGACAGCACCAGCTCGCCGGGGAAGGCGACGACGAAGGTCTTGCCGCGGAACGCGTGGATGTAGGGCGCGACCGAGCGCAGCCACTCGACGAACTGAACGGGATTCTCCATGGGCGGCATTATAATTCGGCCGACATGTCAGCACCCCAAGCCCCGAAAAAGGCGGCCCCGGCTCCAGCCACCGGGCCAGCCACGTCGACTGCCGCACCACGCACCGACGCCGCACAGAAACAAGCGTCGATGGCGGTTCCGACCCCGGGCCGGAAGTCCGGCCAGCGTCGTGACCCGGGGCAGGGCCAGCGCGCCACCCAGCCGCCAGCCCGTCAGCCGGGCCCACCGCCAGGCTCGAAGCGAAACCCGGAGCGAGACCCGACACCCGACGCGACGCGTCATCCGCTGCCCGCTGTCAGCTTCCCGCCGGAACTGCCGGTCTCTTCGCGTCGTGATGAAATCGCGCAGGCGCTGCTGGCCCATCAGGTGGTGATCGTCAGCGGCGAGACCGGCTCCGGCAAGACCACGCAGTTGCCCAAGATCTGCCTGTCCATCGGGCGTGGCCAGAAAGGCCTGATCGGCCACACCCAGCCGCGCCGCATTGCCGCGTCGTCGACCGCCAAGCGCATCGCACAGGAACTCGGCACGCCGCCCGGCATGCATGTCGGCTACAAGGTGCGCTTCAACGACACCCTGTCAGCCGGGGCATGGATCAAGCTGATGACCGATGGCATCCTGCTGGCCGAGACGCAAGGCGATCCGCTGCTCAAGGCCTACGACACCATCATCATCGACGAGGCGCACGAACGCAGCCTGAACATCGACTTCCTGCTCGGCTACCTGAAGCAGCTGCTGCCGAAGCGTCCCGACCTGAAGGTGATCATCACGTCGGCCACCATCGATGCGGAACGCTTCGCGCGCCATTTCGAGCGCGACGGCAAGCCGGCGCCGGTCATCGAGGTGTCGGGGCGAATGTATCCGGTCGAGGTGCGTTACCGTCCGGTGGAACCGGATGCGAAACCCCCCGGACAAGGCGCGGCCGGCGCAGCGTCGCCGGCGGCCCGCGCGAAGGAACAGCGCGACCTGATGGACGCGATCGTCGACGCCGTCGATGAATTGTCGCGCGTCGGTCCCGGCGACATCCTGGTCTTCCTGCCCGGCGAACGCGAGATCCGCGATGCCGCCGAAGCCTTGCGCAAGCATCACCCGCCGCATGTCGAGATCTTGCCCTTGTTCGCGCGCCTGTCGGCGCAAGAACAGGAGCGCGTGTTCAAGACCACCAATGCGCGCCGCATCGTGCTGGCCACCAACGTCGCCGAAACCTCGCTGACCGTGCCCGGCATTCGTTATGTGGTCGATGCCGGTACCGCGCGCGTCAAGCGCTACAGCTACCGCAACAAAGTCGAGCAATTGCAGGTCGAAGCTGTCGCGCAATCGGCCGCCAACCAGCGTGCCGGCCGTTGCGGCCGGGTCGCCGCCGGTGTCTGTATCCGCTTATACGACGAACAGGATTACCTGCAGCGCCCGAAATTCACCGATCCCGAGATCCTGCGTTCGTCGCTGGCGGCGGTGATCCTGCGGATGAAGGCGCTGAAGCTGGGCGACGTCGAAGATTTCCCGTTTATCG
>JBDKLN010000184.1:0-2826 GCA_039806045.1 Pseudomonadota bacterium
GCACGCGCGACAGCCGGTCGCGGTCCTTCAACAGCGCCTGCCATTCGCCGTCCGGCAGCTTGTCGAAAGCGCTGTCGCTGGGGATGAACAGCGTGTATGGCCCGCCGGCCTTCAGCTGGCCGGTCAGTCCGGCCACCCGCACGGCATCCACGAAGTTCCGGAACGAACCGGCGCGGCGGGCGGTATCAAGCAAGTCATCCGCCCGGGCAACCGCCACTGTCATGGTGCAAAGCAGCAGCATGGCTGGGATATTCGTCGAACTGCGACGCAGCAAAATGGATGGGAATATTCGCATTGCTATAACGATAAAGTCCGCCTCCCTGCTTCGGCTGCCGTATAATCGGCAAAGTTCAAAACTGATTAGCCTCTTTCGTAACCGATGAGTACAGAACCCAAGCTCTCGTTCAAGCAGCAGCAATTGATCGTTCGGGAGAATGCGATTGTCGACGCCACCAACACCCTTCTGGCAAAGAAGGGCTATGAGTTGATGACGATGGACGAGGTCGCGGCCGAGGTTGGGATCGCCAAGGCCAGCCTGTACAAGCATTTCCCGTCGAAAGAAGCGCTGGCGGCAGCGGCAATGATCCGTTTGCTCGAGAGCACACTGGCTTTTGTGCGCAGCCTCCCGGCAGACCTGGCCGCCATCGATCATCTGAAAGCGGTGCTGCGCTGGGCACTGGAGACCCGGATGAAGGGCGGCCTGCCGACCCTGCCGGCCGAGAACAACAGCCTGCGTGACGCGCTGATGAATAGCACCCGCTATATCAGTCGCCTGATGGACCTCAACGAGTCGATGGCCGAGCTGATCGAAAAGGCGCGCGCCGATGGCGCGATCCGCACTGACCTGCCAACCGACGTGGTGCTGTTCAGCATCTATGCGCGTTCCTGCGATCCCACTGTCGATTACCTGCGCATGAACGAGAACTACGATGACGAGAAGGTCATTGCCTTCATGCTGTCGACCTGCTTCGACGGACTGACATAATTTCCCTGGTCACCCTGTCGAGTACGGCAGGGTCGAATCCCAGCGCGACATGGCCGACGAGGTCGAGCGCGACATTCCCGGCGCATGGCAGTACTGCGGATTCCTGTGGCGAGACGATATTGTCATGGCGCGACCAGATGGACAGCATGCGTTCGCGCAGCGCCGGTGTCTCTGATTGCGACAATCGGATCAGCCACGCGTCCGGATCGGCGCCGGGCGGCACCATCTGTTTTGCATTGCGTCCGCTGCCGTAACTGGCCAGCCAGCTGCCGAAGTGCGGCGTGCCCAGCGTGACCAGTTTGAGGACGCGCGCGCTGCCATGGCGGCGCATCCATGCGCGTGCCGCCAGGCCTCCCATGCTGTGGCCGACGACCACCAGCTGCGACGCGCCTGTTGCTGCGCACAGCAGCGTGGCCTGCGCCTCGATCAGGTCGGCGTAATCATCGATGCTGCCCAATACCGGTTCGAGGTCCACCGTCGCATGGCTGATGCCGGCCTCGCGCAGGCGCCGCGACAGCGGACGCCAGAAGCCGCTGTTGGCGCCGAAGCCGTGCAGCAACAGCACCGGCGGCGCGTGGTCGCCTTCCAGCGTGATCACGCCCTGTTGGGCGAACGGGAACAGCCGGAACCAGCACAGCATGCTGCACCAGAATTCCTGCGCGACGCGCAAGGCGAGCGCGAGCGCGGGCGGGCGCGAGCCATCGCTCATGCGTTGCCGCAGCGCCCCCGACAGCAGGTAATTGTTGACGATGATTGCCGCGCGCAGCGACGCCAGGATGCCGGCACTGGCCAGCAGCGCCAGCAACGGCGTGGCAATCACATCGAAGTGAATGAACAGCCAGCTGATCGCCGCCAGCGTCGCCAGCTGCAGCAGGATGATGAAGCGGGTCAGGGTGGCGATCATGCCCGCTTTCCCCGGTCAGGACTGCGGTCCGTCGCCGGCATCGACGCCGGGCCTGCGCGACGCGCGGTATTCGTCGGCGTCTTCCGCCGCCGCTTGCGCGTCTTTCTGGTCGAGGCCCGGCTTGAGCACGACGCGGGTGCCGGCAACGCGGTCATGCGGGAACTGGCGGTCGCGATCGAGCAGGGCGGCCAGGGCCCATAGCGCGAAGTTCAGCGCCGGCAGCAGCAACAGCATCCAGCCTTGCGCCCCGATCGCGCGCGCCAGTGCCAGCCCAGGCAGGAACCAGCCCCACGCAAACACGTAGCGCAGCAGGGCGCGCCGCCAGCGCACCGGATTGCCGTCGCGGGTGATCACGCGAATGCGCCAGGTCTTCATCGCCAACGTCTGCCCGCCGTGGGTCCAGAACCAGCAGAAGTACGCGCCCAGCACCACGAACAGCCAGTCTTGCAGCGCATCGCGCAGGTAGAGTGCGTGCCGTTGTTGAAGCAGCGTCGAGAACAGCCAGGTCGCGATGAACAGCACACCGAACAGCAGCATCGCCTCATAGACCATGCACAGCAGCCGATTCTTCAGTGGCGCCGATCGCCCCTTGGCGTGGGCGTCAGTGCCTGCGGCGTCGGTCGTTGCCGGGACAGGGGATGGTGCGGAGTGGGTCACGATGATGAAACGGCTGCACGGTGGAAGACCCGCATTGTAAGCGTTTGCGCTGAGCTCCCCTTCGATTGACATGGCCGAAAATGCCAATTTGCTAAATAACGGAGGAGCTGAAACGCAAACGCGCGAGCGGCTGCGAGCGGCGATGGGCATGCGCGTGACAGGCAGGGAATTCGTGCGCTGCATCGTCCGGATCCAGCCCCGTCTTATCGCGCCAAAAGGGTTGATTTCATTGGCTTTTTCCAAGATTTTCCTTGACCTTGGTGCTGCAACGCATTAAGGT
>JBDKLN010000185.1:0-22946 GCA_039806045.1 Pseudomonadota bacterium
ACTTTGGGCGGCAATGATGTTCATGCAGCAGCACGAATTTGCCGCTACGCCGGCTTTGCGGGACTGAAAGGCCAGGAGCTTCGATAATAAGGCCGTTTGGCGTTGAATCAGGACGGGTGGACATAGTGCGGATCGAATGGACCCCACCATGTCTTTGTTCATCCGTCAAAAGCGGGTCATCTAACCGTTCCACACCCAAAAAAAGACCTTGGGTCAGGACTTGTTCAAAAGATCCTGAAGCAGGCAGGACTGAAATGAGGAAAGCACCATGAAATATCCAATCGCGATCGAACCCGGAGATGAGAGTAGGGCATGGCGCGTCGTCGTTCCAGACCTGCCCGGAGGTTTTTCCGCAGCTGACTCTGGCATTGATGAAGCGATCGAGAATGCGAAAGGGGCGATTGGGCTATAGATCGCGACGGCACTCGACCTTGATGAAGATATACCTAAGCCCAGCGGTATCGGTGCCCTTCAATAAAACGTGAATTCAAAGGCTGGGTTTGGGCGATCGCAGAAATCGATCCAGCCTTGCTGTCGGATGAGATTGAGCGCGTGAACATCACGCTACCCACGCGAGTTCTTGCGCGTTTGGATGCGAAAGCAAAGCAGCATGGTGAGACTAGATCAGGTTTTATTGCGCATCTAGCCATTCAAGCCTGATCTGAGAAATGAAAAAGCCCGCAAACTTTCGTCTGCGGGCTTTTGAATTCTGGCTCCCCGACCTGGACTCGAACCAGGGACCTGCGGATTAACAGTCCGTCGCTCTACCGACTGAGCTATCAGGGAACAGAGGCAAGATTATGACCAATCTTGCCGGGGTTGTCAAATATATTTATCTCAAGAAATCTGACAACCCTTGCCGCAATCCTTACAGCACCTTGGCGATCGCAGCGACGACGCGGTCGATGTTGCGCGAGTTCAGCGCGGCCACGCAGATGCGGCCGGTGTCCACGGCGTAGATCGAGAACTCATCCTTCAGGCGTGCGACCTGTTCCTTGGTCAGGCCCGAGTAGGAGAACATGCCGCGCTGCTTGACGACGAAATCGAAGTCATGGCCCGGTGCCGCGGCCTTCAGTTTGTCGACCATGGCCTGACGCATTTCCTTGATGCGCACGCGCATGCCTGCCAGCTCTTCTTCCCACAGCTTGCGCAGTTCAGGCGTGGCGAGGGCAGTGGCCACCACCTGGCCGCCATGGATCGGCGGGTTCGAATAGTTGGTGCGGATGACACGCTTGAGTTGAGACATCAGGCGTGCCGCTTCTTCAGCCGATGCGGCGACGATCGACAGCGCACCGACACGCTCGCCATACAGCGAGAACGACTTCGAGAACGAGTTCGACACGAACAGCGGGCCACCGGCAGCGGCGAACATGCCCACCACCTTGCCGTCTTCGGCGATGCCGTCGCCAAAGCCCTGGTAGGCCATGTCGAGGAAGGGCACGAGGCCGCGCGCGGTGACGACTTCGATGACCTGCTTCCACTGGTCGTCGGTCAGGTCGGCGCCGGTCGGGTTGTGGCAGCATGCGTGCAGCAGGATGATGGAGCCGGCCGGAACGCTCTTGAGCGTATCCAGCATGCCCGCGAAATTCACGCCCTTGGTATTCGAATCGTAGTACGGGTAGTTGTTGACGACGAAGCCGGCAGACTCGAACAGCGCGCGGTGGTTTTCCCAGCTCGGGTCGCTGATGTAAACCTGTGCGTCCGGCGAGAAGCGCTTCAGGAAGTCGGCGCCCAGCTTCAGCGCGCCGGTGCCGCCGATGGCTTGTGCCGTGATCGCGCGCTTGGATTTGACGACGTCGCTGTCGGCGCCGAACACCAGTTCCTGCACTGCCTTGTCATAGGCTGCCAGGCCCTCGATCGGCAGGTAGGTACGCGGGGCCAGCTTTTCCATCAGCAGCGCCTCGGCCTTCTGCACGCAAGCCAGCAGCGGGACCTTGCCGTTATCGTCGTAGTAGACGCCGACGCCGAGGTTGGTTTTTTCGGGGTTCTGGTCGGCATTGAAGGCTTCGGTAATGCCGAGGATGGGGTCACGGGGCGCCATCTCGATGGCGGCGAACAGGGGGGCGGAGAGCGGAGCGGTCATCGTGTTAACATGAAAAGTTACTAACGGGGTGGCGGTTTCGCAGTTCAGCGCCCGCCGAATTCGTTGGCCGGATCGCAGAAAAATGCGACGACATCGGCCGGTCTGCGAAACCCGGCATTTTACCAAAGGTCAAAACCCTGATGGCTGAATTAACCGAGGTCGAGAGCTCCCTGGATGAATCCAAATTCGTCAGCTTCGACGGGTCGCCTTTCCGCCTGTACCAGCCGTTCCCGCCCGCCGGCGACCAGCCGACGGCCATCGCCAAGCTGGTCGAGGGCATCGAGGACGGCCTGTCGTTTCAGACCCTGCTGGGCGTGACCGGCTCCGGCAAGACTTACACGATGGCGAACGTGATCGCGCGGCTGGGTCGGCCGGCGATCGTGTTCGCGCCCAACAAGACGCTGGCCGCGCAGCTCTACAGCGAATTCCGCGACTTTTTCCCGCAGAATGCGGTCGAGTACTTTGTCAGCTATTACGACTATTACCAGCCCGAAGCCTACGTGCCGCAGCGCGACCTCTTTATCGAGAAGGATTCTGCGATCAACGAGCACATCGAGCAGATGCGCCTGTCGTGCACGAAATCGCTGATGGAGCGGCGCGACGTGGTGATCGTGGCCACGGTGTCGGCGATTTACGGTATCGGTAATCCGAACGAATACCACCAGATGATCCTGACGCTGCGTGCTAAGGACCGGGTCTCGCAGCGTGACATCATCGCGCGCCTGATCCAGATGCAATACACGCGCAATGAGATGGATTTCGATCGCGGCACCTTCCGCGTCCGCGGCGACACCATCGATATCTTCCCGGCCGAACATGCGGAACTGGCGGTGCGTGTCGACCTGTTCGACGATGAGATCGACAGCATCCAATTGTTCGACCCGCTGACGGGGCGCGTGCGGCAGAAGATCCCGCGCTTCACCGTCTACCCGGGCTCGCACTATGTGACGCCGCGCGCCACGGTGCTGCGCGCGATCGAGACGATCAAGGAAGAGCTGCGCGATCGTCTTGAGTGGTTCCGCAAGGAGAACAAGCTGGTCGAAGAGCAACGTCTCGAACAGCGCACCCGTTTCGACATCGAGATGATGGCCGAGATCGGCTTCACCAAGGGCATCGAGAACTACTCGCGCCACCTGTCGGGCGCCAAGCCCGGCGAGCCGCCGCCGACGCTGGTCGACTACCTGCCCGAGGATGCGCTGATGTTCCTCGACGAGTCGCATGTGCTGACCGGTCAGCTCAACGGCATGTACAACGGCGACCGTGCGCGCAAGCAGAACCTGGTCGACTATGGATTCCGTCTGCCGTCGGCGCTGGACAACCGACCGCTGCGCTTTGATGAGTTCGAGTCCAAGATGCGGCAGACGGTGTTCGTGTCGGCCACGCCGGCGGATTACGAACGCAATCATTCGGGGCAGGTGGTCGAGCAGGTGGTGCGGCCGACCGGCCTGGTTGATCCGCAAGTCATCGTGCGCCCGGCCACCACGCAGGTCGACGACTTGATGAACGAGATCAGCGAGCGCGTGAAAGTCAATGAACGCGTGCTGGTCACGACGCTGACCAAGCGCATGGCCGAGCAGCTGACCGAATTTTTGTCTGACAACGGCATCGCGGTGCGTTACCTGCACAGCGACATTGATACCGTCGAACGGGTCGAAATCATCCGCGACCTGCGTCTGGGCACCTTTGATGTGCTGGTCGGCATCAACCTGCTACGCGAAGGCCTCGACATTCCGGAAGTGTCGCTGGTGGCCATCCTCGACGCCGACAAGGAAGGTTTCCTGCGCTCCGAGCGCAGCCTGATCCAGACGATTGGTCGTGCCGCGCGTAACCTGAACGGCGCCGCGATCCTGTATGCCGACCGCATCACCGACTCGATGCAGCGCGCGATGGGCGAGACCGAGCGCCGCCGCACCAAACAGCTGGCCTTCAATGCCGAGCATGGCATCACGCCGGTCGGCGTGAAGAAGCAGATCCGCGAACTGATCGACGGCGTCTACAAGATCGACGAGGCGCGTGAAGAACTGATGGCCGCGCAGGAGCAGGCCAAATACGAAGCGATGAGCGAGAAGCAGGTCGCCAAGGAAATCAAGCGCCTCGAAAAGCTGATGATGGAGCATTCGAAGAACCTCGAGTTCGAAAAGGCTGCGCAAGTGCGCGACCAACTGCACCTGCTGAAAGAGCAATTGTTTGGCGCGCCGGGCACCGACAATGTGAGCTCGCTCTCCGGAAAATAAAGGAAGTCCATGCACGTACCCGCAGCGTTTGTTGATGCGTTGCCGTTGGCTGCGCCCGACTGGCGTCCTGTGCTGCTAAGGGGGCTCGAGGTGATGGCGGCGGCAGACCCGTCCTACCTGCAAACGCTGGCGCAGGATGCTTTCCTGCCGACGGGTGGCCGCATTTTTGCGGCCTTCGGGCAGCCGCTCGACGCTGTGCGTTACGTGCTGGTCGGCGAAGGCCCGTATCCCCGCGAAGAGAGCGCGACCGGTGTCTGCTTCATGGATGGTGCGGTGAAAGACTTGTGGTCGGCCGCCGGCTTGTCCAAGCCGGTCAACCGCGCGACCTCGCTGCGCAACTTCATGAAGATGCTGATGGTGGCCGACGGCTTGCTGTCGCCCGGGGCGACTGGTGGTGAAGCGGTGGCTGCGGTGGCGCATCGTGCGCTGGCCGTGGAGTCGACCTTCATCCAGACCTTGCCCGAACTGCAAGCCAACCTGACGGCGCATGGCTTTCTGCTGCTGAACGCCGCGCTGGTGTTTCGGCCGCAGGTGCCGCCGGTGAAGGATGCGAAGGCCTGGCGTCCGCTGCTGGAGGCTGTGCTCGAGGCGCTGGCGAGCCGCGCAGGGCAGCCGGTGCCGACGCTGGTCTTGTGGGGCAAGATCGCCGGCTGGCTGGAGGGCTTGCCGGCCGTCTCGCATTTCCCGCGTTCGGTGGCAGAGCATCCCTACAACCTCAGCTTTATCCAGAACACGGATATGCAGGCGCTGTTCGGCCCCATGCACTTGCTTCGTGCTGCCTGATGCGCAGGGGAGCGGGCTGCCATTTCCTGTTGGGAAAATATTCTCTGATTGGCAAGAAGTTCGGGTACAAGAATTAAAAAGGTTTCCAATAACCCCAATACCTGACAACAGAAGTCGGCTTTGGTATACTCGACAAAAAAGATGGGGATTCAGTCAGCGCACGCGTCTGCCAGTTACCCCGTCTGGCCCCTTGCTGCAGGCCAAACCCATAGCAATCAGAAACAGCCGCCCTCATTTCGGAGTAAGCCATGCGCCTCACTACCAAAGGTCGTTTCGCCGTTACCGCCATGATCGATCTGGCCATGCGCCAGCATCAGGGGCCCGTGACGCTTGCCGGCATCAGCCAGCGTCAGGAAATTTCCCTTTCCTACCTCGAGCAATTGTTCGGCAAGCTGCGTCGCCATGAAATCGTGGAATCGGTGCGCGGGCCGGGCGGCGGCTACAACCTTGCACGCCGTGCCGAAGACATCACGGTCGCCGACATCATCATCGCTGTCGATGAACCGCTCGATGCGACCCAGTGCGGTGGCAAGGAAAACTGCCATGCCGAGGGCGAGCACAACGGCACCCGCTGCATGACGCATGACCTGTGGGCCACGCTGAACGCAAAGATGGTCGACTACCTTGATTCTGTTTCGCTGAAAGACCTGGTCGACCAGCAGAAGCAAAAGATTGCCGAGCAAAAGCCGGTGGTCGTGATGCAGCGCACGCACCAGCCTGCCTGATCACACCCCGGATACGTTAGAAATACTGGAGTTCAGAAACATGAATGCACCGCTGGCCAAATCGCTGATGGACACCATCCGCGCGCCACACTTCCCGATCTACCTTGATTATTCGGCGACCACGCCGGTCGACCCGCGCGTCGCGGACAAGATGATTCCCTACCTGCGCGAGCAGTTCGGCAATCCGGCGTCGCGCAGCCACATGTACGGCTGGGAAGCCGAGAAAGCCGTCGAGGAAGCGCGTGGCCATGTCGCCGCGCTGGTGAATGCCGACCCGCGCGAGATCATCTGGACCTCCGGCGCGACCGAAGGCAACAACCTCGCGATCAAGGGCGCCGCGCATTTCTACAAGACCAAGGGCAAGCACATCATCACGGTCAAGACCGAGCACAAGGCCGTGCTGGACACCGTGCGTGAACTGGAGCGCCAGGGCTTTGAGGCAACGTATCTGGAGCCGGGCCCGAATGGCCTGATCACGATCGGGCAACTCGAAGCGGCGATTCGGCCGGACACCATCCTGGTGTCGGTCATGTGGGTCAACAACGAGATCGGCGTGATCCAGCCCATCGCCGAGATCGGCGAGCTTTGCCGCAGCAAGGGCATCATTTTCCATTCGGACGCCGCGCAGGCGACCGGCAAGACCCCGATCGACCTCGAGAAGGTCAAGGTCGACCTCGTGACCTTCACCGCGCACAAGACCTATGGCCCGAAGGGCGTCGGCGCGCTGTACGTGCGCCGCAAGCCGCGCGTGCGCATCGAGGCGCAGATGCACGGCGGCGGTCACGAGCGCGGCCTGCGTTCGGGCACGCTGGCCACGCACCAGATCGTCGGCATGGGCGAAGCCTTCCGCATCGCGAAGGAAGAGATGGACACCGAGATCCCGCGCATCCAGGCGTTGCGCGACCGTCTGGCCAAGGGTCTGTCGGAGATCGAGGAGGTCTATATCAACGGCGACATGGAGCACCGCGTGCCGCACAACCTGAACGTGAGCTTCAACTACGTCGAGGGCGAGTCGCTGATCATGGCCATCAAGGATATCGCCGTGTCGTCCGGCTCGGCCTGTACCTCGGCCAGCCTCGAGCCTTCCTATGTGCTGCGCGCGCTGGGCCGCAGCGACGAACTGGCGCACAGCTCGATCCGCTTCACCTTCGGTCGTTTCACGACCGATGAAGACGTCGACTTCACGATCGACCTCATCAAGGCCAAGGTCGGCAAGTTGCGCGAATTGTCGCCGCTGTGGGACATGTACAAGGACGGCATCGACATCAATTCCATCCAATGGGCGGCGCACTGAGCGCGGCCTGAAGCAAGCGCGCATAACCGCACTTAACGTGACAAGTAAAGAGACAGGAGCAACATCATGGCTTACTCTGAAAAAGTTCTGGATCACTACGAAAACCCGCGCAACGTCGGCGCTTTCGACAAGGGTGATGACACCGTCGGCACCGGCATGGTCGGCGCACCGGCTTGCGGCGACGTGATGAAGCTGCAGATCAAGGTCGGCGAAGGCGGCGTGATCGAAGACGCGAAGTTCAAGACCTATGGCTGCGGTTCGGCGATTGCGTCGTCGTCGCTGGTCACCGAATGGGTGAAGGGCAAGACGCTGGACGAAGCGCTGTCCATCAAGAACACGCAGATCGCCGAAGAGCTGGCGCTGCCGCCGGTGAAAATCCACTGCTCGATCCTGGCCGAAGACGCGATCAAGGCCGCCGTTGCCGACTACAAGGCGCGCCACGGCGACGAGCAGAAGGCGGCGTAAAGGAACGACGCTGGATCCCGGCATGCGCCGGGATGACATGCGGGAAGCTGATGGTTTCAGAATGTCGTTCCGGCGGATGCCGGAACCCAGCGACTTTGCAAGCAAGCGAGAAAACGATGGCAATTACCCTGACCGAAAAAGCAGCCAAGCACGTGTCGCGCTACATCGAGAAGCGCGGCAAGGGCATAGGCTTGCGCTTTGGTGTGCGTACCACGGGCTGCTCGGGCCTGGCCTACAAGCTCGAGTACGTCGATGAGGCAGCGGACGAAGACCAGGTCTTTGAGTCGCATGGCGTGAAGGTCTTCGTCGACCCGAAGAGCTTGCCGTATATCGACGGCACCGAACTCGATTTTGCACGCGAAGGCCTCAACGAAGGCTTCAAGTTCCATAACCCGAACATGAAGGACGAGTGCGGCTGCGGCGAAAGCTTCAGGATCTGAGCCACCCTTTAGCGGACTAGCAGGGCCTGTTGCAGATCGACAGGCTCTTGTTGTTTTAAACGACCATGGATGACCACTTTGCGCTGTTCCAGATGACGCCGGCCTTCGCGATCGACGCGGCCGCGCTGGACGCTGCCTATCGCGAATTGCAGGGCAGGGTGCATCCGGACAAGTTCGCCAGTGCGACCGACACCGAGAAGCGGGTCGCGATGCAGTGGGCGACGCGCGCGAATGAGGCTTACCAGACCCTGAAGAACCCGCTCAAGCGCGCTGCCTACCTGTGCGAGCTGAACGGCGTCGACCTTGGCATCGAATCCAACACCGCGATGGCGCCGGCCTTCCTGATGCAGCAGATGGCATGGCGCGAGGCGCTGGACGATGCGCGTGACGGCCGTGACCTCTCTGCGCTGGAAGCACTGGAGGGCGAATTGCGCGCAGAGCGCAAGCGCCAGTTGACCGACATCGGCGCGCTGATTGACGGCGGCCAGTACGAGCAGGCCGGCGCGCGCGTGCGCCAGCTGATGTTCGTCGAACGCTTTGGTGAAGACGTGGCACGCGTCTTCGAGGCGCTGGAAGCCTGAACAGAATACGAATAGCGATACCCCATGGCACTCCTGCAGATTTCCGAACCCGGCATGTCAACTGCGCCACACCAGCACCGGCTGGCAGTGGGCATCGACCTTGGCACCACCAACTCGCTGGTGGCGACCGTACGCCACGGCATACCCGAAGTGCTCGACGATGAAGATGGCCATTCATTGCTGCCGTCGGTCGTGCGCTATCTGCCGACGGGTTACGCCAACATCGGCTACAAGGCGCAGGCCGAGCAAACCACCGACCCCAAGAACACCATCATCTCGGTCAAGCGCTTCATGGGTCGCGGGCTGAAGGACATCGCCTACGTCGAGAACCTGCCGTATGACTTCGTTGACGCACCGGGCATGGTGCAGCTGCGTACCGTGGCCGGCGTCAAGAGCCCGGTCGAAGTGTCGGCCGAGATCCTCGCCACGCTGCGCCAGCGCGCCGAAGATGCGCTGGGCGACGAACTGGTCGGCGCGGTCATTACCGTGCCGGCCTACTTTGATGATGCGCAGCGCCAGGCCACCAAGGATGCTGCCAAGCTGGCCGGCCTGAACGTGCTGCGCCTGCTGAACGAGCCGACCGCCGCCGCCATTGCGTACGGCCTCGACCATGGCTCCGAAGGCATCTATGCCGTGTATGACCTTGGTGGCGGCACTTTCGATATTTCCATCCTGAAGCTGTCGAAGGGCGTGTTTGAAGTGCTGTCCACCGGCGGCGATTCCGCGCTCGGCGGCGATGATTTTGACCACCGCCTGTTCTGCTGGATCATCGAGCAAGCCAATCTCGCGCCGCTGTCGGACGAAGATACCCGCATCCTGATGGTGAAGGCGCGTGAGGCGAAGGAACTGCTGTCGTCGCACAACGAGACCCATATCGACGCGCGGCTGAACTCGGGCGAGGAAGTGCGCCTGACCATCAGCGCGGCCGAGTTCGCCAGCATCACCCAGCACCTGGTCGGCAAGACGCTCGCGCCGTGCCGCAAGGCGGTGCGCGATGCGGGCCTGGCGGTCGAGGATATCGACGGTGTCGTGCTGGTCGGCGGCGCGACGCGCATGCCGCACGTGCGCAAGGCCGTGGGCGAGTATTTCCAGACCATGCCGCTGGCGAATATCGATCCCGACAAGGTGGTCGCCCTCGGTGCCGCGATACAGGCCAACCTGTTGGCAGGCAACCGCGCCGCGGGCGACGACTGGCTGCTGCTGGACGTGATTCCGCTGTCGCTGGGCATCGAGACCATGGGCGGGCTGGTCGAGAAAGTCATCCCGCGCAATTCGACGATCCCGTGCGCGCGTGCGCAGGAATTCACCACCTTCAAGGATGGGCAGACCGCGATGGCCGTGCACGTGGTGCAGGGCGAGCGCGAGATCGTGACCGATTGCCGTTCGCTGGCGCGCTTCGAGCTGCGTGGCATTCCGCCGATGGCGGCGGGCGCGGCGCGCATCCGCGTCACTTATCAGGTTGATGCCGATGGCTTGCTGTCAGTGGCCGCGCGCGAAATGCATTCGGGCGTCGAGGCCTCGATCGAGGTCAAGCCTTCGTACGGCCTGGGTGACGATGATATCGCGCGCATGCTGCAGGACTCGTTCACATCGGCCGAACAGGATATGCAGCAGCGTGCGCTGCGCGAAGAGCGGGTCGAGGCCGAGCGCATCCTGCTGGCCACCGCATCGGCGCTGGAACAGGATGCCGCGCTATTGTCGGCCGATGAACACGCCGCGATCAATGCGCTGATGGATGCGGTGCGGTCGACCGTTGCCGGCACCAGCCACCTGGCGATCAAATCGGCGGTCGCGGATCTGTCGCGCGGTACCGAGGATTTTGCGGCGCGCCGCATGGACCGCAGCGTGCGAGCCGCGCTGACCGGCAAGAAACTGGACGAGGTCGCCTGACCCGCCGCCGAATACGTCAACGAATTTACGAACCAAGGACCAGCCGTGCCCCAGATCGTCGTGCTCCCCCATGAAACCCTGTGCCCCGAGGGCGCCGTGCTCGAGGTGCCGAGTGGTACCTCGGTCTGCGATGCGTTGCTCGAGCATGACATCGAGATCGAACACGCCTGCGAAAAATCCTGTGCCTGCACCACTTGCCATGTGGTCGTGCGCGAGGGCTTCGCTTCACTGAACGAGGCCGAGGAAAAGGAAGAAGATTTGCTCGACATGGCCTGGGGACTGGAAGCGACGTCGCGGCTGTCTTGCCAGGCCGTGGTCGGTAGCGAAGACCTGGTCGTGGAAATCCCGAAGTACACCATCAACCACGCGCGCGAGAATCACTAAGCATAAAGGCGCAAAGGGAGGCCGCATGAGATGGACAGAAACCGTACAGATCGCCGAGGCGCTGTATGACAAATTCCCCGACATTGATCCGCTGACGATCCGCTTCACCGACCTGCATAACTGGGTGCTGGAGCTGGAAGGCTTCGACGACGACCCCAGGCATGGGGGTGAGAAGGTCCTCGAGGCGATACAGATGGCCTGGATCGAAGAGGCGAAATGAAACAAGGGCGCATGCCGCGAGGCACGCGCCCTTTGTGTTTCAAGGCAGTTATCCCGGGCAGGCTGTTTTTCGGGCCGGCGTATATCCGCAATGCATAGGTCAGGCGGGCTGTCGATGCCTTGCTGACCGGGCAGGGAAGGCCAGCCTGGCCTGATCTTGTGCAGCGATTCGGCGGCATGCCTGAGATGCCGGCATTCGAATCCGTGCGTGAAGAGCGCCCTGGTCACCAGCCTGCTTGCACCGAACTCAGTCGGCGGCCAGGGAGCCGTTGACCACTTTCACGCGTTCGCCTGCATGCCAAGACGGCTGGGTGTCGTACTTGAAACTGCGCTTCTCGCCGTTTTCCATCCGCACATCCACTTCCCATGCCGTGCCCTTGCGGGTGCGCTTCTCGATCTCGTTGCCGGCATAACCACCGCCGACAGCGCCAGCCACGGTGGCCACCGTCTTGCCGGTACCACCGCCGACCTGATTACCCAACAAGCCGCCGACCACGGCACCGGCCACGACACCGAGCCCGCTTGGTTTGGCCGCAACTTCGATGGTGCGCACCGCCTCGACCTTGCCGCAGGTTTCGCAGATCGGCTGTGCTTGTGCGACCGGTGGCATCGTCTGCTGGACGACGCCCGGTTGCGCAGGCATGGGGGCAGGCTGCGAGTTGGCCATGTGGGTGGAAGATTTTTTGTGCGGCGCTGCTGCCTGTGACTTGGGCTTGGCGGCCGGCGGGGCTTCCGCCGGGGCGGTCGTCATTGCCGGAGTAGCCGACGACGCCGAACTCATTTCCGGCGATTCTTTGCTCTTTGAATTGGGGAGCCAGTCCATGATGGCGGCCGTGCCGACCAGGCTGACGATGATGACGGACGCCGCTGCAGCGGCAAGCAGCGGGTGCATTTTGACGAAACTAGGGTTGCTCATTGTCGCTTCCTCTCTGATTGAAACGTTCTTCAGACCGGGCAGATGTAACTTGGTTTCAAGAAACGTTTTCCGATGGAATATTCTTGTCATTCATTCCATCACACCGACTTTGTCAGTGCTTGCAGAAACAGATGATGAGCTTCCTCAAAAAGTGAACCTAGCGGTGAAGGAATTGCTTACATGTTTTCCTGAAGCAACTTAGACGATGATGGACTCATTGTCAGCGTCTTCGGTTTTTTGGGCCGCTGCCACGCCCGTAGATTCGCGTCGACTGGTGCGAGCATGCATGGTTGGTTCGGTCCAGCCGTCACCTCGCATCGCGTCCAGCATCAGGTCGCGATGTTCTGCAAAAAGTGCATACAGGCTGTAAGCGATACCGCCGGCGATGCCCTTGGGAACGCCGCGATCAACCAAAGCGATAAACAAGAGGTCGCGCGCATTCGCAATCAAGAACCGCAATGCTGACTTTTCTATGGTGGCGCGAACGGATGGGCATGCGGGACACTTCGGGTCGAGCACCTCGACCGGCGATTGATGGTCCCGAAGGCTGGTACACGTCATCAAGGCTGTATTCACTGATCCTTTCACGACATTGGCCAGTGCGCCAACCAGCATGGGGATCACATAGGTTTCGAACCTGTCACTGTCCATTTCAGCTTGCAACAGGCTTCCGACCCAACCATTCAGGATCCCGCTGGCCAATGCATAGGGAAGCATGCCAATGAGTCCGATGGTGAGCCGATTCTCGAAGCCCAACAGCTCACGGTCGACCCCGGGGATGCTACGAGCGCTTGTTCCTTTGAGGATTTCCACCGTCGCGCATTCTGCAAGGACTGCGATGGTGCGCCGATCCAGCTTCACGCGATCCAATGCCCGCAATGTCGGGACGCCGATTGCAATGCCAATCCCTGTCGCGCAGCTGATCATCAAGATCGCAGGCGGCAACAACGAGGTGCTGCGAGGCGTACAGCGAGACTGGGGCTGGCGGCAAAAATGCGCATGAGCGCCGCGCTCCGAGATGATAAAGCTGATGACATTTCCGGCGCCGATGGCTATTGCCGGGACAGCCGAACCGTAGTACATGGCGACGCCGGCTCCAACCCCTGCGGCGGCGGCACCCAGCGAAGCCACCAATGTCTTTGATGCGGCTGGCAATGTCGAGCAGGACGCTTCTGTATCTCCTTGCCAGTCGAGAGCGCGATAGGTGAGGCGGTAGCCATAGTAGGCTGCGCTGGCGATTGTGGGTACGATGGCGATGGGGCGCAACATGCTGGCTGGTGCACTGGCCAGACCGACGTAGGTAGCGGCATTCACGACGCGCCCTGCCGCATGCCATGCGAATTCGATGGCACCCCTTGAGGCGATCGGTTTCCAGCAGTCCGGAATGCGCTGGCACGAAGGCTGCACATCGCTTTGACGGGATTCGCCCTTTCCCGTCACCGCGCTTTCTTCCGTATCAGAGCTGCTGCTGTTGACGGATTCGATGACGATCGAGGCTTCGTCATTGTCTTCCGTCTGATCGCTGCTGCTGTTGACAGAGTTGATGACGATTGAGGTATCGTCGTTATCTTCCGTCCCATTGCCATCGTCGTCAGCCAGCGGGTTGCGCATGCAAATTGCACTGAAAGGGATAAGCTGAGCGAGTTGCGAAATCCATGAGCGGTAAACATCGCCATCATTTTCGTCGTCGCTTTGCTCGTCAAATCCATCAGTAGTACGGGAGCGCACCCTCGGACTGGCTGACGACGCTGATTCGACGGATGAGCTGCTGCCCGATGCGCTGTCAGACTCCTCGTCTGCGCTGCTGACGGAAGTGGACGTGCCTGAGATATGTTGAGAGCGTCTGGAAACAGTAGGAGTAGCCATGAAGTGCCCGCGCTGTTGAAAGACGCGTGCTATGTGAGGCACTCGCCATAGGAGTTCCAGATTTATCCATGGTTTTTTGTTACATTTTCGTGACGGTTTGATGAATTAAACTGATGTAACTGTTGTTTGTGATCACCATGAAAAAAAGCCTCCGATCAGCTTGTGTCGGAGGCTTTCACATTTCAGGTCGATCGACTTTGCTCAATCTTCGCGGCGCAAATGCGGGAACAGGATCACATCGCGGATGTTGGGTGAATCCGTGATCAGCATCATCAGGCGATCGATGCCGATGCCGCAGCCACCTGTCGGCGGCAGGCCATATTCGAGCGCGCGGATGTAATCGGCGTCGTAATACATCGCCTCGTCATCGCCGGCCTTCTTCGCGGCGACTTGCGCCTGGAAGCGTGCGGCCTGGTCTTCAGCGTCATTCAACTCCGAGAAGCCATTCGCGATTTCGCGTCCGGTGATGAACAGCTCGAAACGCTCGGTAATGCCCGGCACCGCATCCGATGCACGCGCCAGCGGCGACACCTCAACCGGATAGTCGATGATGTAGGTCGGTTCCCACAGCTTCGATTCGGCGGTCTCTTCGAACAGGCCCAGTTGCAGCGCACCCAGTCCGGCGTGCGCATGCGGTTCGGCGCCCAGCTTTTTCAGCTCGGCCTTCAGGAAGGCTTCGTCGTTCAGCTGCGCGCTGGTGTAGTGCGGCGCGAACTTGTTGATCGCCTCGACGATGGTCATGCGGTGGAAGGGCTTGGACAGGTCCAGCTCGCGGCCCTGGTAGGACAGCTGCGCGGTGCCGTGCGCATCGATCGCAGCCTTGCGGATCAGCGCCTCGGTGAAATCCATCAGCCACTTGTAGTCCACATAGGCGGCGTAGAACTCCATCATCGTGAACTCGGGATTGTGTCGCGGCGACACGCCCTCGTTACGGAAGTTGCGGTTGACCTCGAACACACGGTCAAAGCCGCCGACCACCAGGCGCTTCAGGTAGAGCTCGGGCGCGATGCGCAGGAACATTTCCATATCCAGCGCGTTGTGGTGGGTGATGAAGGGCTTGGCCGCCGCGCCGCCCGGGATCACGTGCAGCATCGGCGTCTCGACTTCCATGAAGCCCTCGGTGTCCATGAAGCGGCGGATCGATGCGATCGCGGCAGTGCGCGCCTTGAAAGTGCGGCGCGTCTCTTCGCTCATGATCAGATCGACGTAACGCTGGCGATACTTGGTCTCCTGGTCGTGCAGGCCGTGGAACTTGTCCGGCAGCGGGCGCAGTGATTTGGTCAGCAGGCGGATCGACGTGACCTTGACGGTCAGCTCGCCGGTCTTGGTCTTGAACAGCGTACCCTCGGCGCCGAGGATGTCGCCGATGTCCCAGTGCTTGAACGCATTGTGGATGGCTTCACCGACGGCGTCGTTCGAGATGTACAGCTGGATGCGGCCATCGCAGCGCGCACCGGAAGCATCCTGCACGGTGGCGAAGGAAGCTTTGCCCATCACGCGCTTCAACATCATGCGACCGGCCACCACCACTGGCACGGCAGCCGCTTCCAGCGCTTCGCGCTCGGTCTCGCCATGCTGCGCATGCAGGTCGGCGGCCTTGTGCTGCGGACGGAAGTCATTCGGGAAGGCGACGCCCTGTTCGCGGATCGCGGCCAGCTTGGCACGGCGCTCGGCGATGATGGAATTTTCGTCGCGTTCTTCGAGGACGCCGTCGTGCTTGTCAGTCATCATGGTCTGATTCGTTTTGGTAGGGTGGTACTGTATCGTCTCTTCACGACACTGGATCCCGGCATTCGCCGGGACGACGTAACAATTGCCGATGACCTCCGTTGCCGTCATCCCGGCGCAGGCCGGGATCCAGCAACTTGTGGATCAGCACTGGGGCGTGCTCACACGCCTTGCTTCAGCGATGCCGCGATGAAATCGTCGAGGTCGCCATCGAGCACGGCCTTGGTGTTGCCGGTCTCGAAGTTGGTCCGCAAATCCTTGATGCGCGACTGGTCCAGCACGTAGGAGCGGATCTGGTGACCCCAGCCGATGTCGGTCTTCGCGTCTTCCAGCTTTTGCTGCTCGCTCATGCGCTTGCGCATTTCCAGCTCGAACAGGCGCGATTTCAGCATCGCCCACGCTTCGGCGCGGTTGCGGTGCTGCGAACGATCGTTCTGGCACTGCACGACGATGCCCGACGGGGTATGGGTCAGGCGCACCGCGGAGTCGGTCTTGTTGATGTGCTGGCCGCCGGCGCCGGAGGCGCGGTAGGTATCGACGCGCACATCGGCCGGGTTGACGTCGATCTCGATCGAGTCATCCACTTCCGGGTAGACGAACAGGCTGGAGAATGAGGTATGGCGGCCGCCGGCCGAATCGAACGGCGACTTGCGTACCAGGCGGTGCACGCCGGTCTCGGTGCGCAGCAGGCCGTACGCATACTCACCCTCGACCTTGATGGTCGCGGTCTTGAGGCCGGCGACTTCGCCTTCGGACTCTTCGAGGATCTCGGTCTTGAAGCCTTTGCGCTCGCAATAGCGCAAGTACTGGCGCAACAGCATCGACGCCCAGTCCTGGGCTTCGGTGCCGCCGGCGCCGGCCTGAATGTCGATGAAGCAGTTGTTCTTGTCGAGCGGGTTGGAGAACATGCGCCGGAATTCCAGCGCCTCGACGGCGGTGCGCAGCTCGTGCGCGTCAGCCTCGACGGCTTCCAGCGTGTCGGTGTCGTTCTCTTCGCGCGCCATCTCCAGCAGGTCACCAGCGTCCCTGATGCCGGCATTGATGCGGGTCAGCGCCTCGACGACGTCTTCGAGGGATTTTTTCTCGCGTCCCAGGTCCTGGGCGCGCTTGGGATCATCCCAGACCTTGGGATCTTCGAGTTCGCCGTTGACTTGTTCGAGCTTCTCAGACTTCAGGTCGAAGTCAAAGATACCTCCGAAGTTCTTGCTCGCGCGTGCCAAGGTCGGCGAGCAGGGCGGTGAGGGCGTTGAGGCGTTCGGCTTCCATGGCAATCGGGTTCCGGCAAAAACCCGTGATTATACCGGAGCGCCGCTCCCGGCACGGCTGACTTTCAGGCCTTGGTGAAGTGCGCCAGCCCCATGAATTCCGCGATCACGCGCTTGACGGCCTCCTTCTGGCCGGCGAGGTCGATCAGGAAATTTCGGTACAGCGAGGGTACCCCGGCCAGCTTGGAGCCGCCGTAGCCGGTCGCATAGGCCTGCATCGTGCGGCGCGCCTCGTCCTGGAACACGAAGGAGAAGAACTGCAGCCGTTCGAGCGTCGTGCGCTGGCGGTCCGGTTTGGGCACTCTTCCGTGGTTGTGCTCGATCTGGAAAGCGAGGAACTTGGCCTCGACATCCAGCTGGCCGGTGCGATCTTTGCCACTCTTGCAATTGAACTGGCTGCCGCCGCCCATGATGTGGTTCAGCACCATCAGCCGCGACACCAGCTTGTAAGGCTCGTTGCCGGCGGCCGTGTAGCTCTGCGTATTCCAGATGTCGGCGATCTGCGTGCGCAATTGGTCGACGGTCTGCAAGTCGCGACGGATGCGCGCGATGCGAGCGCCGGTCGCGGCCGATGGATTGCGTTCGGCCTGCAGCGTCGCCAGCTCCGCCGCCATCCGCTTCTGGTAGCGATCGACGGCGCTGTCGCCGGTGGCGCCGGTACCGCCGGTCAGGGCGGGTCCAATCAGTTGCGCCATCGCGGCGGCATTGGTCAGCTGGTTGGCGAAGGCCGTTCCGCTGACAACTTCACCGAGCACCGGATTGCGAGCGATGTCGCCGACGGCGCCGGCATTGACGCCGAAGTTGAACGCCATGATCCTCGCCTGCACCGCCTTGCCATTGGCGACGATGCCGCCGGCATCGATCTCGGCCTGCAAGTCCTGCCAGGCACGGACCTGACATTCGAGCATGGACTTTTCGTCGAACTCTTTCATCGAGGGCGACTGCGTGGCCAGCGCCGACCGCAGCGCATCCGGCGTCAGCAGTGACACGGACACGAAGGACAAGGATTGGCCGGCGGCGACCTGCGCCGCAAAGTCGGGCGAGCGCGCCAACTCCACCAGGAAGGTTTCGCGGACCCGGTTCAGCGCGGCCTGCCGCACCAGCAGGCCCATGAGCGCCGGATTGCCGGCAACCGCCATCACGAGCGCCTCGCTGGCGCCGCCTTCGGCCAGCAAAGTTTCGGCGTCGTCGCCCAGTTCACGCACGAAATCCGCGCGCAGCGGGGCAGGGATCGGTGCGGTATCCGTGAGTGGCGCCGTGCCGTCCGCCGGCACCGCATTGGCTAGCCATACGCGCGTGGCGTTCCTGTGCGCGCTGCCAGCCACCGAACGTATCAGTGCGGCAGCCTCTTCAACCGGCATGGCGCGCAAATGCGCGGCATCCAGCTCGTACGGGGCATTGATGCCAGTCCGGGTCGCACCGAGCAAGACCTGACCATTCATCGTCAGTTCGGTATGGGCAGCCATCACCGCATGTGTGGCCTCAGTCGTGTCATGCGAATTGAACCCGCCGACGACCTTGTGGCCATCGGCCGTCGTATGTTCGTAGTCCTTCACCGTCGCCGCATTGATCGGGCCCGAACCGGACTCGAAGCGGATGCGGGCCGGGTCGCTGAACACCTGTCCCGCCGGCGTGACGACGGAGGTGGCGATGGCGGTCATCACCGGATGCGCATCATGGGCTGCGCTGACGGCGACCGGTATCACGATGCGACTGCTGATCTTGTCCCATGGCCGCTGGTTCAGCACATCCCCGATGGCCGAGGACAGGCGCTCGGCCGGTTTGCGGATGCCATCGGCCTCAAGCAGCCGGGCCAGAAGCTGGGTCTCGCAAAAATGCACTGTTGCCAGCGTTTCCTGTTGGCTGATCAGCCTCGGGTCGGCGATCATGCGCTCGACCTGGTGGTCGAGCCGCCGCTGCTGCCGGATCGATTCAAACGGGTGTAGCAGACGGGATGGCCCCGACACGGCCGGCTTGCCCAGCAAGCGCACGGCATCGGTGTTGCCAGGATCGTTGCGCAGCTTTTCGAATGCCGCGCGCCGTTGCTGCAAACATTTGGCAAGGTGTTCAGGATTGCGGCCCTCCGCACTGAGCACGGCGAGTGCGGCGTCAATCTCGATCATCTTCGCATCACAGATACTCTGCACGGACGATGGCGAGCGATAGTCCTCGACGACGTTCATCACGCATTTCAGGCTGCTCAATGCGCTGCTCAATGTGCCGGTGAAATGGTCGAGCTGTTGAGCGAGAAAAGGCGCCAGCGCATCGCCTTTGGCAAGGATAGCCATTTGCTGCCTGACCATGGTCAGCTGTCCATGCACGAAATCGTATTGCATCGCGATCGATGCCCGATCGTGGCGTGACATCAGCATGGCCGATGGCAGCCTGGCCAGGGCGCGGGCGGCATCTGATGCATGATGGGCGTGCCAGTTTTCAGAGGCTATCAGGATCCGACGGGCAGGTTCGCTCAATGGAGTGGCGCCGCTGTCCATGCCATGCATCAAGGTCGCAAGGTCCATGTGCTCATTCTTGCTCCAGATGAGATGGCCATCGGGTGTATTGCCGGGCATGTCCTCCAGCGACGCGCGCAGCGCCGCTGTCAGGGTTTGCGTCAACTTCAGCAACTCGTTGGTGACCGCCAGCTTTTCTCTTCCCGACGGCGTCCCGCCGTCAGCTGACCCTATGTCGCGTTGCGCCGCGCGCAAAGCCGTGCCAGCTCGCTGCATCATGCTGACATGGTCTCGCAGTGTCGCCAATTGCTGGACCGATAGTCCTGCGGGTGAACAAGCGCCGGTCGTCGCCAGGAAATCTGCGACATCGAGCAACTGGCTGATGCTGTTGTTAACGGTGGCAACGAGCGGGCCGTCGGGCAAGCCGAGCACCCGTTTGTTCAGGTGGTCAATGGTGTCGGCGGCATCCTGCAACAACGCGCGGTTCTGCGCGGCGATTTTTCCGGCCTGCGTGCCGCCCGTGGACGGATTGACGGCGTCCGCGAGCGTCTGGCCGACCTCTGGCACCGTGCCAGTGGTGGTCGGCGTCGAGGCCTGCGGGAGGCCCGGCGTCGGCAGCCGTCCTGACGGATGCAGGTGAATGCTCATGCGCCCCAATCTATCGCCGGCTTGCGGCGGCTGGTTGGCGGCATTGCTTTCGGGATGCGCTATCGCTGTCGCGATTTTTCAAATGGCTGAGGCTGGGTATCCTCGCCCCCGCTTCAACCAAGCAGCTTGAATGCCATCCACCCCATGTTCAGCAAAGCCAAAGCAATCAGGGTGTTAATCGTCAAGACCATGCCCAGTACGCGCTTGCGGAAATTGGGCGGTGGCTCGTTAATACCCATGGCATGGATAAGTCGTCCGGTAGCCAGAGTCATCCCCGGAATACAAGCGAGCCACCACGGCGCACCATTCAGCTCAAGGCAAGCGATCAAAATCAGTCCGAACGGGACATATTCAGCAAAGTTGCCCTGCGCCCGAATTGCCCTCTCGAGTTCTTCGTTTCCGCCGCTGCCGATGCCAACTCGGTTGGCCCGCCTTAGCCGGATGACCGCAAAGGACAGACGGATGAAAAACAGGGTCAAAGCTGAGGCAACCAGGGATGTGACGATAAGCATCGGACTACCTCCAGAATAGTTTTGCGATGATACCGAATGGGGCCGGAGTCGCCCGGCAGATGCGTCAGGCGCGCGTTTACAGCGTCCGGAGATATTCCGGCCAATGATTCACCGGCATCGATGCAAAAACCCCTGCCAGCGATGACAGGGGTTGTTCATTTTGGCGCACCGGGACAGACTCGCACTATCGGCGTGAGGAATTTTTGCCATCAGCTGACCTCGCAGCCTTCTGCAAATTCAATCATCACCTGTACCGTCGTGCGCCCGTTGTATTCATTCGCATCCAACCGGTAGGCTGCGCGTATGCGCGACGGCAGACCGTCGGCGTGGTTGAACCAGATCGCGTCGTACTGGCGCCCGTCTTTTTCAAGTTGCAGCTTCAAGTGGCGTTCCTTCAGCACGCGCTGGTTCAGCACGCGGAATTCATCGCAGAACAACGGGTGCGGGAAGCCCTGGCCCCAGACCTGCTTGTCGAGCGTTGCGATGAAATCGAGGCTGAAGTATTCGGGCTCCAACGGTCCATCCGTCTCGATCACGTGCTCGAGGTCGTTTTCGCTCAGCCATTCGCGGCCGACGGCCTCGAAGGCTTCGGCAAAGGCGGGGAAATCCGCTTCCTTCAGCGTCAGGCCGGCCGCCATCGCATGCCCGCCAAATTTATCGATCAGGGTCGGATGTCGTTTGTAGACAAGGTCGAGCGCATCGCGCAAATGGAAACCTGCGATGGAGCGACCCGAGCCCTTGATCAGGCCATCGCCGGCCGGCGCGAAGGTGATGGTGGGGCGGTAAAACTTTTCTTTCAGGCGCGACGCGACAATGCCGATCACGCCCTGATGCCAGTCCGGGTTGAACAGCGTCAGCGTGGCGTTGTCGCGCGGGTCAATGTGCTCCAGCGACGCCAGCGCGGCCTCCTGCATGCCGGCCTCGATGTCGCGCCGTTCTCGGTTGATGGTGTCCAGTTCGCGTGCAATCGCCCACGCACGGGTGTTGTCGTCAGTCAGCAGGCACTCGATGCCCAGCGACATGTCGGCCAGCCGGCCTGCTGCGTTCAACCGTGGACCGGCGGCGAAGCCAAGGTCGAACGGGGTAGCCTTGCGGATTTCGCGGCCAGCCACCGAGAATAGCGCGGCGATGCCCGGATGCGCGCGGCCTTGCCGGATGCGCTGCAAGCCCTGCGCGACCAGGATGCGGTTGTTCGCATCGAGCTTCACTACGTCGGCCACCGTGCCCAGGGCGACCAGGTCGAGCAGCGCATCCAGTCGTGGCTGGGTGGCGGTGTCGAAGCGGCCGCGCTGGCGCAACTCGGCGCGCAGCGCCAGCAGCGTGTAGAACATCACGCCGACACCGGCCAGGCTCTTGCTCGGGAAACCGCAGCCGGGCTGGTTCGGATTCACGATCACGGCAGCGTCCGGCAATTGATCGCCGGGCAGGTGATGGTCGGTGACGACGACCGCGATGCCGCGCCGGTTCGCTTCGGCCACGCCGGCAATGCTGGCGATGCCGTTGTCGACGGTGAGGATGATGTCCGGCGATTTCTCGCGGGCGGTCAGGTCGACGATCTCGGGCGTCAGGCCGTAGCCATACGCGAAGCGGTTCGGGACTATGTAATCCACCGTCGCGCCCATCGCGCGCAGGCCTCGGATGGCGACCGCGCAGGCGGTGGCGCCATCGCAGTCATAGTCAGCAACGATCACCATGCGCTTGCCGGCATCGATGGCGTCGGCAAGGAAGCCGGCGGCCGCGCCAACGTGCGTCAATGCGGCCGGCGCGATCAGCGCGTCCAGCGTCGTGGTCAGCTCGCGCGTGTCGGCCAGCCCGCGTGCGGCAACCAGACGCGCCAGCACCGGGTGCAGGCCTTGCTGCGCCAGCATTTCAGCCTGGCGCGGGGAAAAGGATCGGACGGCAATGCGGGTCATCGGATTCGTTCAGCTCGGGCGAGGCCCGATTGCAGGATGATCAGGCTGGGAGCGACGCAAGCCTGGCCAGCGAGGGAGACAGCCAGAATTTTCTCATGCCGTTGCGCGTCAGTCGCCATTCGGCCAGCCGGCTGGCATCGGACAGCAGCAAGGTGGCGCTTCCGGTCTCACCGGACTTCAGCGATGCCAGCAAGGGCGCGAAGCGCTCGGTTTCCAGCGCTTGCAGCGCCGCCAGCCAGCCCGACCAGTCGCCGGCCAGCGAAGGAGTCGCCAGCCGGCTGTCGACCACCAATCCGTCATTGGCCGCGTGACCGAGCAGATGATCGATATAGGCTGGCGCCGGCTGCGGCATGGCGGCCGAGGTGGCATCACTGCCCCCCCATAACCACAGGGCATTGATGCGCGGCAGGCCCGACGCGTCGCGCGTTTCGTTGACGGGATGCTGGTGCCACAACATTTGAACTTCATTGTGCAAGCGGCGCCAGTCACGTGCGCCCGGGCCGTGTGGCAACCAGATGTCGACGTTGTGTCCGCTGGCGGCCGCCGGGGT
>JBDKLN010000186.1:0-2508 GCA_039806045.1 Pseudomonadota bacterium
CGTTGCCGGTGGTGCCCGGCACGCAGTGGGTCACGGTCGGTGGCGCGATCGCGAACGATGTCCACGGCAAGAATCATCATGGGTACGGCAGCTTCGGCGACCACGTGCGCCGCTTCACGCTCGCGCGCACCGATGGCAGTGTGTGTGAACCGGCGCCAGGCGATCCGATGTTCGCGGCGACGGTGGGTGGGCTCGGACTGACCGGCGTGATCGTCGACGCCGAATTGCAGCTCAAGCGCATCCCCGGCCCGTGGCTGACGGTCGAGACCTTACCCTATCGCGACCTCGGTGAATTTTTCGAACTGGCCGAAGCGTCGGCGTCCGTCTGGGAGCACACGGTATCGTGGATCGATTGCCTGCATCGCGAAGGCCGCGGGATCTTCATGCGCGCCAATCCGGCCGAGGTCGACCTGGTCGCGCCGCCGCCACGGCCGGAACGTCGCGTGCCGCTGGTGCCGCCGGTCTCGCTGGTGAACCGCTGGTCGCTGAAGCCTTTCAATGCCCTGTATTACACCGGCAAGGGTCGGCGTGCGACCAGTGTGCAGCATTACGAAAGCTTCCATCACCCGCTCGATGCGCTGATGGATTGGAACCGCATCTATGGTCCGCGCGGCTTTTACCAGTACCAGTGCGTGCTGCCGATCGCCAGCGGACGCGACGGCATACGCGCGCTGCTGGACCGGATCGCAGCGGCTGGCATGGGCTCTTTCCTCGCCGTGCTGAAAACTTTCGGCCAGCGCGAGCCGGTCGGCATGTTGAGCTTTGCGATGCCAGGCGTGACCCTGGCGCTCGATTTCCCGAACGAGGGCGAGCGCACGCTGAAGCTGTTCGCGTCGCTGGATGCGATCGTGCGCGAAGCCGGCGGTCGCCTGTACCCGGCCAAGGATGCGCGCATGCCACGCGAGTTGTTCGAGGCGGGTTATCCGCGATTGACGGAATTCTTGCCGCACCGTGATCCGGGCATCAGCTCGGCGATGTCGCGGCGGTTGATGGGACGCTGACGCATGCCGCTGGCAGCGTCGCTTTGTATCGCTATGTTTGAAGACTTGTTTGCACAGACCATGATCGGAACCCAGCCATGAAACGGCAACGCATCGTCATCATCGGCGCCAGCTCGCATATTGCCGAGCACTGCGCCCGCCTGTGGGCGAAACAGCCGGTCGACTTCGTGCTGGTCGGCCGTGACAGCGCGCGCGTGCAGCGCGTGGCTGATGACCTGCGGGTGCGCAGCCCCGGCACTTCCACCGAAGTGATCGAGGCCGATTTCCATGAGCCGGCCGCGATCACCGCGCTCGCCGCGAAGCTGCAGGCAGCCGCGAAGATCGACATCGTGCTGGTCGCCCATGGCCGACTGCGTCCGCAGCCCGAATGCGAGCAAGATCTCGTGGCGGCGCGGGATTCGCTGCAGCTCAATGGCGTATCGCCCGTGTTGTTCGCCGAAGCTTTTGCGGCGCAAATGGCCGCAGCCGGCGGCACGGTCGCCGTGATCGGCTCGGTATCGGGCGATCGCGGCCGCAAGAAGAATTATGTGTACGGCGCAGCAAAGGGCATGGTCGACCGCTACCTGCAGGGCATGCAGCATCGCTTTGCCGGCGCCGCGCTGAAGGCCGTGCTGATCAAGCCGGGACCGACCATGACGCCGATGACGGCGCACATGCCGGCCAGGAGCCTGGCACCGGTGGAACAGGTCGCGCAATACATTGTCGATGGCATCGCAGTCGGCAAGCCGGTGATCTATGCGCCGGCCAAGTGGTGGCTGGTCATGATGATCATCCGGCACCTGCCGCGCTTCATTTTCAACAAGCTGGACATCTGACGCGACGGCCTGATGAAAGAGCAGAAGATCATCCTTCCCGGCGGCGCCGGCCTTGTCGGCCAGAATCTGGTCGCGCGACTGAAGGAGCGCGGCTACCGCAACCTTGTCGTGCTGGACAAGCACCGTACCAACATCGAGGTGCTGCGGCGCCTGCACCCGGATATCGTCATCGAATATGCTGATCTGGCTGAGCGCGGCGACTGGGCGCGGCATTTCAGCGATGCCGGCGCCGTGGTGATGCTGCAGGCGCAGATCGGCGGCCCTGTGTACGAAGATTTCGAGCGCAACAACATCACGTCGACGATCAACATCCTCGACGCGATCCGCAGCGGGAAGGTCGATTATCTGGTCCACATCAGCTCGTCGGTGGTCGAGTCGGTGGCGGAAGACTTTTACACGGAATCAAAGAAGGTACAGGAGCAGCTGGTGCTCGATAGCGGCATACGTTGCCCGGTACTGCGCCCGACCCTGATGTTTGGCTGGTTCGACCGCAAGCACCTGGGCTGGCTGTCGCGCTTCATGCGCAAGGTGCCGGTCTTCCCGGTGCCGGGCAACGGCCGCTTCATGCGCCAGCCGCTGTATGTGGGCGACTTCTGCAACATCATCATCAGCTGCATCGAGCAGCGCATCCCGGATGGGATTTTCAACATCTCCGGCCATGAGAAAGTCGATTACATCGACATCATCCGCGA
>JBDKLN010000187.1:0-30144 GCA_039806045.1 Pseudomonadota bacterium
GCTCCACATCCTCGTCGCCGACGCGTTGCGTGGTGCGCATGAAACGGAAGCGGTAGCCGCCTTCGACGCTGCAGAACGGCGATACATGGAACACCTTGCGCGCGGTGAGCGTCACGCCCCAGGTCATGGCATCACCCGTGTCGAGCAGGTAGCAGTGGCGTTCGCCGAAGGTGTTGTTGACTTCGCAGACGATCGCGCGCAGCGCGCCATCTTTGCGGTGGCAGAACCAGAACGACACCGGATTGAACACGTAGCCGAGCACGCGCGGGAAGGTCTGCAACCAGATTTCGCCATCGGCGTCAGTGATGCCTTCGGCTTCCAGCAACGCGCCGACCCATGCGAGCAGCGGGGTTTGGCCGTCGCCATGGTCGGCATCATGGAAGGACAGCAGGTTGAAGCCGTTGCGCGAGCACAGCCGCGTCGGCAGCGGCGCGTCGCCCAGCGCGCGCAACGGCAGCAGCAGCGTATACACGCCATAGCGGAAACTGTTGGCAGCCGGACGCAGGCGGCTGTGGCGCACCTGTCCCATGCTGATCAACGGTTGGCTGGCGAGAGTGCGCATCGTGCGTGCCTGTTTGTCTTGGCTATCTTCAGTGCGTTGGTCGCGCGTCAGGCGGCCATGCGGCCGGGCTGCGCTACTTGCTGCGCCAGTGCGCCGATGCCGGTGGCGACCGCGAGCCCGGACTTGAGGCCGTCTTCATGGAAGCCATAGCCGGTCCACGCGCCGGCGAACCAGGTGTTGCGCTGCCCCTGGATGGCGGGCAGCTGGCGTTGCGCTGCAATCGCGGCGCCATCGAACACCGGGTGTGCATAGTCGAAACGTCCCAGCACCCTCGCCGGGTCGATGTCGTGTATCGGATTGAGCGACACGATGACCGGTGTCTCCACGGGCAATGGCTGCAGCTTGTTCAGCAGGTAATGCACGCAGACGCGGGCTTCGTCGGACGCGACGCCTGCGCTCTCGTAGTTCCAGGCAGACCAGGCCTTGCGACGTGCGGGCAGGCAGCTGGCATCCGTGTGCAGCACCGCGTGATTCGGCTGGTAGGCAATGGCGGACAGGACCCGGCGCTCGTCCGCGCTGGGATCCTGCAGCATGGCCAGCGTCTGGTCGCTGTGGGTCGCGAGCACCACCTGGTCGTACAACTGGCTGCCCATCGACGAATCAATGCGCACCTGGTGCAGTGCGCCCGTATTGAGGCGAGTGATGCCATGAACCGGCGTGCGCAAGTATGTGTGCGGTATCCCGGCCAGCATCTTTTCCACATAGTGGCGCGCGCCGCCGGTGACGGTATGCCACTGCGGGCGATCGCTCACCTGGATCAGGCCGTGGTTGTGGCAGAAGCGCACGAAGGTCGCCAGCGGAAAGGCCAGCATCTGCGTGGTCGGGCAGGACCAGATGCAGCCCGCCATCGGCAGCAAATACCAGTCGCGGAATTCGCCGCTGTAGCCATGCTGGTCGAGGAAGTCGCCGAGCGGTATCTCTTCCATCGCGCCCGGTACCTGCGCCATCTGCGTGGTCTCGCGGTTGAAGCGCAGGATGTCCTTCAGCATGCGCAGGAAGCGCGCATCGAGCAGGTTGCGCCGTTGCGCGAAAACCGTATCAAGATTCGAGCCGGCCCACTCCAGCATGCGCGTGCCGCTGCCGGAGCGGATCGGCATCTTGACGGCGAATGACATGTCGCTCGCCGTCGTGTCGACCTTCAGTTCGTCGAACAGGCGTACCAGGTTCGGGTAGGTGCGATGGTTGAAAACGAGGAAGCCGGTATCGACACCGAAGCGTCGACCCTCAAGCGCGATATCGACGGTGTGGGTGTGCCCGCCGAAGTAATCGCCGGCCTCGAACAGTGCGACTTCATGGCCGGCGCGCGACAGCTGCCACGCCGAGGACAGGCCCGAGATGCCGGCGCCGATGACTGCAATTTTCATGCGTTGTCCCCAGGGCCGAGACCCGCGGTTGGAATAAAAGTGCTGCGATGCCCGTCGGACGAAAATACGGGTTGGGGGAAGATCGCCCCGACATGCCACCGACCTTGCGGCCGGGAGGCATCACAGCGAAAACTTAGGGTGTTGCCAGTGCTTTTTCGAGCGCGGCCACGAAGGCCTTGTCATCCGGTCGGGTCATGCTGTTGTAGCTTCCGACCAGCTTGCCGTCACGATCGATCAGGTACTTGTAAAAATTCCAGCCCGGCTCCTTGGCACCCGCTTTCACCAGCGCGGCGAAAAGTGGATTGGCTTCCTTGCCTTTCACCGAGGTCTTGGAAAACATCGGGAATTTCACGCCGTAGGTGTTGTAGCAAAAGTCGGCAATCTTCTTGTTGTCGTCCGGCTCCTGGCTGAAGTCATTGGACGGGAAGCCAAGTACCACCAGCCCTTTGTCCTTGTATTTCGCGTACAGCTTTTCCAGTCCTTCGTATTGCGACGTGAAGCCGCAGTAGCTGGCCGTGTTCACCACCAGCGCGACCTTGCCGCTGTACTGGCAAAGGTTTTGCGGCGACTCGTCCTGCAAACGCTTGAACTGATGATTCAGCAGCGGCGCGCATTCAGCTGCCTGCGCCGGGCGCGGCGCAAGCGCCAGCAGGGCCAACAGTGCCAGCAGCGTGCCCAGCATCAGGGCGCCGGCCATCAAACCGAGGGGGTGCTTCAGGGATGCTGTCTTGGCAGTCTTCATCGCCGGAATACCATAAGGTTTAAAATTGAACTGTTCAGTCATTTTATCCTAGTCGCAGAATTTGTGTAGTGATTCAATGCTGTCGGTACAGGTATTTGCCCGGCAGCCATTCTTCCGGCGCAAATCCACGTGTTTCAGCGGCTTTTCGGCTCATTTTGTTTTCAAATTGAAAGTATTTCAGGCATGCGTACGCTGATTCTGGTGTTGGGCGACCAGCTGGATGCGGGCAGTCCGGCGCTGGCCGGCTTCGATCCGGCGCAAGACCGGGTGCTGATGATCGAAGCCGCAGGCGAGGCAAGCTTGGTCTGGTCGCACAAGGCGCGCATCGCGCTCTTCCTGTCGGCGATGCGTCATTTCGCGGATGCGATTGCCGGCCGGGGCTGGCCGATCGACTACGTGGCGCTCGATGACGCTGCGCCCGGGCCGGACTTCGGAGCGCGCCTGCGCGCCGCGCTGGCCAGGCACCGGCCGCAGCGCCTGAAAGTGCTCGAGGCCGGCGAATGGCGCATGCAGCAGTTGATCGCCGAAGCCTGCGAAGCGGCTGGCGTCGCCTTGCAGTGGGTCGATGACACGCACTTCATGTGCAGCCGACAGGCCTTTGCCGACTGGGCGCGCGGCAAGAAAGAATTGCGCATGGAGTTCTTCTATCGCGTCATGCGCAAGCAGTACCGGGTCTTGATGGCGGGTGATGAGCCGGTCGGCGGTGCGTGGAATTTCGATGCCGACAATCGCAGCGCCTGGCCTAAGCGCACCGGCCCCGGACTGATACCACCACCTGCGCACATCGAGCCGGATGCGATCACACGCGACGTGATCGCGCTGGTCGAGCGCCACTTCCCCGAGCATCCCGGCTCGCTCGAAAAATTCTGCTGGCCGGTGACCCGGGCGCAAGCATTGCAGGCCTTGGCCATCTTCATCGACACCCGGCTGCTCAATTTCGGCACTTATCAGGATGCGATGTGGACCGATACCCCGACTGGCTGGCATTCGCTGCTGTCGGTCGCGCTGAACTTGCACCTGCTCGACCCGCGTGAAGTCGTCGCCGCAGCCGAGCAAGCGTATCGCGCCGGCCGCGTGCCGCTCGAGGGCGCCGAAGGGTTCATCCGCCAGATCCTCGGCTGGCGCGAGTTCATCCGTGGCGTCTACTGGCTCGACATGCCCGGCATGAAGTCCGCCAATCAATACGACCACCAGCGCGATCTGCCCGGCTGGTTCTGGACCGGCGACACCGGCATGGCCTGCGTGCGCGACTGCCTGAAGCAGACGCTGCAACTCGGCTATGCGCATCACATTCAGCGGCTCATGGTGACCGGGAATTTCGCGACGCTGGCCGAACTGTCGCCGCAGCAGGTCTGCGACTGGTACCTGGCGATCTATGTCGATGCGATCGAATGGGTGGAGCTGCCCAATACCGCCGGCATGGCCTTGCATGCATGCGGCGCGCGCTTCACCAGCAAGCCCTACATCGCCAGCGGCGCATACATTCAGCGCCAGAGCAACTACTGCAGCGGCTGTCGCTACGATCCGGCGCGCCGCAGTGGCGAGGGCGCCTGTCCGTTCACGACCCTGTATTGGCATTTCATCGACAAGCACGAACAAGCCCTGTCAGCAAATCCGCGTACCGCACTGATGGCAAAGAATTTGCAAAAGCTGTCCGCCGATGAGCGCCACGCGATCCGCGCGCAAGCGACGACGATGCTGGCGAGACTGGACGCCTTGTAACGGTTTCGCGGAAACCCGCAGCGTTTCGCTTAAGTGACCCACCATCGCCCCTCCGGCTTGGGCCGAGGGCCGACAGCTTGCTAATGGCAAGTTTGCAAGAATAATCTTTGGATTTACATATCCGGCAATCGAACTGTCACGCTTTATTGATAGAATCGCTGCACTGCAATAAAGGCGAAAACGACCATGCTGTTTCCTGAACTCTTCCGCTCGCTCGAACAAGTCCGCTGGAACATGGAGAAGGACATTCCATGGGATCAGTTTGATGCCACCCTGCTCACGGATGAGCAAGCCCGGACGATCAAAATGAATGCGATCACCGAATGGGCGGCATTGCCAGCCACCGAAATGTTCTTGCGCGATAACCGCCACGACAGCGATTTCTGCGCGTTCATGTCAGTCTGGTTTTTCGAAGAGCAAAAGCATGCGCTGGTGCTGATGGAATACCTGCGTCGCTTCCGTCCGGACATGGTGCCGACCGAAGAAGAACTGCACAACGTGCGTTTCGAGTTCGATCCCGCGCCACCGCTAGAGACGCTGATGCTGCACTTCTGCGGCGAGGTGCGTCTGAACCACTGGTATCGCTGCGCGGCTGAATGGCATACCGAGCCGGTGATCAAGCATATCTACAAGACCATCAGCCAGGATGAGGCGCGCCACGGTGGTGCCTACTTGCGCTACATGAAGAAGGCGCTCGGCGAAGCCGGCGACGTGGCCCGTGCTGCATTCGCGAAGATCGGCGTGCTGATGGCGTCGGCGCGTCGCACCGACAAGCCGCTGCATCCGACCAACCTGCACGTGAACCAGGCGCTGTTCCCGAACGACACCGTGCAAAGCCGCCTGCCGGATCCGGACTGGCTCGAAGCATGGCTGGACAAACAGATCCGCTTTGACGGCGCATGGGAAAAGAAAGTCGTCGACCGTATCCTGCACAATTTGTCGCTGCTGTTCGAGCGTACTTTCGAGACTGTGCAAGACCTGAACCGCTATCGCAAGGAAACGGCAGCCCGCGTCGCTGCAGCGGAAGCGCCGGCGGCGGCCTGACCGCTGCCTGATGTCCATTGCCGATGAATTTCGGCAATGGCGGTGGCCATGCATGCCGATTGGCAGGCCCGGCAGGGAAGTCGAGGGAACGCGGCGCGACGCCTTTGATGCGGTGCTGTTCGGGGATGGCCGCAGGCGCAGCATCTATCGGCACTACGACGCACGCAAGTGGCAGGGCCTGTGACCCGCATACGTTGGTGCCGGCGCCTGAGTCCCGCCGGTGTCAGTCGTGGTGGTGGTGGTGGTGGTCGTGGCTATCGTGATCGTGTGCATTGCCACCCTTGCCCTGCATCGCGAGCTCTTTCACCGTCACCTCCACGGTCACCTTGCCGGCCTTGCGGAAATTCAGCGTCAGCGGGAAGGTCTCGCCGGCCTTCAGTGGCTGCTTGAGGCCCATCAGCATGATGTGTGCGCCTGCGCCGGGCTGCATGGCGATCTTTTCGCCGCCCTTGATCTCCAGCTTGTCGAGCGCGCGCATTTTCATCACGTCACCTTCCATGCTCATCGTGTGAATCTCGGTCTTCGCAGCCACGGGCGCGCTGGCCGACAGCAGCGCGTCATCGCTTTTTGCCGACAGCTGCAGGTAAGCTGCGCCATTGGCTTGCTTGCCCGCGGTGGCGCGCGCAAAGGCGCCATCGACGGCGGCCTGTCCATGCGCAATGCCCGTGGCCAGGGCCAATGACAACGGAAGTGCGAGGGCGAGCGAGAGGCGCAGTTTCATGGGAACTCCTGTCAAGGTGATGGACCGGTCTTGGGTGGCAAGACGCCCCCTCCGGTGCGAAGCCACGATCGGTCCGATGGTGCAAATTATAGTGTGCAGCGTGCAGCGATGCGCGGGCCACTCGTCCGTAGGCGGCAATCCCAGGTCAGCGCGACCGGGGATCGCCGATCGCAAGCTTCAGCTTCCGCCTGCGTAGCCTTGCTGGCGCCAGGCTTCGAACACGGTCACGGCCACCGTGTTTGACAGATTCAGGCTGCGATTCCCGGGTTGCATCGGTAACCGTATGCGCTGTTCTTTCGGGAAGCTGTCGCGGAAGCTCGGGGCCAGTCCGCGCGTTTCCGAACCAAATACCAATACATCGCCGGGCCGGAACTGCAGCGATGAAAACACGCTCGATCCGTGCGTGGTGAAGATGAAGATGCGTTGCGGATCGGGATGGGCGTCGGCAAGGAAGGCAGCCCAGTCCTTGTGCACCCGCATTGCTGCAAACTCGTGATAGTCGAGGCCAGCGCGTCGCATGCGCGCATCATCCAGCGGAAATCCGAGCGGCTCGACCAGATGCAATTGCGCACCGGTATTGGCGCACAACCGGATCACGTTGCCGGTATTGGGTGGTATCTCGGGTTCGACCAGAACGACATGAAACACGACGGGCTCCGGCCCGCGCGCCGCAGTGCGCATCAACGCGCCGGCGTGCGGGCAATCACAAAGTTGAAGACATGCGCAGCGCCATGACGCTTCAGGCAGGAGGCCAGCGACTCCAGCGTGTGGCCGGTGGTCATCACATCATCGACGACGAATACCGTCTTGCCGATGAGGGCCTGCCGCTGCAGCACGGCAAATGCGCCGCGCATATTAACCCGCCGCTCGTCCATCGTCAGCGTCGCTTGGGCATCGGTATGCCGGGAGCGAACGCAGACACCCATAGCGATCTTCAAGCGCAGTATCCTCGCCAGCGGGCGCGCAATCTCATGCGCCTGATTGAACCCGCGCTCGGCCAGGCGTTCGCGTGACAGCGGTACCGGCAGCAGCAAGGGCAATGCGGAACCTGTCCGTGCAGCTGCCATGGCATTGACAGCGGGGAGTGTGGCGGCTGCACGCGCCAGCAACGTGCCGAGGGCCGTGGCCAGCGGTAGCTGTCCGCGGAACTTCAGGTTTTGCAGCAGCCGGTCGACCGGCGGCGAATAATCGACGAGCGCCAGCGTTCGGTCAAATGACGGCGGGTCACGCGTGCACGCGGGGCAGGTGCCGCCTGTGTCATCCCGGCCGCTTTCGTCGTCCGCATGGCCGGCCTTGTGATCGGGCGTGGCGGCGGGGGCGGGCCCGACCCATCGCAGCGCGCAGCGCATGCAGCGTCGTGCGACGGGCCGCAGCAGTCGATCGGAACAGCCGGCGCAGAGCGTCCTTGGGCCGTCGCCGCCGCACAGTGCGCAGCATCCGGGCACTAGCCGATCGGCCCATGTTCGCAACGAAGATGAGAGGGGCATGCTGGCGCTCGCGCGGCTGCGGTAAACTGCGCGCGATTATTTCATTGCCCTCGCGCGTGCGCTCCCGCATGTCCCTGCCGCCCAACGAATCCGATTCTTCGCCACAGATTGCGCCCATCTCCGTGGCCCGCGTGCGTCAGCTGTTCGCGCAGCCGTCACGGGTGGCCGAGTCGCAATTTTTGCGGCGCGAGATTGCCGGCCGGATGTTCGAGCGCCTTGCGCTGATCAAGACCCGGCCATCGCGCATCCTGGATGCGGGCTGTGGCGAGGGGCAGGACTTGCTGGGTTTGCACCAGGCCTTCCCGCACGCTGCCTTGGTGGGCATGGATGCATCACCTGCGATGCTGGCCGAGGCACGGCGCGCCGTCGCGCAATCAGCCTCCGGCATGCAGCGCGTGCTGGCGCGCTTGTTGGTGTCGCGCGCCGGCGCAACGGGGGGCGCGGCGCTGGCCTGCGCCGATTTTGGCCGGCTGCCGCTGCCACCGGCCAGCATCGACCTCTTGTGGTCCAACCTTGCATTGCACTGGCATCCGCAGCCGCATGCGGTGATCCGCGAATGGGCGCGCGTGCTGCGAACCGATGGCCTGCTGATGTTCTGCTGTTTCGGCCCCGACACCTTCAAGGAATTGCGCGCGGCATTTGCGGCCACGGGGCGGGTCGGCGCTGCCGATGGCGGTGAGGGCGGTCGGGACGCGCATGTGTTGCCGTTTGTCGATTTGCACGATTACGGCGACATGCTGGTGGCTGCCGGTTTTGAGACGCCGGTGATGGACATGGAAAAGCTGACGATTACCTATTCGACAACAGACAAGCTGCTGGCCGATGTGCGGGCCTTCGGGGGCAACCCTTTGTTTAGCCGCGTCAAAAGTTTGCAAGGTCGGGGCACGTGGCAAACGATGATTGATGCCTTAATGGCAATGCAACGACCAGATGGCACACTACCATTGACCATCGAAGTCATCTACGGCCACGCCTTCAAGCCGCGGGCGAGGGTGACGGCGGCGGGTGAGTCGATCATTCGTTTCGATTTGAAGCGAAATTGACTGTCACACGCAAAATGTGACGACAACGTACGCAAAACCGGCGCTCGCCCTTGATTTCTCAGGCTTTCTGCTTGGCTTGGCTTAGTCTTTTGGCTTATACTCCGCGAGCTTTGAGCTAGTGAACTGCTGAACAATATTCGAACAGAGTGTTGTCCGATGGCGACGCGTGAGTGGATTTTGAAGAAAAATTGCTCGATTACGCCTCGCCAGCTGGCCGAGGCGTACATGGCGTTGTGCGTGGCTTCGTTCCTCGTCGCCAGCTACTTCGTGGTGCACGGTGCCTGGCTCGTGTTGGTGTTTTCAGTGCTGGAGATGGCGGCCGTTGGCGTTGCCTTCATGTACTTTGCGCGCCATGCGACCGATCGGGAGTTGATCGCCCTCGGCGACGAAGGTCTGGTGGTGCAGCTGGTGCAGGCGGAGCAAGTCAGCCAGTACTGGATGAATCCGCAACGGACCCGGGTTGAGCTGCCAGATATCAGGCATGGCCTGATTGGCCTCGAAGCTGATGGCGACCGGGTTGAAGTGGGCAGATACCTGACCGAACAAAAGCGGCGGGCATTTGCGCAGGAACTCAAGAATGAACTGATCGGCTACCGTGCCGGCAGTAAGTAGGATCAAACAAACAGATTTCAATAGGCATTTGAGGAAAATATGAACTACGCGAAGCGCCTCTTCCACTCGATGTTGGCTGCCGCTGGCCTGCTGGTTGCCGGTTCGTCGTTTGCAGTCAATGACATGGTCGGTGGTCCGGCCGTGAACGAGCTGAACTTCCAGGCACCGGTCACCGCCATCGCTGCCGACATTTACCAGTTGCACATCTGGATGATCGTGATTTGCGTCGCGATCTTCATCGCCGTTTTCGGCGTGATGTTCTACTCCATCCTGAAGCACCGCAAGTCGCTGGGCTACAAGGCTGCGTCCTTCCACGAAAGCACCGCCGTCGAGATCGCGTGGACCATCGTCCCGTTCCTGATCGTCGTGCTGATGGCCCTGCCGGCCACCAAGACCGTGGTCGCCATGAAGGATACTTCCAACGCCGATATCACCATCAAGGCGACCGGCATGCAGTGGAAGTGGGGCTATGACTACATCAAGGGCGAAGGCGAAGGCATCTCCTTCCTGTCGGCCCTGTCGACCCCGCGTGACCAGGTCGAAGCCAACGCACCGCGTGGCGACAACTACCTGCTCGAAGTCGACAACGCGCTGGTCGTCCCGGTCAACAAGAAGATCCGTATCGTCACCACTGCCAACGACGTCATCCACGCCTGGGGCGTGCCGGCCTTCGGCGTGAAACAGGATGCGATCCCGGGCTTCGTGCGCGACACCTGGTTCAAGGCAGAGAAAGTCGGCGTCTACCGCGGCAACTGCTACGAGCTGTGCGGCAAAGAGCACGCGTTCATGCCGATCGTCGTCAACGTCGTGTCCGAGCAGGACTACGCGAAGTGGGTAGGCGAGCAGAAGAAGAACATGGCTGCCAAGGCCGACGACCCGAACAAGACCTGGACTGCCTCCGAACTGGCTGCCCGCGGCGAAAAAGTGTACGCGGCAAATTGCGTGGCCTGCCACCAGGCCAACGGCGCCGGCGTTCCGGGCGCGTTCCCGGCACTGGCAGGTTCGCAAGTCGTGAACGGTGCACAGGAAGGTCAGATCGGCATCCTGCTGAACGGCAAGAACGGCATGCCGGCCTGGAAGGCCACCCTGTCGGATACCGAAATCGCGGCTGTCATCACCTACACCCGTAATTCCTTCGGTAACAAGCCGGAAGACAACCTCGTCCAACCGGCCGAAGTCCTGGCTGCGCGCAAGTAATCGAGAAATCAGGAGAAATACATGAGCACTACCGTTGATCACGCACACGGTCACGGCGCCGACCACGCGCACGACGACCATCACCCGCACGGCTGGCAGCGCTGGTTGTTTGCGACCAACCACAAGGACATCGGTACCCTGTACCTGTGGTTCTCGTTCGTCATGCTGCTGACCGGCGGCGTGCTGGCACTGGGCATTCGTTCCGAACTGTTCAAGCCGGGCCTGCAGCTGTTCCAGCCGGAGTTCTTCAACCAGCTGACCACGATGCACGGCCTGATCATGGTGTTCGGCGCGATCATGCCGGCCTTCGTCGGCTTCGCCAACTGGATGATCCCGCTGCAAGTCGGCGCATCCGACATGGCGTTCGCGCGCATGAACAACTTCTCGTTCTGGCTGCTGCCGCCGGCAGCGATCCTGCTCGCAGGTTCGTTCCTGGTGCCGGGCGGCGCGACGGCGGCAGGCTGGACCCTGTACGCACCGCTGACCACCCAGATGGGCATCGGCATGGACATGGCCATCTTCGCGGTGCACATCATGGGCGCCTCGTCGATCATGGGCTCGATCAACATCGTCACCACCATCCTGAACATGCGCGCGCCTGGCATGACCCTGATGAAGATGCCGATGTTCTGCTGGACCTGGCTGATCACTGCCTACCTGCTGATCGCCGTGATGCCGGTTCTGGCCGGTGCCATCACCATGACCCTGACCGACCGTCACTTCGGTACCTCGTTCTTCAACGCCGCTGGCGGCGGTGACCCGGTCATGTACCAGCACATCTTCTGGTTCTTCGGTCACCCCGAGGTCTACATCATGATTCTGCCGGCCTTCGGTATCGTGTCGCAGATCATCCCGGCCTTCGCACGCAAGCCGCTGTTCGGTTATGCATCGATGGTGTACGCAACCGCGTCGATCGCGATCCTGTCGTTCATCGTCTGGGCGCACCACATGTTCGCCACCGGCATGCCGGTGACGTCGCAGCTGTTCTTCATGTACGCCACCATGCTGATCGCTGTGCCGACCGGCGTGAAAGTGTTCAACTGGATCGCCACCATGTGGCAGGGTTCGATGAGCTTCGAATCGCCGATGCTGTGGGCCATCGGCTTCGTCTTCGTGTTCACGATGGGCGGCTTCACCGGCCTGATCTGCGCAATGACCCCGATCGACATCCAGCTGCAGGATACCTACTACGTGGTGGCGCACTTCCACTACGTGCTGGTGGCAGGCTCGCTGTTCGCTCTGTTCGCAGGCTTCTACTACTGGGGCCCGAAGTGGACCGGCTTCATGTACAACGAGACCCGCGGCAAGATCCACTTCTGGGCTTCGATGATCTCGTTCAACGTGACCTTCTTCCCGATGCACTTCCTGGGTCTGGCGGGCATGCCGCGTCGTTATGCTGACTATGCTGCGCAGTTCACCGACTTCAACATGATCGCAACCATCGGCGCGTTCGGCTTCGGCCTGTCGCAGGTGTACTTCCTGCTGTTCGTGGTGCTGCCGTCGATCCGTGGCGGCGAGAAGGCCGCGACCAAGCCTTGGGATGGCGCAGAAGGCCTCGAGTGGACCGTGCCGAGCCCGGCGCCGTTCCACACCTTCGAGACCCCGCCGGTCGTGAAGTAATCTGAAGTTCCGGTAATTCGGAAACTGATGCAACAAAGCCGGCGGCTTCGGCCGCCGGCGAAACAAAGTACCAATGTCTGACCAGAAGAAACCAGGGAACCTGCGCACCGCGCTGATTCTGTTGTCCGTCGCGGTGGCATTTTTCCTCGGCGTGATCATCAAGCAATCGCTGCTGCGCTGAGGGCCGGATGAGCGACGTACAGGACGCGCGCCAGCAATCGGGGCGCCGCGGGCGCAAGAATGCGCGGATGCTCGGCAAGTTGTTGCTGATCGCCGTGCTGATGTTCGGTTTTGGTTATTCGCTGGTACCGCTGTACAAAAAAATTTGTGAGCTCACCGGCATCAACGTCCTGGCGGTTCAGGAAACGCTGAACAACAAGACGGCCAACACCCAGGTGGACGCCAGCCGGACCATCACCGTGGAGTTCGATGCGAACACCACCGGTCCCTGGCGGTTCAAGCCTGCAGTCGCAAGCCTGCAGGTGCACCCGGGCGAAATGGCGCAGGTGATCTACGAAGTCGTGAATACGCAGGGCAGGGCCATGGAAGCGCAAGCGATCCCGAGCTATGCCCCGCAAGAGGCGGCGCAGCACTTCAAGAAACTGGAATGCTTCTGCTTCAAGCAACAGACCCTCGGGCCGAAAGAAGCGCGGCAAATGCCGGTCAGCTTCTACATCGATTCGGCGTTGCCGAAGAATGTCAAGACGATCACGTTGTCGTACACGTTCTTTGAAGTCGGCGCGAAAAAGGGAAGCTAGGAGCGCGTCATGGATGATTTGAAACAGGCGACCCAGCGACAGATGTCGTTTGGCCAGACGGTGAAAGCAGTGCTGTGGTCCTTCTTTGGCGTGCGCAAGAACAGCGCCTACGAAGAAGATACGCAAAAGCTCAATCCGCTGCACGTGATCATTGCCGGCATCGTTGCCGCAGTGCTCTTCGTGATCGGCCTGCTGATGGTTGTGAAGTTGGTAGTAGCTGGATAATCTTTAATCAGGGGAAGTAGATGAGTACTCAACAAGGCCACGCGCCCTATTATTTCGTTCCCGGTCCGTCTCAGTGGCCGGTCCTGATGGGCACGGCCATGCTGGCCACCATGATCGGTGCGTCGGGCTGGGTCAATGGCCTCGGCTGGGGCAAGCCTCTGAACATCGTCGGCATCATCGCCGCCCTGTTCATTTTGTATAACTGGTTCGGCGACGCGATCGCTGAATCCGAAGGCGGCCTGTACAACGCCCGCATCGATACCTCGTATCGCTGGAGCATGAGCTGGTTCATCTTCTCCGAAGTGATGTTCTTTGGTGCTTTCTTCGGCGCGCTGTTCTACGCCCGTGCGATCACGATGCCGTGGCTGGCCGACCTGGACCACAAGCTGCTGTGGCCTGACTTCGCTGCCGTGTGGGGCAACACCGGTCCGGCAGGTACCATCGAGAAGTTCGAGACCATGGGCCCGTTCCCGATCCCGACCATCAACACCGCACTGCTGCTGACCTCGGGCGTGACGCTGACCATTTCGCACCATGCCCTGCGCGCCAGTGAGCGCAGCAAGGCCGCGTTGTGGCTGTTCGTCACCATCCTGCTGGGCGCAACCTTCATGGGCTTCCAGGCTTATGAATACATGCATGCCTACCATGAACTGAACCTGAAGCTGACCTCCGGCATCTACGGCTCGACCTTCTTCATGCTGACCGGTTTCCATGGCTTCCACGTGACCATGGGCGGCATCATGCTGTCCGTCGTGCTGTATCGCCTGATGAAGGGCCACTTCACGGCTGACCACCACTTCGCCTTCGAAGGCGCCGCCTGGTACTGGCACTTCGTCGACGTCGTCTGGCTTGGTCTGTACGTCGTCGTGTACTGGATGTAATCGGTACCCGCCAAAGAAGAAGCCGCACTTCGGTGCGGCTTTTTTCATGGGGCGGAGCATGTTGCACGGATGTCCAGCACTCAGCCTCATCGTCGGCGGTCCGGCCGGTGTGCCGGCGTGCGGGATTTAATAGATAATCCCGGTCGGCTGTATCAAGCCCATCCGGTGCATCACCAGCAGCAGGATGAACAGTGCAATCGAGAAGCCGACCCGAAATGCGAGCGCTTGCACGGTGCGATTGCTGCGGCCCTTGTCACGCATCAGGAACACGAGCGCCGAACCGAGGCTGCCGATGATCAGGATGAAGGCGATGGCGACAAAGATTTTCATTCGGAATTCCATGGCCGGACGCGCCGGCATAACGCGGTCAAGCGCCGCTAATTGAACCAATACCCTCGATTGTAATGCCTGTGATGCGACTGCCCATCCGCCTGCGCTGGATACCCCTGATCGCGACGGCGCTGGTCGTCGCGACGGGTATCTCGCTGGGCAACTGGCAAACGCGCCGTGCTGAGGAGAAGCTCGCCATCGAGCAGGCAATCGTCGAGCGCAGCAAGCTCGCACCGATCGCGGCCGCCAGCCTCAAGCCCGGCCAGCAGCCGGAAGAATTCCGGCGCGTGAATGCCGAGGGTGAATTCCTCGCCGACTGGCCTTTGTACCTCGAGAACCGCCCGCACGGCGCGCAGTCCGGCTTCTACTTGCTGATGCCGCTGCGGATCGCCGACAGCGGCGACATCGTGCTGGTCGCGCGTGGCTGGTTCCCGCGCGATCCGGCCGATCGGACGCGCATCCCGGACGTCGCCGTGCCCAAGGGCCGGCAGCACATCGAAGGCGGCGTGCGCAGCCATGCGACGCGCGTGATGCAGCTGGGCGAGGCCTCGGCCGTCAAGCCCGGCGCCCTGTTGCAAAACATTGACCCGGCCGCATTCGCGGCCGCCAGCGGCCTGCATGTCCACGCTTTTATAATCGAGCAGCGCAATGACACGCACGATGGCCTCGTGCGTGACTGGCCGGCACCGTCAGCCGGCGTCGACAAACACCGCGGCTACGCGTTCCAGTGGTATGCACTGGCTGCCGTGGCTTTCCTGTTTTACCTGATCACGGGAATTCGAAGTGCAAGCAAACGAAATGAACAAGCCTGATCCCGCCAACCCGCCCGCCGCACCGGCACCGGCCGAGGTCAAGCGCCGCACCAACTGGACGCTGTTCCTGGTGCTGGCCGTCTGCGCGGCGCCGATCATGTTGTCTTACCTGACCTATTACGTGATCAAGCCGCAGGCGCGCAACAACTATGGCGAACTGATCGACCCCCGCAATTACCCGATCCCCGACCTCGGGGCGACCACGCTCGACGGCAAGCCGGCCTCGCTGAAGGACTACGCAGGCAAATGGCTGATGCTGCAAGCCGATGTCGCCGCCTGCGCCCAGCCCTGCACCGAGAAGCTGTACTGGCAACGCCAGCTGCGCCTCGCGCAGGGCAAGGAAATGGAACGGGTCGAGCGCGTCTGGCTGGTACTCGACGATCAGCCGATCGCTACCGAATTGATCAAGGAGTATGACGGTACCCGCATCCTGCGCGTCGATGCAAAAAAGCTGGCGGCCTGGCTGCCGGTGCCGACGGGCGGCAATGTGGCTGAGCACCTCTACATGATCGACCCGCTGGGCAATCTGATGATGCGTTGGCCGAAAGCGCCGGATGCCAACAAGATCAAGAAAGACATCATCAAGTTGCTAAAGGCGTCGAGCATCGGCTAAGCGGCCAGTTCTGGACGGCCAGCGCCGACCGGCGCGGGCCTATGCCTCTCGACACCTGATCTGACCACTTCGGATTCAACGACCATGCTGCTATTACTTGCGGTAAAGGCGCTGCTGGTGGCCACCGTGCCACTGACCATCGTCTACCTGTCGCGCGGCACCGACCGCTATCGCAAGCTGGCGTGGGTGATGGTGTTCTTTACCTTCGATTTGATCGTGTTTGGCGCCTTCACGCGGCTGACCGATTCCGGCCTCGGTTGCCCCGACTGGCCCGGCTGCTACGGTGAAGCCAATCCCTTCCTTGCGCACGAAGACATCAGCGCGGCAGAGGCTGCCATGCCGACGGGTCCCGTGACCGTGTTCAAAGCCTGGATAGAAATGATCCACCGCTATCTGGCGATGGCCGTCGGCTTGCTGATCATCGTCACGCTGGTGGCATCCATCCGTTTATGGCAGCGTGAACGGCAGCCACGTCACGCGCCGCAGTTGCCTGCGCTGTTGCTGCTGTTCGTCTGCGTGCAGGGCGCGTTCGGCGCATGGACCGTCACCCTGAAGCTGCAACCCGTCATCGTCACCACACACCTGCTGTTGGGCATGTCCTTGCTGGCGCTGCTGGCCTGGCACGCGATGCGCCAGAGCGAGTTCCCTGGCGTGGCGGCTGCCGCGTCCCGTCTTCGTCTGGCGGCGGCCATTGCCTTGGCCGCCGCCTTCGTGCAAGTGGCGCTCGGTGGCTGGGTCAGTACCAACTACGCAGCGCTGGCCTGCGGCAGTTTCCCGCTGTGCCGTGGCGAACTGATGCCGGTCATGGACTTTGCGCATGGCTTCACACTGTGGCGCCACCTCGGCATGACTGCTGGCGGCGATTACCTGCCGTTCGAGGCGCTGGTGGCGGTGCATTGGGTGCATCGCTGCTTTGCGCTGGTGGTGCTGGCCTTGGTCGGCTGGACGGCGTGGCGCGCGGCATCCATTGACGGCTTGCAGAAGCTCGGACGCCTGCTGTTGGGACTGATTGCGCTGCAGTTCTGTTCCGGCATCGCGACCGTTGTTTTCAACTGGCCGCTGGCGCTGGCCGTGCTGCATAACGCCGGCGCGGCGCTCTCGGTGCTGTTGCTCGTCATGCTAAACTATCGCCTCTCCCTGCATCCGGCGAGCACAGGCGCAGCCTCCCGGACCACGCTGTCTCCCGCCTGAGAATTCCCGTTTCATCCATGACGACCCTCACTGCCCAGCCGAACCGTATCGCCCAGTATTGGGCGCTGACCAAGCCGCGTGTCACGCAGCTGGCGGTGTTCTGCGCCGTGATCGGCATGTTCCTCGCCGTGCCCGGCCTGCCCGACTGGCGCGTACTGATCGCGGCCACCATCGGCATCTGGCTGCTGGCCGGCGCGGCATTTGCCGTCAACTGCCTGGTCGAACGCGAGATCGATGCGCGCATGGCACGCACCGCGCGCCGCCCGTTGGCCAGCGGCGAGATCACCGTGCCGCAGACGCTCGTTTTCTCCGGCATCATCGGTGGCATCGGCATGTGGGTGCTTTACACGCTGGTCAACCCGCTGACCATGTGGCTGACGTTCGCGACCTTCGTCGGCTACGCGGTCATCTACACCATCATCCTCAAGCCGGCGACGCCGCAAAACATCGTCATCGGCGGCCTGTCCGGCGCAATGCCGCCGGCACTGGGCTGGGCTGCGATTGCCAACGATGTGCCGATGCAAGCGTGGATTCTGGTGCTGATCATCTTCATCTGGACCCCGCCGCATTTCTGGGCGCTGGCCATGTATCGCCGTGATGACTATGCAAAGTCGGGCTTGCCGATGCTGCCGATCACGCATGGCATGGAGTTCACGCGCTTCCATGTCTGGCTGTACACGATCGCGCTGTTCGCGACCACCATGCTGCCGTTTGCGGTGCGCATGAGTGGCCTGCTCTACCTCGCCTCGGCCGTCGTGCTGGGCGCGATCTTCCTGTGGTATGCCTGGCGGTTGTGGAAGCACTATGACGACCTCGTCGCGCGCAAGACCTTTGCTTTTTCGATCATCTACCTGTCGCTGCTGTTCGCGGCATTGTTGATCGACCACTATATCCCTTACTGATCTTCATTCTAAGGAGAACAGCATGCGCAAGCAGCTGATGCGCTGGAGTCGCGTACTGGTTTGCGCGATCGCCTGTTCGATGGCGACAGTCGCCTGCGACAACAAGCCACCGGTACCGAAAGCGGCCTTCAACAGCACTGACGTGACTGGCATCGATTATGCACAAGGCTTCGAGCTGACCGATCACACCGGGCAGAAGCGCACGCTGGCCGATTACACAGGCAAGATCGTCGTCGTATTTTTCGGTTTCACGCACTGTCCGGACGTATGCCCGACGACACTGGCTGAAATGGCGGCAGTGAAAAAAGAGCTGGGCACCGACGGCGACAAGTTGCAGGTATTGTTCGTCACCGTTGATCCGGAGCGTGACACGCAGCAGGCGCTGGCCGACTTCGTGCCCGCCTTCGATCCCAGCTTTGTCGGTTTGTACGGCAGCACCGAGCAGACGATGAAGCTGCAAAAGGACTATAAGCTGTTCGTGCAGAAAGTGGCCAACAAGCAGGGGGGCGGCTACAGCGTCGACCATACGGCGGGCAGCTATGTGTACGATGCGCAAGGGCGCATCCGCCTGTTCGTGCGTAGCGGACAGGGCCCGCAGGCCATACTGCACGACATCAAGCTGATCCTGGCCGGCGCCTGATCCGGCGCAGTCGTCCCGTCGGCCCATAAAAAAACGCGTCCCGAGGGACGCGTTTTGTTTTCCGGCGGCGGCTAATGCATCGCTGCTTATTGGTAGGCGGCGAGTGCAGCTTTCATCTTCTTCATTGCCGCCGACTCGATCTGGCGAATGCGCTCGGCCGATACGCCGAACTCGTCAGCCAGCTCATGCAGGGTCGCACCCGAGCCATCGTCATTCGCCAGCCAGCGCGCCTCGACGATACGGCGCGAACGCGCATCCAGTTGCGACAGCGCCTGCTCCAGGCCTTCGGACTGCAGGCGATCGTACTGGCGCGCCTCCAGCACCTTCAGCGGCTCCGAATGCTCGGCCGACAGGTAAGCGATCGGCGAGAACTTGTTGTCGTCATCGTCGTCGCTTGGTGCTTCCAGTGCGACGTCGCGGCCCGACATGCGGGTTTCCATCTCGATCACTTCTTCGCGCTTGACGTTCAGCGTCTGCGCCAGCTGGTCGACCTGTTCCGGCGACATCGCGTCGAGGCTGGTCTTGTGGCTGCGCAGGTTGAAGAACAGCTTGCGCTGCGCCTTGGTCGTGGCCAGCTTCACCATGCGCCAGTTGCGCAGGATGTATTCGTGGATTTCGGCCTTGATCCAGTGCATCGCATACGAGACCAGGCGCACGCCCTGTTCCGGGTCAAAGCGCTTGACGGCCTTCATGAGGCCGACGTTGCCTTCCTGGATCAGGTCGGCATGCGGCAAGCCATAGCCGAGATAGCCGCGCGCGATCGACACCACCAGTCGCAGGTGCGACAGGATCAGCTGTTGCGCGGCGGCCAGGTCGCCTTCATCGCGCAGCTTGCGGGCGTGCGCAGTCTCTTCCTCCTGCGACAGCATCGGCAGGCGGTTGACCGACGAGATGTAGGCATCCAGGTTGCCCAGGTTGCCCGAAAAACCGAGAGCCAGTGCCGAGCGACCAGCCGGCACAAGTGCAGACGATGCGGACATAGCTGTCATTGTTTCTCCTGTATGGGACTCGGGGGACGCCATCCATGGCAGTCCCGACAGATCAATATTAGCACTCTCGCGTGTCGAGTGCTAATCCCGGCGATGAAACGGGAAAATCGGTTGAATGAACAGGGATGTTTGTCAGACCGGCAACAGCGGGAAAAGTGCCAGCACCGGCGGGAAGTCCGGCCTGCGGTTCGCAAAGTCCGTCAACAAGGGGCCGACCAGACCCGCCCCCGGCGTTTGCCGGGGGTGGAACGGGGCCTCGGGGGTGGCGCGCGGGAAAACGTCGGGTCATTCGGCGCTGCGCAGTGCGCGACGCACCGACAGCGCCGCGCCCAGCACGCCCAGCGCAGCACTGGCGGCCAGCAGCCCGGCCACTGTCTGGGCATTCAGCGGCTGCAGCAGGAAGGCCGAGCCATACAGGCTGGCCAACTGGCCGACCGAGGTATTGAGCAGCGCCAGCGCGCCCACCACGGCCAGCAACGCCAGCGCGCCGGCGGCCAGCCCCAGCACCCCGCCCATGTAGTAGAACGGCCGCGCGACAAAGGCATCGGTCGCGCCCAGCAGCCGCGCGACACCGATTTCTTCGTGCTGGGTCACGATCTGCAGGCGGATCGTGTTGAAGACCACGGCCAGCACCACGCCGCACAGCGTCGCTGCCAGCAATGCCAGCACCGACGAGGCCAGCTGCAGCAGCGCCGCCAGCCGCTTGACCCAGGCCGCATCCAGCTGCACGGTCTCGATGCCCGCGACCTGTTGCAGCGCGGCCGCGAGCTTTTCGATACGTGCCGGCGCCGCGGCATCGTCGCCCTCGCCATGGCCGGCGCCGGCGATGCGCACCACGTAGGCATCGGGCAAAGGATTGCTGCCCAGCGCCGCCACCACGTCGCCGAGTCCGGCGCGCGCTTTCATCGCGTCCAGCGCCTTTTCGCGCGGGATGTAGTCGAGTTTGGCCGATACGCCGGCCTGTTTCGCAGCCAGCCGAATGTCATCGGCAATCGCCTGCGCGCGGTCGCGCGCCACATCGGTGGCCAGGAATACGCTGATCTCGGGTTCGACCGCCAGTTCACGCGACACCGGCCGCAAGTTCTCCAGCAAGGTCAGGCCAGCCAGCGGGAGCATCAGTGCCAACGCAATCACCAGTACGTTGAAGCCAAAGCTGCCCGGCATGCTGCGGATGCGTGCCATGGCGGCACTTAGGGCCATCGAATGTTCGCGGATCCAGGTCTTCATGCGCCCACCTCGCTGCTGGCGTCGTGCATGGCGACGACCTTGCCGTGTTCAAGCAGTACCACGCGGTCGGCCCGCTGCAGCAGGCGCTCGTCGTGGGTGGAGATGATGCAGGTCACGCCAGCGGCGTTGAAGGCCTGCAGCATGTCGAGCACCACGCGCGCGCTCTCGCGGTCGAGGTTGGCGGTCGGCTCGTCGGCCAGGATGATGCGCGGCTTGTGCACCACGGCGCGCGCGATCGACACCCGCTGCTGTTCGCCGCCGGACAGCGCCTGCGGCGGCAGGTCGCCCTTCGCCGCCAGTCCGACGCGGTCGAGCGCGACTTTCGCGCGTTGCGCGGCTTCGGCCGGCGTCGCGCCGCCGACGACCAGCGGCATCATCACGTTCTGCAGCACGCTGCGGTCGTTCAGCAGGCGGTGTTGTTGCAGGATCAGGCCGAGCTTGCGGCGCAGGTAAGGCAGCGTCGCACGGTTGAGCTTGCGCATGTCCTGCCCGCTGACCAGCAGTACGCCGCCGGTAGGGCGCTCGATACCGGCGATCAGCTTCAGCAGCGTTGATTTACCGGCGCCTGACGGGCCGGCCAGGAAGACCAGTTCGCCCTCATTGATATCGAGGGTCACGTCGGCCAGCGCCGGGACATTGCCCGGGTAGGTCTTCGAGACGTGGGAGAAAGAAATGATGGACATGGGCGATCAGCCTCGTTGAGCCTTCTTCTTCAGGGATGGGGTCAGCCTAGCAAGGCATCGACAAATTCTTCGGCAACGAAGGGCTGCAAGTCGTCGATGCCTTCGCCGACGCCGATGAAATACACCGGCACGGCGCGCTGCTTGACGATCGCGGCCAGCACGCCGCCCTTCGCGGTGCCATCGAGCTTGGTCACCACCAGGCCCGTGAGCGACAGCGCATCGTCGAAGGCCTTGACCTGCGCCAGCGCGTTCTGGCCGGTGTTGCCGTCGATGATCAGCAGCACCTCGTGCGGTGCGGTGTCGATCGCCTTGCCGACCACGCGCCGCACCTTCTTCAATTCATCCATCAGGTGCAGCTGCGTCGGCAGGCGGCCGGCGGTATCGATCATCACCACGTCGGCGCCGCGCGCACGGCCGGCTTGTACCGCATCGAAGGCCACGGCTGCCGGGTCGCCCGATTCTTGCGCGATCACGTCCACGCCATTGCGCTGGCCCCAGATCGCCAGCTGCTCGCGCGCGGCTGCTCGGAAGGTGTCGCCGGCGGCCAGCAGCACCTTCTGGCCATGTGCCTGCATGTGCTTGGCCAATTTTCCGATGGTGGTGGTTTTGCCGGCGCCATTGACGCCCGCGATCATCATCACCAGCGGTTGTTCGCGACCGAGTACCAGCGGCTTTTGCAGGGGCTGAAGCAGGTCGATCATCAGGGCGCGCAATGCCGCCTTCACCTGTGCCGTCTCGGCAAGCTTTTCCTGCTTCACTTTCGTCTTCAGCGCATCGAGCAGGTACTGGGTGGCCTCGACGCCGGCGTCGGCCATCAGCAGCGCGGCCTCCAGTTCGTCGTACAGGTCGTCATCGATCTTCGTGCCGGTGAACAGCGTCGCAATGCCGGACGAGGTGCGCGACAGGCCGGCCTTCAGGCGGCCCAGCCAGGACGACTTCTTGGCCGCTGCGGCGGCCGGGTCGGCGTCCTGGTCGGCTGGGGAGCGCACGATATCCGCGGCGTCCGTTGCGGCATGAGCCTGGTCAGCCCGGGCAACAGCGGGCGCCGTGCCCGCAGACAGGCCGGCCGACGCATCGGTCTGGGCTGGCTGGGCGATTTCGGGCGCTGGAGCGGGCGCGGCGGTGGGTTCTTTGGGTTTGCGCTTGAAGAAACTAAACATCGTGGCCCGGGGCTGCGCTGCGAGGAAAAAAATTGGCGGCTACAATCCGGCGGCTGGGGTCAACAGACCACGCAGCGTCGAAGCAGCATTTTCATTCGTGTGTGACCCGTGATTTTAACAGAGCCATGACCATGATTTTCCGCCCCGGATCGCTGGTGCTTGCCAGCTTGTTCAGCCTCCTGAATCTCCTGAGCCTGGCGCTGCTGCCGGCCGGCAGTGCCACCGCCGGCCCTGCGGCGCAGGAATTCCATTTGTCCAATGGCATGAAGGTCATCGTGAACGAAGACCACCGTGCGCCGACCGTCGCGCACATGGTCTGGTATCGCGTCGGCAGCATGGACGAACAGAACGGCGTGACCGGCGTTGCGCACGTGCTGGAGCACATGATGTTCAAGGGAACGAAGCAGCTCAAGCCTGGCGAGTTCAGCGAGCGGGTAGCCAAACTGGGCGGCCGCGAGAATGCGTTCACCAGCAAGGATTACACCGCCTACTTCCAGCAAGTCGAAAAGAGCCGGCTGGAAAAAGTGATGGCGCTTGAGGCGGACCGCATGCACAACCTGACCATGGATGCGGCCGAGTTCGGCAAGGAGATCCGTGTCGTGATGGAAGAGCGCCGGCTGCGCACCGACGACCAGCCGCTGTCGCTGCTGAACGAGGCGATGCATGCGACCGCCTGGGTTGCCCATCCCTACCGCAATCCTGTCGTCGGCTGGATGGACGACCTGCAAAACATGAAGGCCAGCGACGCCCTCGACTGGTATCGCCGCTGGTATGCGCCCAACAACGCGACGCTGGTGGTGTCCGGTGACGTCGACGCGAAACAGGTGCTGGCGCTGGCGCAGAAGCATTTCGGCCGCATCCCTTCCAAGCCCTTGCCGGTGACCCGGCCGCAGCAGGAGCCGCTGCAAACCGGTGTCAAGCGCGTGACCGTGAAGGCACCCGCAGAGAACCCTTACCTGATGCTGGCCTGGAAGGTGCCCAAGCTCAATGACGTCGAAAAAGATCACGAGACCTTCGCGCTCGAAGTGCTGGCGGCAGTGCTCGACGGCTATGACAATGCGCGCCTGCCAGCGCGGCTGGTGCGCACCGAGCGGCTGGCGAATTCGGTTGATGCGGGCTATGACGGCATGGAGCGCGGGCCGGTGATGTTCGTGATGTCGGGCGAGCCCACGCAGGACACGACCATCGACAAGCTGGAAGCGGCATTGCGTGCCGAGGTCGCGCGCGTCGCCGACGAGGGCGTGTCGGCGCAGGAATTGCGGCGCGTGAAAGCCCAGCTGATCGCCAGCCAGGTCTACAAGCGCGACTCGGTTTTCGGGCAAGCGATGGAGATCGGCACCATGGAAATGGCGGGCATTTCGCACAAGCAGATCGACCGCATCATCGAGCGCCTGTCGGCCGTCACCCCCGAACAAGTGCAGGCCGTGGCACGTAAATATTTTTCCGATGACCAGCTGACTGTCGCAACGCTGTCGCCGTTGCCGATGTCAGCACAGGCGACCCGACCGGCCAGCGTGCCCGGCCTGCGGCACTGACGGGAGCGCCCCATGTTCAGAATCACCAAGACCACCATGTCCTTCACGTTCGCCCTTGCGCGCCTTTTGCCTCGCCTGCGCGCCGCCGCTTGCGGCACCATCGTCGCGCTTGTCACCGCAGCGGGACCCGCTCAGGCGGCGCTCAACATCCAGCACTGGACGCTGGACAATGGCGCGCGCGTCTATTTCGTCGAAAGCCACACGATTCCCATTCTCGACGTCAGCATCGAGTTCGATGCCGGCAGCCGTCGCGACCCGGCCGGCAAGGCCGGCCTGTCCTCGCTGACCCATGCGATGCTGGCGCGTGGCCTGCGGCAGGCGACGCTGCCCGACGGTCGCCATGAAGCGGCGATGAGCGAGGCCGAAATCTCCGATGCGCTCGCCGACGTGGCCGCGCAACGCGGTGGCGGCGCGGCCACCGATCGCGCCGGCATGTCGATGCGCACGCTGGTATCGCAGGGCGAGCGCGACGTGGCCGTCCGCATGCTCGCGCGATTGCTGGCGCAGCCCAACTTCCCGGCCGACCTGTTTGCCCGTGACAAAGCGCGCACCGTATCGGCGATCCGTGAATCGCTGACCAAGCCCGAGTCGATTGCCAGCAAGGCGTTCTGGCGCCTCGCCTATGGCAACCATCCTTACGGTGTCGAGGCGACGGTGGCGTCGGTCGAGGCCATTACGCGTGACGACCTGCAAGCCTTCCATCGCGCGCACTATGTGACTGGCACCGCAGTGATCTCGATGATCGGCGATATTTCGCGCGCGGAAGCCGAGGCGATTGCACGCGAATTGACAGTGCGCCTGCCGGCCGCGGCGCCGGATGGCAAGCCGCTGCCAGCCTTGCCCGAGGTGACGCTGCCACTGCGCGCGGAAGAGCGCATCCCGCACCCGGCATCGCAATCGCACATTCTGGTCGGCATGCCTGCGCTATCGCGTGGCGATCCGGATTTTTATGCGCTGACGGTCGGCAATTACATCCTCGGTGGCGGCGGCTTCGTGTCGCGCCTGACCAAGGAGGTGCGCGAGCAACGCGGGCTGGCGTACAGCGCCTACAGTTATTTCAGCCCGATGCTGCAGCAGGGCCCCTATCAGGCCGGTCTGCAGACACGCAAGGATCAAAGCGATGAGGCCTTGCAGGTCGTGCGCGACAGCATTGCGACGTGGCTGCGCGACGGCCCGACGCAAGCCGAGCTGAAAGCGGCGAAAGACAACCTGATCGGCGGTTTTGCGCTGCGTATCGACAATAATCGCAAGATCCTCGACAACATCTCGGTGATCGGCTATTACCAGTTGCCGCTGGATTATCTCGACACCTGGACGGATAAAGTCGCGAAAGTCACGGTCGCCGATATCCGTGCCGCTTTTGCGCGCAAGCTGGCGATGGATCGCATGGTGACCGTCATCGTTGGCGCCGAGACGAAGGATGCAAAAGCCGGGACGGTCGGCACCGCAACCACGGATTAACCAGGAAAGCTTCTTTTGAAAAAACAAAGCCCGGCCCGGCACGCGGGAGCGCCCCGGCAGGTGCGCATTATCGGCGGTGACTGGAAGCGCACGCCGTTGCCGGTGCCCGAGCTCGAGGGCCTGCGCCCGACCCCGGACCGGGTGCGCGAAACGGTGTTCAACTGGCTCGAGCACCTGCAACAGCGCAATTGGACGGGCCGCCATTGCCTGGACTTGTTCGCCGGTACCGGCGCGCTCGGTTTCGAGGCGGCCAGCCGGGGGGCAGCCGCTGTCACGATGGTTGAGTCCCATCCGGCTGCCATCCGTCAATTACAGGCTACCTGCGACAAATTGCAGGCAACGGCGATCAACGTGCTTCGAGGCGATGCGTTGCGGCAGTTGGCTTCCCTGTCCGGGCCCTATGACCTGATCTTCCTCGACCCGCCGTATGGGCTGCACTTGCTGCCTGAATTGCTGCCGCGTTGTGGCCGCTTGCTGCGGCCGGGGGGGCTGGTCTATGCTGAGTCCGACCAGCCGTTTGCCGAGCCGCGTGCCGACTGGCTGCAGGGCTGGCAAGTGGTGCGGGCCGACAAGGCCGGGCAAGTATGTTTTGGCCTGTTGATGCTTGATGACAATGGCGTTAATTAAGGCATAATTCGCCTTCCTCGAGACAGGGCAGGCAAAGATCTTGCCCGTAATAAAGAACCCAAAGGGACAGCACCATGGTCACAGCTGTATATCCCGGTACCTTCGATCCGCTGACGCGTGGTCATGAAGACCTGGTGCGCCGGGCATCCGGCCTGTTCGACAAGCTCATCGTCGGCGTCGCCGACAGTAAAGCCAAGCGCCCTTTCTTCACGATGGAAGAGCGGCTCGATATCGCACGCGAAGTGCTGGGCCACTATCCGAATGTCGAGGTCGAAGGTTTTTCCGGCTTGCTGAAAGATTTCGTGCGCACCCATGAGGCCCGCGTCATCGTGCGCGGCCTGCGCGCGGTGTCCGACTTCGAATACGAATTCCAGATGGCCGGCATGAACCGCTACCTGTTGCCGGATGTCGAAACCCTGTTCCTGACCCCGTCCGACCAGTACCAGTTCATTTCCGGTTCCATCGTGCGCGAAATTGCGCTGCTCGGTGGCGACGTGTCGAAGTTCGTGTTCCCGTCGGTCGAGCAGTGGCTCAATAAGAAGATCGCGTCGCAGCAAGCCTGAGTCCGGGCGCCCCGACCTGAGCCGAACCGCCCCTGCATCCTGCGATCCCGACCATCTCGACGACATTTCCGAGCCCGCACCCATGGCACTGATGATCACCGACGATTGCATCAATTGCGACGTCTGCGAGCCCGAGTGCCCGAACGAAGCCATCTTCCTCGGTCCGTTGATTTACCAGATCAACCCCGACAAGTGTACGGAGTGCGTCGGCCACTTCAATGAGCCGCAATGCCAGCAGGTCTGCCCCGTGGCCTGCATCCCGGTCGATCCCGCCCATCAGGAAAGCCGTGAACAGCTGCTGGCCAAGTACGACCGGCTGCAAGCTGGCAGCGCGCCCGCACCCTGAAACCAGCGGTGCGCCGGCGCCACATTCCTTGTTCGATCGCAAGCGCGAAACCAAAACCCGGCCGACACGGTCTCAGCTAACTTTCGTTGCAGTATATTGGTCAGGAAGGCAAGGCTCTGTCCTTGATTTCGTACGTGCCTAGTGCTGGCACCCTGTGTCTTCAGCCCCTGAGGCAGGCAGCGATGAGTTCCGTGCTTCGCAGCGTGCTGCTCTGTACCGCCTATGTTGCCGTTGCCGGCTTGGGGCTGGCATTCGCCTTTGTCCATGGCACGGTGTCGCCGGTGTGGCCGCCGACCGGTTTGGCGATTGCGATGCTGACCTTGTGGGGGCCGCGCTTCTGGCCCGCCATCGCCGGCGGCGCTTTCATCGCCAATTTCTTTTTCGCGTCGGATCCGCTGGCAGTCTCGGCTGGCATCGCCGCCGGTAATGCGCTGGAAGGCGTCACCGGCGCCGTCCTGCTGCGGCACTGGCAAGTGGCCGGCGAAGTCACCCGCATACGCGATGCGGCGTGCATGATCGCCGTTGCGCTGCTGGCGCCTTGTACGTCGGCGCTGGCCGGGGTGCTCAGCCTGACGCTGGGCGGGCTTTCCGCTTGGGCGGCATTCCCGCGCGTCTGGACCGTATGGTGGTTCGGCGATTGCATGGGGGCGCTGGTGTTTGTGCCCTTGCTGCTGGCCTTCCTCGGACGTTCATGGCCCCTCATCTTCCCGGAGCGTCGCGCCGAGCTGGCAGTGATCTGCCTCGTGACCTTGCTGCTGTTGCGGTTGGCGATGATGCCGCCCGGTGACCTGACCGTGCTGGGCATCGAGCGCTTGCCGTTGAGCGTATTTGCCTTTCCGCCCTTGCTGTGGGCGACTTTGCGCCTGCGACCGCGCGAAGCGTCGGCCGTGCTGGCATGGGCCTGCCTGCTGGCCGTCAGCTTCACCGCCAGCGACACGCTGAGCGAAGCGCCCGGGCCCTTGCTGCAGCTGCAAATGGAATTGTTCGGTATCGCCGCCAGCACGCTGGCGATGATGGGCGTCATCATCGAGCGCACCCGGGCGCGCGAAGGCGAGCGCGACGAACGCGCGCGTCTCGCGGCCATCCTCGCCAGCTTGCGCGAAGGCGTGGTCGTCGCCGACATGCAAGGCACGGTGCTGGAGATGAATCCGGCCGCGCTCGAAATCCACGGCTTCAAGAATTCGGACGAGGGGGTCGGCAAGATGGTCGATTTCGCGTCGGAATTCGAGCTCAGCGACCTGACCGGCGAGGTCATTCCCCTCAGCCGGTGGCCATTGTCACGCTTGCTGCGCGGCGAAGAATTCGCCGATTTCGAAGTCAGGGTCACCCGCCATGGCCGGCATGATGCCTTCGTCGTCAGTTACAGCGGCCGGCTGGTGCGCGACGGGAGCGGGCGATCCATCCTGTGCGTGCTGACCATCCGTGACGTTACCGAGCGCAAGCGCGCCGAGCAGCGCGAACGCGAAGCGGCATTGCACGATCCGCTGACCCTGTTGCCGAATCGCGCGCTGGTCCTCGAGTACGGCAGCCATTTGCTGGCAGCGGCACGCCGCAATCATTGCAACAGCTCCTTGTTGTTCGTGGACCTCGATCACTTCAAGCCCATCAATGACGAGCACGGGCACGCGATGGGCGATCGCGTGCTGCAGGTGGTCGCGAACCGGCTCAAGGAATGCACGCGCCAGGAAGACCTCGTCGGGCGGCTGGGCGGCGATGAATTCGTGATCTTGCTGCCCTACCTCGACGCCGGACGCCAGTGGGCGGCGGTCGTGGCCCAGCATGTGGTTGACAGCATCAGCCGGCCCATCATTGTCGACGGCCTCGAACTGTCGGTGTCGCCGTCGATCGGCATCAGCATTTTCCCGGACCATGGCACCGATGTGGCAGCGCTGATCCATGCGGCCGACCTGGCGATGTACGAAGCCAAACAAAGTGGTCGCGCCTGCTTCCGGATCTATTCGCCCGGCACGCCGCGCAATCTGGCATCGGCGTCCGGCGGATTGGCTCGCAACAGCGCGCTCAAGGACGAGCATCCCTCCGCGTGACGAACCGGCGTTGCGGCCAGGCTTTCCGGACGTGATGGGTACACGGTGCCGGAAGGTCTCATCAGGGTCCCTTGTTGGCCGTAGAATGAAGTTCGCCGGCATCCAGTCCGGCGCGAGCGATGCAACGCGCCAGCCTGTCATGGCAGATCACGCCGCGTGTGCTGATCGAGGCTTTGGCTGATCCTGACCGCGCTGCGGCTCGGCGCGAATAAAGTGCGCCATCTGGCCCGCAAGCCAGTCAGGCCGGGCGATGCAAGCACCAGCGCTCGAATTCCGCCGCCGGAATCGGCCGCGCAAAATGGAAGCGCTGGCTGCGCGTGTAGTGCTGCGGGCGCAGGAAGTCGAGCGCTTCGGGCGAATCGACCCATTCGGCGACCACTTCGAGCCCCAGTGAGCGGCCGATGGCAATAATGCCTTCGACGATGGCGGCGCGCATTCTTTCGTGCCTGATGTCCCGGATAAATGACTGGTCGACTTTCAGGATGTCGATCGGCAACAAAGCCGCAATTTTCCTCGGGGAGGCTCGTGACGTGCGGATCGATTCGTCCTGCTGGAGAGCCTCCGGTGTAGCTTTGGTAACCTACGCCAGCCTTGCTCATCATTGACTTGTCGAGTTGGCTTCGCTAATTCCTCGACATGCGCTCGTTCGTGTTCATTTGCCGAGGTGACAGGCATGGCCAGCAGATGATCCAGCGCAGTGGCTGCCCTTTGGACCTAGCTGGCATGCCTACGATGGCCTCGCCAGGGAGCCGGCCTTTGAGCAAAGACTTGGGTCTGCTCATAGGCCGCCGGCCGAAGTGAAAAATTGGTTGGCAAGGAACGCCACTGGACGCTATCACGAACCGGCCTGCCCAAGCATCTAACAATTGGCACAGATCGTAATGCGCCTGTGGTGCCGGAAAGCTGATTAGCGGCTTGTACAGAGCGACAAACTTCTAGTCCTCATTCGGCCATTGGTTGTGAGCGGCTTGAGGTTGTATCTGCTGCTCCACCGACGACCAGACCGCGGAGTGCACGAGACTCTCTGGGGTTTTTGTTTTCA
>JBDKLN010000188.1:0-7040 GCA_039806045.1 Pseudomonadota bacterium
GGTCGGCATCCCAGTTACGGGGCTCAGTGTTGCCACAATAGCCCCAGCCGGCGGCAACCGTCGGCATGCCGGCGGCTTTGCCCGCCTGGATGTCGCGCAGATCATCGCCCACGTACCAGCAGGTTTCGGCGTCGAGCTGTATGCGCCGAGCTGCCTCCAGCAAAGGTTCGGGGTGCGGTTTGGGATGCGGGGTGGTGTCGCCAGAGACGATGCAGGCCGCATGGGCGAGTCCAATTAATGGTACCAGCGCATTGGTGAAACGCTCAGGCTTGTTGGTGACGATGCCCCAGGCAAGGCCGCGTGCCTCGATCGCCGACAGCAATTCCTGCATGCCGTCAAACAAGCGGGTACGCTCTGCGATGCGCGCCGCATAGTTGTCGAGGAATTCGGTGCGCATTTCGGCAAAGCGCTCATCGGCGGGCGTGATGCCGAAGGCAACGCCGATCAGGCCGCGCGCACCGGCCGATGCCACCGGGCGCAGCAACGCGAATGGCGTTTCGGCCAGTCCGCGATCGGTGCGCATCTTGTTGACGGCGGCCGCGAGGTCGGGCGCGGTGTCGGCCAGCGTGCCATCGAGGTCGAACAGCACGGCGCGCGGTGCAGGCAAAGAAGCTTTCATGCGATCGCTTACGCGGGACGGGTGCACGCGACCAGGTAATTCACGTCGGTGTCTTGGTTGAGCCCGTAGATCTTGGTCAGCGGATTGTAGGTCATGCCCTTGAGCGCATTGACCTCGAGGCCGGCGTTGCGGCAGTACTGCGACAGCTCGGCCGGCTTGATGAATTTGGCGTAGTCATGCGTGCCCTTGGGCAGCATGCGCAGCAGGTATTCTGCACCGATGATCGCGAACAGGTAGGACTTGGGGTTGCGATTGAGGGTAGAGAAAAACACTTGACCGCCCGGCTTCACCAGCGTTGCGCACGCCTTCACGATGGCTGCCGGATCCGGCACGTGCTCCAGCATTTCCATGCAGGTCACGACGTCGTACTGGCCTCCTTCGCGCGCGGCGAGGTCTTCTGCCGAGATGTATTCATAGCGCACCGGCACGCCCGATTCCAGGCTGTGCAGGTCGGCCACTTTCAGCGCTTTCTCCGACAGGTCGATGCCGGTGACAGTTGCGCCTTTTTTGGCGATCGATTCGGCGAGGATGCCGCCGCCGCAGCCGACGTCGACCACGCACTTGCCGGCCAGCGGCACACGCGCATTGATCCATTCGAGGCGGAGCGGATTGATCTCGTGCAGCGGACGGAATTCGGAGGTGGGGTCCCACCAACGATGGGCCAGTTCGCTGAATTTCTGTAGTTCGAGGGGATCGGCATTCATGGCTGTGATGATAGCCGAATCCGGCACGAGCATAGTCGCAAGCACATCGGCACGGACCAATCTGCGGGCAACAAAAAACCCCCGCACCGTGCGGTGCGGGGGCTCTGCGGAAGAACTTGCGTGACGCCTTATTTGTTGCGCTTGCCCACCACTTCGACTTCGACGCGGCGGTTTTTCGCACGGCCTTCGCGGGTATGGTTATCTGCAATCGGCTGGCTTTCGCCTTTGCCTTCAGTGAACACGCGGTCAGCCGCGACGCCCTTGGACACGAGGAACGCCTTGACGGCCTTGGCACGCCGCATCGACAGCTTCATGTTGTAGGCATCGGTGCCGGTCCAGTCGGTGTGGCCGGTGGCGACGATGACTTCGATGTCAGTGCCTTGCAGCTTCGACACCAGGTCTTCGAGCTTGGCCTTGCCTTCCGGCTTCAGCACGGACTTGTCGAAATCGAAGAAGGCGTCAGCGGAGAACGTGACTTTTTCGGAAGTCGGCGCGGCAGCAGCGGCCGGTGCCGGGGCAGGAGCGGCCGCAGGCGCAGGTGCCGGCGCCGGCGCTTCTGTCATGGCGGCCGGAGCCGGAGCCGGGGCAGGGGCCGCAGCTGGTGCCGGCTCTTCAGCCTTGGCTGCCGGTGCTGCCGGCTTGGCGATGTCGCCATCGCACTCCGGGGTGGCATCGGCCGGGGTCCAGAAGCCGGTCTTCCAGCAGAGGCCGAAGCCGCTACGGACGACGCCATCGTCGCTGTCGCGAAGGTAGCCATGGGCAAATGCCGCGTTGCTGGCCAGCGTCAGCGCGACCAGGGCGACAGTGGTACGCAGAGTAATCTTCATCTTGTTTTCCCGAGGTAGATAGTGACACCGGCAAATCTTGTCCGATGTTGATGAGCACCACACCACAGTGCGTGATGCCATTACGTCACTATTTTACCTTGATTTCTTGATGCCCAAGCAATAGAGCCAGATCAAAAAGCTCGCTCATTTGTACGATATGCGCAATAAATTCTCATAGGAAATTTTTGCAAAGGGGGGTAGTCCATCGCGATCGGGTGCTCGCCATTGCCTCGGGGCCATGCCAAGTCGGCAAATGTCACGGTGTTTCCCGTAGGCCGACGACTTCGACCTCGACGCGCCGGTTCTTTGCCCGGCCGGCTCGGGACTTGTTGGTCGCTATGGGCTGGGCCTCGCCTTTGCCGGTGGTGAAGATCTTTTCGACGGGCAGGCCTTTCTCCTCGAGGAAGGTCTTCACGGCCTGTGCTCGTCGCAGAGACAGACCCTGATTGTATTTTTTCGTGCCGACCGAGTCGGTATGACCGGTGGCGACCACCACTTCCAGCCGCATGCTCGACAGCCGGTTCGCGAGTTCGTCCAGTCTGGACCGGCCTTCGGGCTTCAGCGTCGCCTTGTCGAAATCGAAGTACGTGTCGGTGTCGAGTGTGACTTTCTCCGACCGCACGTCTTTCTGCGCCTCATTCGACTCGTCGGGTGCCAGGCCGGTAGAGGAAGCAGAGGGCACCGACGGCACGGGCACCACGGCCGGAGGCGCGGGCTGGGCGCTTTCCGGTGCAACGCGGGTTTCCGGGGCAGGGGCCGGCGCGGGAACAGCGGCAATAGCCGGGGGTGTTTCCGCAGTTGGCGCGGGAGCCGCCTCCGGCGCCGCTTTCGGAGACGGTGCGGCGCGTGAAATCGCCGGGGCCGGCACGGGTACTGCCTTGGCCATCACGCCGTCGCAGCCGACCACCGTCGCTAGTGCCGGTGTCCATTCGCTGGTGTGCCAGCAATCGCCGGCGCTGCTGCGCACGACCGTGCCGCCGGAATCGATCAGGTAGCCGGGGATGCCTGTCGCTGCCCCGCCGCCATTGGCGAGCGCGGTACCCACAGGAACGACGGCGAAGGCCAGCAGGCCCCGCAGAAGGCGCGAAGGATGGCGCATGCGCTGCACTCCGACAGAAGATGGAAGGGGTCAGCCCAGTTTGTCATCGGACGCTCGGCCAGCCTTTAGAAAAATCAAACGCGCTGGCCATCCGGCTTGCGTACCGCACCGGTCTGGCACAGGTGGCGGCAAGGCTGGGCGGAACCGGCGGTCGGGGTAGGGCCGCATGGTAAAATTTCGTGTTTACAAATCGGGTGCCCGAAGCTGGTTTTTTCGGCCTGTCAAGCCCCGGTCTGGCCAGCTTCTTCGCCCCTATACTCAGCAGCCCATCAATGGATCAGTTCGCAAAAGAAACCATCCCGATTTCCCTCGAAGAGGAGATGCGCAAGAGCTACCTCGATTACGCCATGAGCGTGATCGTCGGCCGTGCACTGCCTGACGTCAGGGATGGGCTCAAGCCGGTGCACCGACGTGTACTGTTCGCGATGCACGAGACCAGCAACGTCTGGAACCGTCCGTATGTGAAATGCGCCCGCGTAGTCGGCGAGGTGATGGGTAAGTATCACCCGCACGGCGACCAGGCGATCTATGACACGCTGGTGCGTATGGCGCAGGATTTTTCGCTGCGCTACACGCTGGTCGATGGTCAGGGCAACTTCGGCTCGATCGATGGCGACAACGCGGCGGCGATGCGTTACACCGAGTGCCGACTCGACAAAATTTCCCAGGAACTGCTGGCCGATATCGACAAGGACACGGTCGACTTCGTGCCCAACTACGACGGCAAGGAAAAAGAGCCGTCGGTGCTGCCGACCCGCATTCCCAACCTGTTGATCAACGGCTCGTCCGGCATTGCGGTTGGCATGGCGACCAATATCCCGCCGCACAACATCACGGAAGTGATCAACGGTGCATTGCATGTGCTGAAGACGCCGGCGTGCACGGTGAACGAGCTGATCGAGATCATCCCGGCACCGGACTTCCCGACCGCCGGCATCATCTATGGTGTGGCAGGCGTGCGCGATGGCTACCGCACCGGTCGTGGTCGCGTGGTGATGCGCGCGAAGACCCATTTCGAAGAAATCCGCGACGGCCGTTCGGCGATCATCGTCGATGAGCTGCCGTATCAGGTGAACAAGAAGTCCCTGCTCGAGCGTATCGCCGAGTTGGTGCGCGACAAGAAGCTGGACGGCATTTCCGACATTCGCGACGAGTCCGACAAGTCGGGTATGCGCGTGGTATTCGAGCTCAAGCGCGGCGAAGTCGCCGAAGTCGTGCTCAACAACCTGTACAAGCAAACCCAGCTGCAGGATACCTTCGGCATGAACATGGTCGCGCTGGTCGACGGCCAGCCGAAGCTGCTGAACCTGAAGCAGATGCTGGAATGCTTCCTGTCGCATCGCCGCGAAGTCGTCACCCGCCGCACCGTGTTCGAACTGCGCAAGGCGCGCGAGCGCGGTCATGTGCTGGAAGGCCTGGCCGTTGCGCTGGCCAACATCGACGACTTCATCGCGATCATCAAGGCCGCACCGACTCCGCCGGTCGCGAAGGCCGAGTTGATGGCGCGTGCCTGGGATTCGTCCGTGGTGCGCGAAATGCTGGCCCGCACCGGCGCCGAGAACGCCGGCGGCATCGATGCCTTCCGTCCGGAGAACCTGCCGCGCCATTACGGCTTGCAGGCCGATGGCCTCTACAAGCTGTCCGACGACCAGGCGCAGGAAATCCTGCAGATGCGCCTGCAGCGCCTGACTGGCCTCGAGCAAGACAAGATCGTCAATGAGTACAAGGATGTGATGACGCAGATCGCTGACCTGCTCGACATCCTGGCTCGTCCGGAACGCGTCACGCAAATCATCGGTGACGAACTGGTCGCGGCCCGCAACGAATACGGCGAAGGCAGCAAGGATGTGCGCCGCTCGCAGATCGAAATCAACGCACAAGACCTCGGTACGGAAGACCTGATCGCACCGCAGGACATGGTCGTCACGCTGTCCCATTCCGGCTACATGAAGTCGCAGCCACTGTCCGAGTACCGTGCGCAGAAGCGCGGCGGCCGCGGCAAGCAGGCGGCGGCGACCAAGGAAGACGACTGGATCGACCAGCTTTTCATCGCCAATACGCATGACTACATGCTGTGCTTCTCCAACCGCGGCCGCATGTACTGGCTGAAGGTGTGGGAAGTGCCGCAGGGTTCGCGCAACTCGCGCGGCAAGCCTATCGTCAACATGTTCCCGCTGCAGGATGGCGAAAAGATCACCGTCGTGCTGCCGTTGTTCGGCACTGACAGCGCGTTCCCGGATGACCGCTATGTGTTCATGTCGACCTCGCTCGGTACGGTCAAGAAGACCGCGCTGTCCGAGTTCAGTAATCCGCGCAAGGCCGGCATCATTGCCGTTGACCTTGACGATGGCGATTTCCTGATCGGCGCTGCGCTGACCAATGGCAGCTGCGACGTGATGCTGTTCTCCGATGCCGGCAAGGCGGTGCGCTTCGACGAAAACGACGTGCGTCCGATGGGCCGTACCGCGCGCGGCGTGCGCGGCATGAACCTCGAAGATGGCCAGCAAGTGATCGCACTGCTGGTGGCCGGCAATGAACAGCAATCGGTGCTGACCGCGACCGAGCATGGCTACGGCAAGCGTACCCCGATCACCGAGTACACCCGCCATGGTCGCGGCACCAAGGGCATGATCGCTATCCAGACATCCGAGCGTAATGGCAAGGTGGTGGCCGCGACTCTGGTCGAGACCACCGACCAAATTATGATGATCACCACGGGCGGCGTGCTGATCCGTACCCGCGTGTCCGAGATCCGTGAAATGGGTCGCGCGACCCAGGGGGTGACCCTGATCGCGGTGGAAGAAGGCACCAAGCTGTCGGGCTTGCAGCGCATTGTCGAGGCGGATGCCGAAGAAGAGAACGGCGCCGATGACGATGGCGTGCAAAGTGCGGACGCGGGCGGCGAGGCCTGATCCAGCGGCCCCGGGCTGCGAAGACGATAACGATAACGACTGAGACGATCACCGCCGAATGAGCGACGACAAACTCAAGCCCTTGCGCGACCAGATCGATGCGATCGACGCGCAGCTGCTGTCCCTGCTGAACCAGCGCGCCCGCGTAGCTCAGGAAGTCGGCCATGTGAAGGCCGAGACCAATGCGCCGGTGTTCCGCCCCGAGCGCGAGGCGCAGGTGCTGGCGCGCATCGCCGCCAACAACCCGGGCCCGCTGGTATCGACTGACCTGCAGGCCATCTTCCGCGAAGTGATGTCGGCCTGCCGCGCGCTGGAAAAACGCGTCAACGTGGCTTTCCTCGGCCCGGCCGGCACCTACAGCGAACAGGCGGTGTGGCAGCAATTCGGCCAGGCTGTCAGCGGCGAGCCCTGCGTGTCCATCGACGAAGTGTTCCGCGCGGTCGAAGCCGGCACCGCCGATTTCGGCGTCGTGCCCGTCGAGAACTCCACCGAAGGCACGATCAACCGCACGCTTGACCTGCTGCTGCAGACCACGCTAACCATCAGCGGGGAAGTCGCGCTGCCGGTGCACCACAGCCTGATGACCAAGAGCGGTTCGATGGAAGGCGTGCAGCGCATTTGCGCGCATTCGCAGGCATTGGCCCAGTGCCAGGCCTGGCTGAATCAGCATTACCCGAAAATCCCGCGCCAGGCGGTGGCTTCGAATGGCGAAGCGGCGCGCATTGCCAGCGAAGACCCGACCGTCGCGGCCATCGCTGCCGAGGCTGCAGCCAAGCGCTATGGCGTCGCTGTCGCGCATGCGCATATTCAGGACGATCCGCACAACCGCACCCGCTTTGTGGTGATCGGCACCCTGCAGCCGGGCCCGTCCGGCCGCGA
>JBDKLN010000189.1:0-6222 GCA_039806045.1 Pseudomonadota bacterium
TGGCCTTGACATCGCCGAACTGCCCTGCGTGATCAACTACGATTTGCCGTACAACGCCGAAGACTATGTGCATCGCATCGGCCGTACCGGCCGCGCCGGCGCATCGGGCGAGGCGATCTCGCTGTACTCGGACAAGGATGCGCGCCTGCTGGCCGACATCGAAAAGCTGATCAAGCAGAAGCTAACGCCGAAGGCGATCGACGGCTTCTCGCCGCGCGGTGCGCGTGGCGGCGACCGTTACGAGCGTTCGGACCGCGGCGTGGATCGCGGATCCGACCGTTCTGCCGACCGTGGCCACGATCGCGGCAGCCGCAGCGACCGTCCGCAGCGCAGCGGCCCGCCGCCACGCAAGGAAAAGATCGACCCCTGGTTCTTCAAGCCCTACGAGCCGTCGGCGCCTGCGCCCGAAGCCTCACCGCAACCGGTCGAAGCGCGCACGGGCAAGCCCGCACCGCGCCGTGCTGCCTTGCTGGGTGGCGGCTCCAAGCGCTGAAGCCTTCGCCTCAGTAGCGGCGGTTGGCAGGGGATAGCGGCGTCTGTGAAGGCGCCGTTGCCTTTTCTGCGGCGTGTTGGCGTGGTGCGCCGGCTCACAGTGGCTCGCTTTCGTCTCCCGGGAGCATTGGCCGCCTCGCGCGCCGCTTCGCGGCCGGCCTCAGCCGCCGAAACGCGCCTTCCACAGCGGCAGCGCCGCTTGCCAGAATGCGTCCACCGTCGTGCCTGCCGCAGCGAGTGCCAGACCCAGCCTGCCGGCTGCCAGCCGCAACTCGTCGACCGGGTGTGCGAGGTCGAGTGCGGTAGCGCCGGTCTGCTTCGACAGCTTTTCACCGAGATCATTGGCGACCACCGGTACGTGCAGGTAGCGCGGGGTCGGCAAGTGCAGCAAGCGCTGCAGGTAGATCTGGCGCGCGGTCGATTCCAGCAAGTCGGCGCCGCGCACCACGTCGGTCACCTGCTGGTCGGCGTCGTCAACCACCACGGCCAGCTGGTAGGCCCAGAAACCATCGGCGCGCCGCAATACGAAGTCGCCGACGGCACGCGCCAGCTCTTCGCGAATCTCACCCTGCCAGCGGTCATGAAAGCTCATCAGGCCGGCCGGGTCACCCGTATCCGGTACCCGCAGCCGCCATGCACGGGCCGGCTTGCCGGCCGCGAGGCCAGCGCGGCAAGTGCCGGGATAGATGGCTGCGCCATCGGCGGCCAGCGCCATGCGCGAATCCGCGATTTCCTTGCGCGTGCAGCCACAGGCAAACACGGCGCTGCCCAGTTTCCTGAAAGCGGCGTCATACAGCGGCTTGCGCCGGCTTTGCCAGACGATCTCGCCATCGGGCCGCATGCCAAAGGCGGCCAGCGTTGCAATCATGTCTTCGGCCGCGCCGGGCACGGTGCGCGCTTCGTCGATATCCTCGATACGCAACAGCCAGCGGCCACCGTGTGCCCGGGCATCCAGGTAGCTGGCCAGCGCAGCGACCAGCGAGCCCGCATGCAGCGGGCCTGTGGGGGAGGGGGCGAAACGGCCGACGTAGGTCATGGGGCGCCATTGTATAGGCGCAGCGGCGATACGATCCGGCGGGCGAGGGCGGATCGGCGCAATCTATCGGCTTGATCTGGATATTCAATTGTGGGCAATCTAATTGGGCGCTATATTGCGCCGCATGTCAGCCAAACCTCTTCCCGTCAACGAAGCCATGTCGCTCGATAACCAGCTGTGCTTCGCGCTCTATTCATCCTCGCTTGCGATGAGCAAGGTGTACAAGCCGCTGCTCGATGAACTGGGCCTCACCTATCCGCAATACCTGGTGATGCTGGTGCTGTGGGAAGGTGACGGGCTGACCGTATCGGCCATCGGCGAACGCCTGTATCTGGATTCCGGCACCCTGACCCCGCTGCTGAAGCGGCTTGAGGTGGCTGAACTGGTGCAACGCTTGCGCGATGTCAGAGATGAGCGCCGCGTGCTGATTCGCCTGACCGCCGCCGGTCGCAAGCTGCGCTCGAAAGCGACGAAACTACCGCAATGCATCTTCTCGGCATCGCAGTGTTCGCTATCGGACATCCAGGCGCTGACACGGGAATTGCAGGCGCTGCGCGCCCATCTGATCGCCTGAGCGCGAAACTTCACCTTCAACCCTGAAAGCAAGGAAAAGACATGCCTACCGTACTCGACAAAGTCCTCTACACGGCCCATGCCCACACCACCGGTGGGCGCGATGGCCGTTCTGTCACTGATGATGGCTTGCTGGACGTAAAACTTGCATTGCCGCCGGCGATGGGCGGCGATGGCAAGGGCACCAATCCGGAGCAGTTGTTTGCAGCCGGTTATTCGGCCTGCTTCATGGGCGCGCTGAAACATGTCGCATCGCTGAAGAAAGTGAAAGTTCCGGCCGACGCGGCCATCGATGCCAGCGTCGCCATCGGCCCCATCCCGGCTGGCTTTGGCATCTCGGCCAAGCTGGTGGTCACCCTGCCGGGCGTGGACCGCGAAGTCGGCAAGGAGTTGATCGACGCGGCGCACCAGGTGTGCCCTTACTCGAACGCGACCCGCGGCAACATCGTGGTCGACCTGTCACTTGCCTGAGTCGTGTCGCTCGTTGGCGACCTGGGGTTGAAACTGCTGCTGTTCAGCCGAGCGCAAGCTCGGCTTGCGGTGGCAGCCGCTCGTCAGGCACAGACGATTTTTTTGCCAGCGCGGTCACACGCACGCCGAGCAGACGGATGCGCTGCTCCAGTGGCACGCGCCGCAGGCATTCCCCGGCCGCGCGCCGTATCGCCGATGCGTCATCAGTGGGCGCCGGCAGGGACACATCGCGCGTGACGGTCTTGAAGTCCCCGAACCGCAGCTTGATGCCGATCGTGCGGCCGACATAGCCCTTGCGCTGCAGGTCGGCCGCCACGCGTTCGCACAGGCGCGTGAAAATTCCCGATAGCTGTTCGCGGTCGCGCTTCGCGTGCAGGTCGCGCTCGAAGGTGGTTTCGCGGCTGATCGATTTCGGTTCGGACCAGGTCACCACGGGCCGCGCGTCTTCGCCATGGGCGGCTTGGTGCAGCCATTCGCCATAGCTGCGACCAAAGTGTGATTGCAGTTCCATCAGTGTTTGTTGCGCAAGATCGCCGATGGTCTCGATGCCCAGGTTGGCCAGTTTCTCGCCGGCCTTGGGACCAATGCCATTGATCTTGCGTACGCCCATTGGCCAGATGCGCGACTCGAGGTCAGCCATCGTCAGCAGCGTGATGCCATCGGGCTTGTCGAGTTCCGAGCAGATTTTCGCCAACAGCTTGTTGGGCGCAATGCCGATCGAGCAGCTGAGGCCGGTGGCGTTGCGCACCGCGTCCTTGAGCCGCTGTGCCAGCGCTTGCGAGCCCTCGCTGTGCTGGCTGAGGTCGATGTAGATTTCATCAATGCCGCGATCTTCGATGTCAGGCGCGATCTCGGCGATGGCCTGCTTGAACAGGCGCGAATAATGGCGATAGGAATCGAAGTCGGCCGGCAGCAGCAGGGCCTCGGGCGCAAGCCTGGCCGCCTTCATCATGCCCATCGCCGAGAACACGCCCAGCTTGCGCGCTTCATAGGTGGACGTGGTGACGACGCCGCGCCCGACGTAGTCGCGCAATTTTGCAAAGTGCCGCATGCCATCGGCATCGGTCGTCGGCTGGTGGGCCGAGCGACCGCCGATCACGACCGGCAGGCCTTTCAGTTCGGGGTAGCGCAGTAACTCGACGGAGGCGTAGAACGCGTCCATGTCGAGGTGGGCAATGCGGCGCTCGGGGGCGGTCATGCGGGGCGCCCTGCGTGCCGACCGCAGCCTGCGATCAGGCGGCTTCGGCCACTGCCACTGCGTTTTTCGCGCAATGCGGGCAGGACTTGCCTTCGACGTACAGCGGAGACAGCTGCTCGCGGGGCGTGACGACGGCGCGGCAGGCAAAGCATTGGCGAGTTTCGGTCTCTTCGAGCTGCGGGTTCAGCGCTGTACGGTGATCGAAGACGAAGCAATCACCGTGATAGTGGGCGCCGCCGACTTCCTCGAAGTATTTCAGGATGCCGCCCTCGAGCTGGTAGACGTGCTCGTAGCCGATGTTTTGCATGTAGATGCCGGCCTTCTCGCAGCGGATGCCGCCGGTGCAGAAGGTGACCACAGTCTTGTCGTTCAGCTCGTCGCGATGCTTTTCGATCACGTCGGGGAATTCGCTGAACTTGGCGATGCGATAGTCGATGGTTTTGTCGAACGTGCCGACATCGACTTCAAAGTCATTGCGTGTATCCACCATCACCACCGCACGGCCTTCGTCATCATGTCCCTGGTCCAGCCAACGCTTGAGGTCATGCGCGTTGACCGTGGGGGCGCGGCCCAGCTCGGGCTTGATCAGCGGATGCTTCATCGTGATGATCTCGCGCTTCAGACGTACCAGCATACGGTTGAACGGCTGCTTCTCGGAGAAACTTTCTTTCGCGACGATGTCGGCAAAGCGCGGGTCTTCGTGCAGCCAGTCCATGTAGCCATCGATGGCCTCGCGCGACCCGGCCAGGAACATGTTGATGCCTTCGGGCGACAGCAGGATGGTGCCCTTCAGCTCGAGATCGAGGCATTTCTGCAGGAAGCGCGGGCGCTGCTCGACGGTGTCGTCGAACGTAATAAATTTATAAGCCGAGATGTTGACGATCGGGTGCGTGGACGGCATGGCGATGACGACAAGATTGCTGGGGAAGGCCGACATTATAAGGCGCGCCGCATAGCACAAGCTGTAGCGCCCCAGTCGGGTAAACGTATCGCTGGCAGTCCTGCCGTATCAGCGGCGCAAGCCTGCAACAGGCGGCCAGCCGGGGGTTCCTGCCGGTTAAAATAGCGGCCATGACCGCACCGCAATTCATCCATCTTCGCCTGCATTCCGAGTACTCCATCGCCGACGGGCTGGTGCGGATTGACGACCTCGTGAAAGCTGCGGCCACAGACAGCCAGCCGGCGCTGGCCGTGACGGACCTGGCCAACCTGTTCGGCATGGTCAAGTTCTACAAGGCCGCGCGCGGCAAGGGCGTGCAGCCCATCGTCGGCTGCGATGTCTGGATTACCAATGACGATGACCGCGATAAGCCGTCACGCTTGCTGTTGCTGGTCAAGAACCGCGATGGCTACTTGCAGCTGTGCGAATTGCTGGCGCGGGCGTGGTTGTCCAACCAGCACCGCGGCCGGGCCGAGATTCGCATCGACTGGCTGGAAGCACTTGCGCCGGGCGGCCTGATTGCGCTGTCCGGCTTTACGCTGGGCGACATCGGCGCCGCGCTGGAGAACGGTAACGAGGCCCTGGCCGAGAAATGCGCGCGCCGCTGGGCGAAGGTCTTCCCCGGCCACTTCTACATCGAGGTGCAGCGCAACGGCAATCCCAAGCTCGAGAACCTGCTGCGTCAGTCAACCCAGCTGGCCGCCAGTATCGCCCTGCCTGTGGTCGCGACGCACCCGGTCCAATTCCTGAACAAGGAAGAATTTACCGCCCACGAGGCGCGTGTCTGTATCGCCGACGGCGAAATTCTCGCCAATGGCCGCCGCGTGCGGCGCTTCACGCAAGAACAGTATTTCAAGACGCAGGCCGAGATGGCCGAGCTGTTTGCCGACCTTCCGGCCGCATTGCAGAACAGCGTGCTGATTGCGCAGCGTTGCAACCTGAAGCTGGTGCTCGGCAAGCCGCAGCTGCCGGACTTCCCAACGCCGGATGGCATGTCGATCGGCGACTTCCTGATCGCGCAGGCGAAGGACGGGCTGGAGGAAAGGCTGCTGCAGCTGTTCCCGGACGACGCCAAGCGTGCGACGGTGCGCGAGCGCTATGAGGCGCGGCTGAAGTTCGAGACCGACACCATCATCAAGATGGGCTTCCCCGGCTACTTCCTGATCGTTGCCGATTTCATTCAGTGGGCGAAGAACAATGGCGTGCCGGTCGGCCCGGGCCGTGGCTCGGGTGCCGGCTCGCTGGTCGCCTATGCGCTGAAGATTACCGACCTCGATCCGCTGGAATACAACCTGCTGTTCGAGCGCTTCCTGAACCCGGAGCGGGTGTCGATGCCTGACTTCGACATCGACTTTTGCCAGGAAGGCCGTGACCGCGTGATCCAGTATGTAAAGGAGCGCTACGGCAAGGATGCGGTGTCGCAGATTGCGACCTTCGGCACCATGGCTGCCAAGGGCGCGGTGCGCGACGTGGGCCGCGTGCTCGACATGAGCTACAACTTCTGCGACGGCA
>JBDKLN010000190.1:0-4933 GCA_039806045.1 Pseudomonadota bacterium
AGGAAAATGACAGGCGATTTCGGCAGACTGTGTTGACGTTAGAGGAGGACTTGAGCATGCGCTACGTGACATCGATTGAACGACTGGCCAAGGAAGAGGGCCTGGAGCAAGGGATGCAACAAGGCCAGGCACGTTTGCTGGCGCGCTTGCTGGCGCAACGCTTTGGCCACCTCCCGTCTTGGGCCGGCGACAAGCTGGCATCGGCAACCGAAGCGCAATTGGAAGCATGGACCGATGCACTGCTGACCAGCACCAGTATCGACAGCATCTTCGAGCATCCGCCCAGACATTGATCGTCTGGCGTTATCAGCCGTTGTCTGCGGGCGGATGTTCACCACCCGACCGATGCAAGGCCGCTTGTCCCGCACTGTTCATTTGCCCGTCTTGCAGTCCAGGTTGCCGTAGCGTTGCTGGCACAGGTTGCGCGCGCACTGCCGCACATACGCATCCCGACCGCCCTGATTAAGGTCCACCATGCGCGGCTCGTCGTAGTACTCGATGGCTTTGCGCATGCCGGGCCGACAGACCGTCCGGGTCTGCTTGAAGCCGCTCTCTTTGTCGCCGTTTTTGACCTCGATCGTTTCGCAAATGGTCGAGCCATCCGGCACCAGCACTTCCCGGCTGTTGCGGACCATCTGCTGCTGCATCACGACCGGGTAGGTCTGCTGCGCGGGCCCGCGGCATTCATCGGCGGCGGCATGGTATTCCGGGGTTGCGCACGCGGCCATCAGGCTGGCGGTGGCAAGCAGCGGCAACAGGCGGCGGGCTTTCATCAAGATCTCCACGGACAGATGACGGGACATCACCTTGGCATGCCTGCCATGCTAATCCGGACGTTCCCGAAAAGAACGTGCGAAATTGCAAGAAATTGTGTCGCCAGCCCATCGTCCTGACGCTTGTTATTAGCCGACAACTCCTTGAGTCGACCCGCCTTAGTGCTCGGCACGCGTGGCGTTCGCAGCCAGCGTGACGATCAGGTGCACGCGGCGGTTGCTGGCACGACCGGCGGCCGTGTCATTGGCCGCTTGTGGCCGGGTGTCGCTACGGCCGACAGCCGTCAGGCGTTCGTTGGCGATGCCCTGCTCGGACAGTCGACGCGCGACCATCGCCGCGCGCATCGCCGACAGCTCCCAGTTGGATCCGAATTGCAGCGTGTGGATGGGCAGCCGGTCGGTATGGCCTTCGACCGTGATGTTGCAAGTCCAGCGTGAGAGCACGCCGGACAAGGCCGACAACGCCGCCTCCGCCTGCGGCGCCAGACGCGCGTCGGCCGTGGCAAACAATAATGTGGCGTCGATATCGATGCCGACGCCGGCGGCTTCATGCACGATGCGCACCCGATCGCCGCCCGCGACATCATTCATCGCAGCGCGCAAGGCGGCCACCATCTCAGCGGCCTGCCCACCCTCGGCTTCGGCCTTGGAAGGCTGCGGCGATGTCGGAGGGTGCGTTGCAGCGGCGCCGCCCGGCGCATCTGCCACGGTGGTCGCCACCGTGCCCGCCGATGACGCGCGCGTGACGACCTGTGGCTCACCCTTGACCTGCCCCGACGACCGCAGCGCCGACCCGACCGATTGCGCGACCAGCCTGGCCTTCGCAAGGTCGACCGATGCACCCGCATACATGGCCGCAAACAAGGCCAGCAGCAGCGTGACGAAATCCGACCACGACAGCAACCAGCGGTCGGCCGACGGCAGCGGCTCTTCAGCGCGCCGTCGCTGCATCGCTCTCTTCGCGCCGGCGCGCCGTCGGGGCGAATTTCGACCCGGACGGTGCGGCCACGCGTTCCTCGATCAGGTGCCCGGGCTCGCCGGATGCGATGGCGACGATCGCATCGGCCACCAGGTCGCGTTCATGCAGCTCGACCGCCAGTTGTTCTTTGAGGCGGTTTGCGATCGGCAGGAACACCAGGTTCGCAAAGCCGACCCCGTACAGGGTCGCAACAAACGCCACCGCAATGCCGGGCCCGAGCCGGCCCGGGTCCGACAGCTGTTCCATCACCTGCACCAGCCCGAGCACCGCACCGAGGATCCCCATGGTCGGCGCAGTGCCGCCCGCCGTCTCCCACACGCGTATCGCCTGGCGCCGTTCCTGTTCAAACGCATCGGTGTCGCGCGCCAGGATCTCCCCGATGCGCGACGGCGTCACCCCATCGACCAGCAGCCGCAAGCCGCGCGCAACGTAGGGATCCTTCACCGAGCGCAACGACGCCTCGAGCGCCAGCGCCCCCGAGCGGCGCATGATCGCGCCCCACTGCCGGACCAGCCGTCGAAATTCCGGCTCCATCCGCGAAGGCTTGCCGAAGCCTTGCTTGAGCAGCCGTACCGCACGCCACAGGCGCGATGGTCCGCTTTGCAGCAGCACTGCGCCAAAGGTGCCGGCGATCACCACCAGCAAACCGGCCGGCTGCAGCAAGGCGGCCAGATGGCCGCCATCAGCCCATTGCGCGGTGAAGATCGCGCCGACGGCAATGACGAGACCGATCAGGCTGCGCCAGTCCATGCCCGCTCCTTCAGCGTCGCACGCAGGCGCGCGATGGCCTGGCCGTGCAGCTGGCACACGCGCGACGCCGACACGCCGAGCACGGCGCCGATTTCGGCCAGGTTCATCTGCTCCTGATAGAGCATGGCCATCAGCTGCCGCTCGCGCTCGGGCAGTTCGCCGATGGAGTCGGCCAGCGCGCTGCGGAAATCGGATTCGAGCAATTGCGCCAGCGGGTCGTCGCTGTCATTGCTGCAATGACGATCGAGGAAGTGTTCGCCGTAATCGTCATCGTGGAAATCTTCGTAGTACACCAGCTGGTGGCCGGCGCCGTCGGCCAGCATCTGCTGGTATTCATTCACCGAGACGGCCAGCTGCTTCGCCACCTCGGCTTCGGTCGGCGAACGATGCAGGCTCTGCTGTAGCTTGCCGATCGCCGTTTCGATCTTGCGCATATTCTGGCGCACGCTGCGCGGCAGCCAGTCGACGCTGCGCAATTCATCCAGCATCGCGCCGCGTATGCGCTGCACCGCATACGTCTCGAACTGGTTGCCCTGCGCTTCATAACGATTCAGCGCGTCAAGCAAACCCATCATGCCGACCTGTACCAGGTCGTCGACTTCGACGTTATCGGGCAGGCGCGCCTTCAACTGGTGCGCGAGCCGCTTGACCAGCGGCGCGTACTGGTCCAGCAACGGTCGGGCGCTTGATTTTCCCTGGGCGTTATACATGGCGATTTCCTGATTGGGTCGCTGAGGCTGCGGCGCCGGTCGCGCCGAGCTCGACACCGGCGACGGCAGGAGCGCTCGCCGCTGGGGCTCGGCGCGCCGGAGGCGGCGCGGTGATGGAGCGCACGCGCAGCGCGAGGTAGCGGCTGGCGGCATGGAAAAGATTGGCGTGCACGTTGCGCGCCCGGACCGGGTCGACATCGGTGACCAGCAGGGACACGGTGCCGCGGCCGCACAAGCCCTTGAGGGCGCGCAGCATGTCGTAGGCATCGCGGATGGCCGCAGCATTGCCCGACAGCTGCACCACGATCTCGCCATCGGCCAGCATCGCCAGCGGGAGCTGCCCGTCGGCATCGAGTTCCGCATCAACCAGCAGCCGCACGCCTTCGGCGGCCAGCTGCTGCAGCAATGCAGTCAGGTCGGACAGACCGCTGCCGGTCGCGCTGCCGAGGCAGAAGTGCGCAATGCCTTCGGCATCGATCACGCGTGCCTGCGCCATCGCCGCACGCCCTTGCGCCACGTCGAGCAGGCTGGTGCGCCCGGTGTTGGCCGCGGGGGGGCAAGCTTCCAGCACCATGACCGGGTGTCCACGGCGCGCCATGCTGGCGGCAAGCCGGCTCACCAGAACAGGCTTGTTCTCGCGGCCGTTGGCCGACAAGACCGTGCACACCGCTGCCAGCGGCGACGACATCAGCCGTCGCAGTCCGGCCGCCTGGTCGGTGATGCCGGCGCCGTGGCGCGCTGCTGCACCCGCGCGGGACGATGCATCCATGTCAGCCAAGGCGCACCTCCTGCAGCAGCGGGTCGCGCATTGCAGCGGCGCTGTTGGCGGCCACCAGCGGCAGTTCGGCATTGGTCAGCCCGAAGATGCGCGGCTCGCGCGGCGGCGCGAAGGCGCGCTCGACCAGGCGCTTGCTGTCGGCGAGATGCAAGTCTTCCGGCACCCGCTGGCCGTCGGCGACGAAGCTGAGCGGCAGCTTGTGGCGGATCGCCACGTCGAGCGCGCCGCCGATACCATTGGCTTCATCGAGTTTGGTGAACACGCAGCCTGCGAAGCCATCACCGCGATAGGCCTGCACCACTTCGTCGAGCGTTTCCACGGTCGACGTGGTGTTCAGGCACAGCAGGCGCTGCACGCGGCCGGCGCCGGCATTCAGCATGGCGATCTGCTCGCCGACCATCTTGTCGCGCTGGCTGGCGCCGGCGGTGTCGATCAGCACGATGTGCTTGTGGCGCAGTTCGTCGAGCGCGATTTCAAGGTCCGACGCATCGCGCACCGAATGCACCATCACGCCCAGCAGCTTGCCGTAGATGCGCAGCTGCTCGAACGCGCCGATACGATAACCATCCGTGGTCACCAGCGCGAGCCGCGTCGCGCCATGGCGCGCGACGCAGCGCGCGGCCAGCTTGGCGGTAGTCGTGGTCTTGCCGACGCCGGTCGGGCCGACCAGGGCGAACACGCCGCCCTGCTCGAGCAGGCGATCGTCGCTGTCGAGCACGGGCAGGTTGCGTTGCAGGATTTCGCGCAGCCAGACATCGCCCCTGGCTTCATCCTCCATCGCCGAAGCCGGCATATGCTCGGCGAGATAGCGCGACAGGCCGGCCGAGAAGCCGGCCGCCAGCATCGCGCGCAGCACGCGGGCGCGCGCCTCGGGCTGACGTCCGCTCCACGCGAGAGTCGCGAGTTGCGTCTCGAGCATGCCGCGCATCGAGCGCAGCTCGTC
>JBDKLN010000191.1:0-36018 GCA_039806045.1 Pseudomonadota bacterium
TCAGCGCAGTGTAGCTGGGTACCGGGTAGCGGTTCATCGCGAGCTGGCCGAGGCGCTGGCCCAGTTGCTGCTGCAACTCGGGCGGCAAGGTGTACGGATTCTCCATCGCGTCCAGCTTCACGAAACCCGACGCATCGGGCACGTGGTACGCGGACAGCGCGCGCACGTCGGCGCGGATGATGTTCTCGGCCACTTTGGCGGCTTGGTCAGTAGTGCTCACAGGTCAGTTCTTTCGCAGCTCGGCTACAGGTCAGCTTCAGGTCGATGGGGGCGATCCCGGGCTTACTTCAGTCGCAGCTCGGCCGAGCGGGCATGGGCCTGCAGGCCTTCGCCATAGGCGAGCTCGGCCGCCACCTTGCCCAGCGTCTGCGCACCGGCTTCGCTGACATGGATGATGGACGAGCGCTTCTGAAAGTCGTACACCCCCAGCGGCGACGAGAAACGCGCCGTGCGCGAGGTCGGCAGCACGTGGTTCGGGCCGGCGCAGTAGTCGCCCAGCGATTCCGACGAATAACGGCCGAGGAACATCGCACCGGCGTGGCGGATCTTGTTCGCCCACTGCTGCGGGTCATTGGCAGAAATTTCGAGGTGCTCGGCCGCGATCAGGTTCGCGATGGCGCAGGCCTCATCCATGTCGCGCGCCTTGACCATCGCACCGCGATTGGTCAGCGAGGTGCGGATCACTTCGTGGCGCGGCATGTCGGCGATCAGCTGGTTGATGCTGGCCTGCACGCGCTCCAGATAGGCCGCGTCCGGGCACACCAGGATGGATTGCGCCAATTCGTCATGCTCGGCCTGCGAGAACAGGTCCATCGCGACCCAGTCGGGGTCGGTGCTGCCGTCTGCCAGCACCAGGATCTCGGACGGGCCGGCAATCATGTCGATGCCGACGATGCCGAACACGCGGCGCTTCGCCGCCGCGACATACGCATTGCCGGGGCCGACGATCTTGTCGACTTGCGGAATGGTCGCGGTGCCGTGCGCCAGTGCGCCGACAGCTTGCGCGCCACCGATGGTGAACACGCGATCGACACCGGCAATCTGCGCGGCGGCCAGCACCAGCGGATTCTTCACGCCGTCCGGCGTGGGCACGACCATGATGACTTCGCCCACGCCGGCGACCTTGGCCGGAATCGCATTCATCAGCACCGACGACGGATACGCGGCCTTGCCGCCCGGGACGTAGATGCCAACCTTGTCGAGCGGCGTGACTTTCTGGCCCAGTACGGTGCCATCGGCTTCGGTGAAGGTGAAGCCGTCGGAGCCGCATTCCTGCTTCTGGCGCTCGTGATACGCGCGCACGCGGTCGGCCGCTGCCTGCAGTGCATTGCGGCGTGCGGGCTCAAGACCTTCGAGCGCGGCCTGCAATTCGGCGCGCGGGATTTCCAATGCAGCGACGCTGGTCGCGGACAAGCGGTCAAACTTGTTCGTGTATTCGAGCACGGCCGCATCGCCGCGCGCCTTCACGTCGGCGAGAATGCCGGCGGCGGCACGGTCGATAGCCTCATCTTCCGAAGCCTCGAACGCGAGCACGGCCAGCAGCTTGTCTTGGAAGCCGGTCTCGGTGGTGTCCAGTTGGCGAATTTTTACGGTCATACGATGGTCCTGCTGATGAATCACTATTCTGCAAAAGCTGGCTTGACGTCACACCGGCGAAGGCCGGTGCCCAGTGGCTCAAGTCGCTGGATTCCGGCATTCGCCGGAACGACGGTAGCAACAATCAATCCGCACCTCTGTCGCCAGGTACTGCTCGTCGCTTGACTCGTCGATTGATTCGTCGATTACTTGGCGCCGCGCGATGCGCGTTCGAAGGCATCAATGATCGGCTGCAGCTTGTCGCGCTTCACTTTTAGCGCCGCGCGGTTCACGACCAGCCGCGACGAGATGTCCATGATGTGCTCGACCTCGACCAGATGGTTGGCCTTGAGCGTGCTGCCGGTCGACACCAGGTCGACGATCGCATCCGACAGGCCGACCAGCGGGCCCAATTCCATCGAGCCATATAGCTTGATCAGGTCCACGTGCACGCCTTTGGCCGCGAAATGCTCGCGCGCGACGTTCACGTACTTGGTGGCCACGCGCAGGCGCGCGCCCTGGCGCACCGCGCTCGCATAATCAAAACCGGCATGCACCGCGACCGACATGCGGCACTTCGCGATATTGAGGTCGATCGGCTGGTACAGGCCGTCGCCGCCATGCTCGAGCAGCACGTCTTTGCCGGCCACGCCGAAGTCGGCGGCGCCGTATTGCACATAGGTCGGCACGTCGGAGGCGCGCACGATCACCACGCGCACCGCAGCATCGCTGGTCGGCAGGATCAGCTTGCGCGACTTCTCCGGATCTTCGGTCACGACCACGCCGGCCGCCTGCAGCAGCGGCATGGTCTCTTCGAAGATGCGTCCCTTGGACAGCGCCAGCGTCAGTGTCTGGGTCATTTGTTCCTGCTTCGCTTTCATTTACTTGACTCGTTCGATGTCGGCGCCCACAGCCGACAGTTTCACTTCCATCCGGTCATATCCGCGATCGAGATGGTAGATGCGATCGACCAGCGTCTCACCTTCGGCCGCCAGACCGGCGATCACCAGCGACGCCGATGCACGCAGGTCCGTCGCCATCACCGGCGCGCCAACCAGCCGGGGCACGCCGTGCACGATCGCGGTATGGCCATCGATTTCGATCGCCGCGCCTAGGCGATTGAGCTCCTGCACGTGCATGTAACGGTTCTCGAAGATGGTTTCGGTCACGCGACTGCTGCCGTCGGCGAGGCAGTCCAGTGCCATCACCTGCGCCTGCATGTCGGTCGGGAAGCCCGGGTATTCGGTAGTACGGAAACTGACCGCTTTCGGGCGGCCCGACATCTGCACGCGGATCCAGTCCTCACCGCTGGTCAGGATGGCGCCGGCCTCGCGCAGCTTTTCAATCACGGCATCCAGCAAATCAGCGCGGGTGTTCTTCAACACCACGTCACCGCCCGCCGCGGCCACCGCGCACAGGAAGGTGCCGGTCTCGATGCGATCCGCGATCACGCTGTGCGACGCGCCATGCAGCGCGGGCACACCCTGCACCACCAGCTTGTCGCTGCCGATGCCGTCGATCTTCGCGCCCATCGCCACCAGCAGGTTGGCGAGGTCGGTGACTTCCGGTTCGCGCGCGGCGTTGTCGAGCACGGTCTCACCGTCAGCCAGCGTCGCGGCCATCAGCAGGTTCTCGGTGCCGGTGACGGTGATCATGTCGGTGACGATGCGTGCGCCCTTCAGCTTTTTGGCCCGGGCGTGGATGTAGCCGCCTTCGATGCGAATCTCGGCGCCCATCGCCTGCAGGCCCTTGATGTGCTGGTCCACCGGGCGCGAGCCGATCGCGCAGCCGCCGGGCAGCGACACCTTGGCCTCGCCGAAGCGCGCCAGCAGCGGGCCCAGCACCAGGATGGACGCGCGCATGGTCTTGACCATCTCGTACGGCGCCTCGGGCTTGTTGACGCCGCCGCCGTTGAGCTCGAGCACGCCGTCTTTCTCGGCCATGGCCAGACCCATCTGCGCGAGCAGCTTCTTCATCGTCGCCACGTCCTGCAGTTTCGGGACATTGGACAGCAACAGCGTGTCGGCCGTCAGCAGGCCGGCGCACAGGATGGGCAGCGCGGCATTCTTGGCACCGGAGATGACGATCTCGCCGGTCAGGCGCTTGCCGCCACGGATAAGGAGCTTGTCCATCAGGCCTGGAATTCTTCCGGAGTCAGGGTTTTCATCGACAGCGCGTGGATCTCCGCCTTCATGCGGTCGCCCAGCGCCGCATACACCAGCTGGTGGCGCTGGATCAGGCGCTTGCCCGCGAAGGCAGGCGAAACGATCAGGGCCGAGAAGTGCTGGCCGTCGCCCTCGACTTCGAGATGTGTGCATTCCAGTCCGGAAGCGATGTAGTTCTTGATCAGATCAGGTGTGGGTAGCACGGTTTGGCCTTTGCAGAAAAATTTTGTTCAATGTCAGGGCGCAGCGGCGGCCTCAGTGGCGCAGTTTGTAGCCGCTCTTGAGCAGGCGGATCGTGATCCCGGCCAGCACGACGAAGAACACGGACACGATCGCGAGGCTGATGGCCGGCTCGACATCGGACTGGCCAAAGAAGCCGTAGCGGAAACCATCGATCATGTAGAAAAACGGGTTCATGTGCGATACGCCCAGCCAGAACGGCGGCAGTGTATGCACCGAATAAAACACGCCGGCCAGGAAGGTTGCCGGCACGATCAGGAAGTTCTGGAACGCAGCCAGCTGGTCGAATTTCTCGGCCCAGATGCCGGCCAGCAGGCCCATGGTGCCGAGGATCGCTGAGCCGAGCAGCGCGAAGGCCACGGCCCACAGCGGCGCCACGAAGGACAGCTTCGCGAACCAGACCGTGATCACCATCACGCCCAGCCCGACCATCAGGCCGCGGATCATTGCAGCGACCACATAGGCGCTGAACATTTCCCAGTGCGACAAGGGCGCCAGCAGCACGAACACCAGATTGCCGGTGATCTTGGACTGGATCAGCGACGACGACGAATTCGCAAACGAGTTTTGCAGCACGCTCATCATCACCAGACCCGGCACCAGGAAGGCGGTGTACGACACGCCGGCGAAGGCTTGCACATGCTCTTCGAGTACGTGGCCAAAAATCAGCAGGTACAACATCGCAGTCACGATGGGCGCCGTCAGGGTCTGCGTGGCGACTTTCCAGAAACGCAGCAATTCCTTGTACAGCAAGGTCCGGAAGCCGGTCATTGCGCGCCTCCCATGATCTGGATAAACACGTCCTCGAGGTCGGCCTGGTGCAGCTGCAAGTCTTCCAGCGTCGCGCCGGACTGGCGCAGCGCCGCAAGGATGTTCTCGACTTCGTCGTGATGGTTGACGCGCAGTGTGTACTGGTTGCCGCCGGCCAGCTCATTCGGATGCGACACCAGCGCATGCAACGACTCGGGCAGGCGGCCGCTGGCCAGCCTGACCACCAGCTGCGAACCGGAGATGCGGCGGATCAGCGCCGCGGTCGAATCAAGCGCGACCACCTGACCCGCCTTCAGCATTGCAATGCGGTTGCACAGCGCCTGAGCCTCTTCGAGGTAGTGCGTCGTCAACACGACAGTATGCCCTTCGCGGTTCAGGCGGCCGATGAAATTCCACAGCGTCTGGCGCAGTTCGACATCGACGCCGGCGGTCGGCTCGTCAAGCATGATCACCGGCGGCTTGTGCACCAGCGCTTGCGCGACCAGCACGCGGCGCTTCATGCCGCCCGACAGGCGGCGCATGTTGGTGTCTGCCTTCGAGGTGAGGTCAAGGTTGTGCATCACCTCGTCGATCCAGTCATCGTTGTGGCTGATGCCGAAGTAGCCGGACTGCATGCGCAGCGTTTCGCGCACGGTGAAGAAAGGATCAAACACCAGCTCCTGCGGCACCACACCGAGCCGGCTGCGTGCCTCGCGGAAGTCGCGCACGACATCGTGGCCGTGGATGCTGACGCTGCCCTGATCAGCATGCGCGAGGCCGGCGATGATGGAAATCAGGGTTGTCTTGCCGGCCCCGTTCGGGCCAAGCAGGCCAAAGAATTCGCCCTCGGCGATCTCGAGCGAGACCCCTCCCAGCGCCTGCAGGGAGCCGAAGCGTTTCTTGACGTTGTCGATGTGAATGGCGGCCATCGTGGGCAAAAGCGGCGAGCGCGCCGAAAAGCGGCGCAAAGTCCTTGATTATAGGGGATTTGCCGGAGAGAACGGGGCGCCCGGGGGAGCGTCGGCTGGCGTACCCGATGCCAAGCCCTTCGGGATCTCAGTGTCGGATCAGGGAAGCCACGCCGTAGACCCGGGCCAGGCTCTCCAGCCCGGTTGGCAGGTTGGCCACCCGCAGCGGCACACCTTGCCCGGCGGCCTGCCGATGCCAAGCCAGCAAGGCGGCAATGGCCGTGGAATCAAAGCGCTGCAGGTGCTGCAGGTCGATTTCGGTCTCGCCGCCCGCGATGGCCCGCAGGCCAGCCTGCAGCACATCGGCGGCCTCGGCAAAGGTCAGGGCGGTCGGTGCGAAAGCCATGCTTACTTGCTGCTGGACTTGACCGGGGGCGCCGGCGGACTGGCGGCCAGGCGCTTGTTGCGCTCGGACAGGGTCTTGATCAGGCCGTCAATGCCACCCTTGGAGATCTCGGAAGCGAAGCTGCCCTTGTAGGTTTCGACCAGCCAGGCGCCGAGGATGTTGACGTCGTAAATCTTCCAGCTGTTCGGGGTCTTCTCAAGTCGGTAATTCAGCTGGATGGGCTCGCCGCGCGCCTGGATCACGCTGGAGCGCACCTCGACCTCGGTATCGTCGGGCGCCGCGCGCAGCGGCTTGAATTCCAGCTTCTGGTTGCGCACCTGCGAAATCGCTCCCGAGTACGTGTAGATCAGCAGGGTCTTGAATTCATTGGTCAGCTGCGCCTGCTGCTCGGGCGTGGCCTCGCGCCAGAAACGACCGGCGGCCATCGCCGTCATGCGCTGGAAATTCACGTAAGGGATGATCTTCGACTGCACCACGTCCATGATGCGCTGCTGGTTGCCGGCCTTGATTTGCTGGTCGTTGCGGGCGATCTCAAGGATCTCTTCGCTGACGCGCTTGACCAGTACGTCAGGCGCTTCATCCGCCGCATGGGCGGCCAGCGGCAGGCCCATGGGGAGCAAGGCGACGGTTACAGACAACAGCAGCGTACGGATAAAGCGCATGAAAGACTCGTGTGGATAAATTCTTCCCGGCAAAACATTTGCCGGCCATGTGAGGCGATGATAACCAAAGCGTGCCGCCCTCGCCAGCGAGCCGAAAATTCTTACATTTCAGCAGGCAAGCGCGACGGGTGCCGGGCGTCAGTCTCTGTCGTCGCGGCCGTCACGCACGCGCGCTTCGCGTCGCTGCAGATAGGCGTCGCGGTAGAACTGGTAAGGATCGAGCGCCGCACGCTCCATCAGTGAACTCGAACCCAGGAAGGCCGCGCGGTCATCAACGACGCGCAGCACGCGCGACGTGTTTTCGAAGCTCTGGTTGCCGACATAGTTCAAGGCATCGCCATAGATCAGGTCGACCGGCTTGGCCACGCCGTCCCGCACGGTGCTGGCGCCAAAGAACGGCAGCACCAGGTAAGGACCGGACTTCACGCCCCATACGCCCAGGGTCTGGCCGAAATCTTCATCATGCTTGGGCAAGCCCATCGGGGTCGCCACATCGATCAGGCCGAGCAGACCAAAGGTCGAGTTGAAGGCGACGCGGCCGGCATCGCTGGTGCCGTCGCGCGGCTTGCCCTGCAGGTAGTTGTTCAACGCCGTCCAGACGTCACCCAGGTTGCCGAAGAAATTGCCGATCGCGGTGCGAATGAACGAAGGCACGTAATCCGCATAGCCGGTCGCCACCGGCTTGATCACGTTCTCGTCGAGCGAAGTATTGAAGCGGAACATCGAGCGGTTGTAATTCTCGAACGGATCGCGCGGGTCACTGGACGCCGTCTGCGTGCTGGCACAGGCCGTCATCAGCAGCGCCAGGACAACGATGATCAGGTGGCGCAATGCCTTCGGGGTATTCATTTCTTATCCTCGCCACTCGCTTCGGCGGCCTTGCTGAACAAAAATTGGCTAATCAGGTTTTCGAGCACGATGGCCGACTGCGTGCTCTTGATGCGGTCACCTTCGGACAGGTTCTTGTCGTCACCGCCCGGCTCGAGGCCGATGTATTGCTCGCCCAGCAGGCCGGCCGTCAGGATCTTGGCCGAGCTGTCCTTGGGAAAGTGGTAGCCGCCTTCCATGCGCAACGTGACCCTGGCCTGGAAGGTCTTGTCATCAAAACCGACGGACTCGACACGGCCGACCACCACGCCTGCGCTCTTGACCGGCGCACGTGGCTTGAGCCCGCCGATATTGTCGAAGCGCGCCACCAGCGTGTAGCTGGGACCGAAGCTCATCGAGCTCATGTTGCCGACCTTCAGCGCGAGGAACATGATCGAGATCGCGCCCAGCAGCACGAACAGGCCGACCCACACATCCAGTGATTTGCGTTGCATGCGAATCCTTACGAAAACATCAAAGCCGTGAGCAGGAAATCCAGCCACAGCACCATCAGCGAGCCCATCACGACGGTGCGGGTGGTCGCGCGCGCGACCCCCTCCGGCGTCGGTGCCGCCTGATAGCCCTGGTACAGCGCGATGAAAGTCACAGCCACGCCGAACACCACGCTCTTGATCACGCCATTACCGACATCGGCCCAGACATCGACGCCACCCTGCATCTGCGACCAGAACGCGCCCTCGTCCACACCGATCAGGCGCACGCCGACAATATATCCGCCCAACACACCGACCGCGCTGAAGATGCCCGCCAACACCGGCATCGCAATCACGCCAGCCCAGAAGCGCGGCGCCAGCACCCGCTTCACCGGGTCGACGGCCATCATTTCCATCGCCGCCAGCTGCTCGCCGGCCTTCATCAAACCGATTTCGGCCGTCAGCGAAGTCCCGGCGCGGCCGGCGAACAGCAGCGCGGTGACGACCGGCCCCAGTTCGCGCGTCAGCGACAGCGCCACCAGCAGACCCAGCGCCTGCTCGGAGCCGTATTTGTTCAGCGTGTAGTAGCCCTGCAGCCCGAGCACGAAGCCGACGAACAGGCCCGACACCGCAATGATCACCAGCGAATAATTGCCGATGAAATGCACCTGGTCGGTCACGAGCCGGGGCCGCTTCAGCAGGCTGCCCGACGCGCGCAGCATCTCGACGAAGGTGCGGGTCGACAGCCCGAGGTTGGCCAGCAGGCCGCGCACGCTGCCGCCGATCGATGCCAGCATGTCGACCATCAGGCCGGCTCCTTCACACCCAGCTGCTCGGCGATCGAGCGCCCCGGGTAATGGAATGGCACCGGACCATCGGCCTGCGCATGCACGAACTGCTTCACGTAGGGATCGTCGGATTCCATCATCTCTGCCGGCGTGCCGTGCGCGACGATGCGCCCTTGCGACAGGAAGTACACATGGTCGGCGATGCTGAACGATTCATGTACATCGTGCGACACCAGGATCGAGGTCGAGCCCAGCGCATCGTTGAGTTTGCGGATCAGGTTGGCCGTCACGCCCATCGAGATCGGGTCCAGGCCGGCGAACGGCTCGTCGTACATGATCAATTCGGGGTCGAGCGCGATCGCACGGGCCAGCGCCACGCGGCGTGCCATGCCACCTGAGATTTCGGCGGGCTTCAGCCAGGCCGCATTCGACAGGCCGACTGCGTTCAGCTTCAACAGCACGAAGTCGTGGATCATCGCATCCGACAGGTTGGTGTGTTCGCGCAGCGGGAAGGCGACGTTGTCGAACACTGACAGGTCGGTGAACAAGGCGCCGTGCTGGAACAGCATGCCCATGCGACGACGCATCGCATACAGGCCATCGGCGTTGAGTTCGCCAACTTCCTGGCCATTGACTTTGACGCTGCCGGACTGCGCCCGGATTTGTCCGCCGATCAAGCGCAGCACGGTGGTTTTGCCCGAACCGGAACCACCCATCACCGCAATCACTTTACCGCGCGGGAATTGCATGGTCAGCCCCGACAGGATGGGCCGGTCGTTGTAGGCGAAATGCAGGTCGCGGATAGTGACGAGATCGGGCACGCGGGAGGTCAATCGTTATGGATCCGTGATTGTAGTGCAAGGCGACGGCACACCCTTGCAGAAAAAGACGGGATGGGCAAACCTGCGTTGCGAGAATAACATCTCGTCAGTAAAAATGCCCGCCTGAGCGGGCATTCCGTCCTCTCGCATCAGCGGCTTACGGGGATCAGCGCGGCAGCACCGACGAACCCATCAGGAATTCGTCGACCGCCCGTGCGCACTGACGACCTTCACGAATGGCCCACACCACCAGCGACTGGCCACGGCGCATGTCGCCGGCGGCGAACACTTTCGGCACCGAGGTTGCATAGCAGCCTTCGCCATCGGTGGTCGCCTTCGCGTTGCCACGGGCATCCTTCTCGACGCCGAACGCATCCAGCACCGAGTTCACCGGCGCGGTGAAGCCCATCGCCAGCAGCACGAGGTCGGCCTTCAGTTCGAACTCGGAACCCGGTACTTCGGTCATCTTGCCGTCTTTCCATTCGACGCGTGCAGCGACCAGCTTCTCGACCTTGCCGTTCTTGCCTTCGAGGCGCTTGGTCGCGACCGCGAAATCGCGCTCGCAGCCTTCCTCATGCGACGACGACGTGCGCAACTTGGTCGGCCAGTACGGCCAGACCAGCGGCTTGTTCTCGTGCTCCGGCGGCATCGGCATCAGTTCGAATTGCACGACCGATGCAGCGCCGTGGCGGTTCGAGGTGCCGACGCAGTCGGAACCGGTATCGCCGCCGCCGATCACGACCACATGCTTGCCGGTGGCCATGATCTGGTCCTTCAGCTTGTCGCCGGCGTTGACGCGGTTCTGCTGCGGCAGGAATTCCATCGCGTAGTGCACGCCATCGAGCTCGCGGCCCGGCACCGGCAGGTCACGCGGAGTCTCGGCGCCACCGGTGATGACGACAGCGTCGAAATCCTTGTTCAGCTGCTCGGGCGACACGGTTTCTTTCGCGAGGTTCAGGATGCCCTTCGGGAAGTCCTTGCCGACCAGGACGCCGGTGCGGAACTTCACGCCTTCGGCCTGCATCTGCTCGACGCGGCGGTCGATGTGCGACTTTTCCATCTTGAAGTCGGGAATGCCATAGCGCAGCAAGCCGCCGACACGGTCATTCTTTTCGAACACGGTCACATCATGGCCGGCGCGCGCGAGCTGCTGTGCGGCGGCCAGGCCTGCAGGGCCGGCGCCGACAATCGCGACTTTCTTGCCAGTCTTGGCCGATGCCGGTTGCGGCAGGACCCAGCCATTCTCCCAGCCCTTGTCGATGATGAAGTGCTCGATCGACTTGATGCCGACGGCATCGCTGTTGATGCCCAGCGTGCACGCGGCTTCGCAGGGGGCCGGGCAAATGCGGCCAGTGAACTCCGGGAAGTTGTTCGTCGAGTGCAGGACGTCGAGCGCTTCGCGGTAGTTGCCGTTGTAGACCAGGTCATTCCAGTCCGGAATGATGTTGTTGACCGGGCAGCCGTTGTTGCAAAACGGGATGCCGCAATCCATGCAGCGCGCACCCTGAACCTTGGCGTCCGCGTCGGACAGGTGCAGCTGGAATTCTTTGTAATGTTTCAGGCGCGAAGCAGGCGCTTCGCTCGCCTCTTGCAGGCGCTGGTATTCGAGGAAACCGGTAACTTTACCCATGTTGTTCTCTTTTCTTTCGATCTATCTTGCGCTGGTCCCGGCGTCATCGCCGGGACCTCCGGAATCGGCGATTAGGCCGAGACCTTTTCCTTGGCCTTGCCTGCTGCGGCAAACATCTCGCCCAGGGCACGCTTGTACTCGGTCGGGAACACCTTGACGAACTTGGTGCGTGCAGTGCTCCAGTCATCCAGCAGCGTGCGCGCGCGCGTGCTGCCGGTGTGCTTGAAGTGACGTTCGATCAGGCCCTTCAGGATGGCTTCATCGGTCTGGCGCTCGCCGCCACGGGTCAGGCTGTGCCAGGCGGCCTTGGCGACCGTCGACTCCTGCTCGGACGCCGACAGCACCGGCTCCAGCGCCACCATCGCCATGTTGCACTTGGCAGCAAACGAACCGTCTTCGTCGTACACGTAGGCGAGGCCGCCCGACATGCCAGCGGCGAAGTTGCGGCCGGTATCACCCAGCACGACCACGGTACCGCCGGTCATGTATTCGCAGCCATGGTCGCCGGTGCCTTCCACCACGGTGACGGCACCGGAGTTACGGACCGCGAAACGCTCGCCTGCGACGCCGTTGAAGAAGGCTTCACCGGAAATCGCGCCGAACAGCACGGTGTTACCGATGATGATGTTGTCGACGGCACGGCCGCGGAATTCGGTGTTCGGGCGCACGATGATGCGCCCACCCGACAGGCCCTTGCCCACATAGTCATTGCCTTCGCCCACCAGGTCAAAGGTGATGCCATGCGCGAGGAAGGCTGCGAACGACTGGCCTGCGGTGCCCTGCAGTTGGATATGGATGGTGTCATCCGGCAGGCCTTCGTGACCGTATTTCTTCGCGACTTCGCCCGATAGCATCGCGCCGGCGGTGCGGTTCAGGTTCTTGATCGGCGAAATGAACGAGACCTTCTCGCCGCGCTCGATGGCCGGCTTGGCCTGTGCGATCAGCTTGTGGTCGAGCGCCTTGTCCAGGCCGTGGTCTTGCGTGCCCTGGTGGTAGCGCGGCTCACTCGATGCTGGCGGCAGGTAGAAGATCTTGCTGAAGTCGAGGCCCTGCGCCTTCCAGTGGCTGATCGCCTTCGACTTGTCGAGCAGGTCGGCACGGCCGATCAGTTCGTCGAAAGTGCGAATACCCAGCTGGGCCATGATCTGGCGCGCTTCTTCGGCGACGAAGAAAAAGTAGTTGACCACGTGCTCCGGCTTGCCCTGGAACTTCGCACGCAGCACCGGGTCTTGCGTCGCGACGCCGACCGGGCAAGTGTTCAGGTGGCATTTGCGCATCATGATGCAGCCCTCGACGACCAGCGGTGCGGTCGCGAAGCCGAATTCATCGGCGCCCAGCAACGCGCCGATCACGACGTCGCGGCCGGTCTTCAACTGACCGTCGGTCTGCACGCGGATACGGCCGCGCAGGCCATTCAGCACCAGGGTCTGCTGGGTCTCGGCCAGGCCGAGTTCCCACGGCGAACCGGCGTGCTTGATCGAGGACAGCGGCGATGCGCCGGTGCCGCCGTCGTGGCCGGCGATCACGACGTGATCGGCCTTGGCCTTCGACACGCCGGCAGCCACGGTACCCACACCGACTTCGGACACCAGCTTGACCGAGATGTCGGCCTTCGGGTTCACGTTCTTCAGGTCGTGGATCAGCTGTGCCAGATCTTCGATCGAATAGATGTCGTGGTGCGGCGGCGGCGAGATCAGGCCCACGCCCGGCACCGAGAAACGCAGCTTCGCGATGTACTCGGACACCTTGTGACCGGGCAGCTGGCCGCCTTCACCCGGCTTCGCGCCCTGCGCCATCTTGATCTGGATCTGATCGGCCGAGGTCAGGTATTCGGTGGTGACACCGAAGCGGCCCGATGCGACCTGCTTGATCTTCGAGCGCAGCGAATCGCCGGCCAACAGCGGCAGGTCGACTTCGACGCGTTCCTGACCAATGATCGACGCCAGCGTGTCGCCCTGCTTGATCGGGATGCCGCGCAGTTCATTGCGATAGCGTGCCTCGTCCTCACCGCCTTCGCCGGTGTTGGATTTGCCGCCGATGCGGTTCATGGCCACAGCCAGAGTAGCGTGTGCTTCGGTAGAGATCGAGCCCAGCGACATCGCGCCGGTGGCGAAACGCTTCACGATTTCCTTGGCCGATTCGACTTCATCGATCGGGATCGCCTTGGCCGGATCGATCTTGAACTCGAACAGGCCACGCAGCGTCATGTGGCGCTTGGACTGGTCGTTGATGATCTGCGCGTACTCTTTGTAGGTGCTGAAGTTGTTGGCGCGGGTCGAATGCTGCAGCTTCGCGATTGCGTCCGGCGTCCACATGTGATCTTCGCCACGCACGCGGAACGCATATTCGCCGCCGGCGTCCAGCGCATTGGCCAGCACCGGGTCGGCGCCGAAGGCCAGCTTGTGCAGGCGCAGCGCTTCTTCGGCGACTTCGAACACACCAATGCCTTCAACGTTCGACGCGGTACCCTTGAAGTATTTGTCGACCATCGCCTTGTTCAGGCCGATGGCTTCGAAGATCTGCGCGCCGCAGTAGGACATGTAGGTCGAGATGCCCATCTTCGAGAAGACTTTCATCAGGCCCTTGCCGACGGCCTTCTGGAAGTTGTAGATCACCTTCTCGGCCGACAGGTCGCCCGGCAGGCCCTGCGCCATGTCGGCCAGGGTGTCCATCGCGAGGTAAGGATGGATGGCTTCGGCGCCGTAACCCGCCAGCAGTGCGAAGTGGTGCGTCTCGCGTGCCGAACCGGTTTCGACCACCAGGCCGGTCGAGGTACGCAGACCCTTCGACACCAGGTGCTGGTGGATGGCCGAGGTCGCCAGCAGCGCGGGGATGGCGACGTTGTCGCGGTCCTGCTTGCGGTCCGACACGATCAGGATATTGTGGCCCGACTTCACGGCATCGACAGCCTGTGCGCACAGCGAGGCCAGGCGCGCTTCGACGCCTTCCTTGCCCCAGGCGACCGGATAGCAGATGTCCAGCTCGAACGAACGGAACTTGCCGCCGGTGTGCTGGCTGATGTTGCGCAGGCGCGTGATGTCCTTGTAGTCCAGGATGGGCTGGGACACCTCGAGGCGCATCGGCGGGTTGATGTTGTTGGTGTCGAGCAGGTTCGGCTTGGGGCCGATGAAGGACACCAGCGACATCACGATCGCTTCGCGGATCGGGTCGATCGGCGGGTTCGTGACTTGCGCGAACAGCTGCTTGAAGTAGTTGTACAGCGGCTTGTTCTTGTTGGACATGACGGCCAGCGGCGAGTCATTGCCCATCGAGCCGGTCGCTTCTTCGCCCTGCACGGCCATCGGTGCCATCAGGAACTTCAGGTCTTCTTGCGTATACCCAAATGCCTGCTGGCGATCCAGCAGCGACTCTTTCGCATCGCGCTTTTCGGCCTCGACTTTCAGGTCGTCAAGCTTGATGCGGACCGACTCGATCCACTGCTTGTACGGCTTGGCGTTGGCGAAGGTGTCTTTCAGTTCCTTGTCATCGATGATGCGACCGGCTTCGAGGTCGATCAGGAACATCTTGCCCGGCTGCAGGCGCCACTTTTTCACGATCTTCGAATCGGCGATCGGCAGCACACCCGATTCGGACGCCATCACGACGAAATCGTCGTCGGTCACGAGGTAACGTGCGGGGCGCAGACCGTTGCGGTCCAGCGTGCCGCCGATATGGCGGCCGTCGGTGAAGGCCATCGCAGCGGGGCCGTCCCATGGCTCCATCATGGCCGCGTGATATTCGTAGAAGGCGCGACGGTTGTCATCCATCTGCGTGTGGTTTTCCCACGCTTCCGGAATCATCATCATCATCGCCTGCGCGATCGGGTAGCCGGCCATCACCAGCAGTTCGAGCGCGTTGTCGTAGCAAGCGGTATCCGACTGGCCTTCATAGATCAGCGGGAACAGCTTCTTCAGGTCGTCTCCCAGCACGGCCGACTTCATCACGCCTTCACGGGCGCGCATCCAGTTGAAGTTGCCCTTGACGGTGTTGATCTCGCCGTTGTGCGCCAGCAGGCGGTACGGGTGAGCCAGCGGCCACTCGGGGAAGGTGTTGGTCGAGAAACGCTGGTGCACCAGCGACAACGCCGACACGCAACGCGGGTCTTGCAGGTCTTTGTAATACACGCCGACCTGATCGGCCAGCAGCAGGCCCTTGTAGACCACGGTGCGTGCCGACATCGAGGGCACGAAGAATTCTTTGCCATGCAACAGGTTCAGGCCCTGGATTGCGTGGCCCGACGACTTGCGGATCACATACAGTTTGCGCTCGAGCGCATCGGTCACCATGATGTCGGCGCCGCGGCCGATGAAGATCTGGCGAATGACCGGCTCTTTTTCGCGCACGGTCGGCGACATCGGCATTTCACGGTTGACCGGCACATCGCGCCAGCCCAGCACGACCTGGCCTTCGGCCAGCACGGCACGCTCGATTTCCTGTTCGCAGGCGATACGCGACGCCTGCTCTTTCGGCAGGAACACCATGCCGACGCCATATTCGCCCGGCGGCGGCAGCGTCACGCCCTGCTTGGCCATCTCTTCACGGTAGAACTGATCCGGAATCTGGATCAGGATGCCGGCGCCGTCGCCCATCAGCGGGTCGGCACCGACCGCGCCCCGATGGTCGAGGTTCTTCAGGATCAGCAAACCCTGTTCGACGATGGAATGGCTTTTCTGCCCCTTGATGTGGGCGATGAAACCAACGCCGCAGGCGTCGTGTTCGTTCTTCGGGTCGTATAGGCCTTGCGCGTCCATGGCGGTGCTCCACTACTTTGAGAAAGACCCGCAAGAATAGTGCAATGCAATACAGACTTCAATCGAAATAAATTAGGGTCGGATGCTATTTATTCATGGCCTCAAAACGGTGCAAATTTAAATGGGGACAGATTAAGATTGGTGCGGGTTTTGGGTTGAATTGGGCCAACTCAACCTGGCTTGCGGGATGCCCGGCCGGCCGTCGCGACGCCCGCCCCCTTGCCACTGCGTGGGGCGGCTGCCGTACCGGAAATGCTGCCGGATTTGACTGGACCGGCGTCCGGGACCGTTTTGCGGGGTCGGCCACGGCGGGCCGGCTCGAGGCGGCGCCCGGTCAGCTTGGCGAGCGACGCACGAAACGCGTCCGAACCGAGTGCCCAGGCCTTGCGGGTAGCGTCGCCTATCGCTTCGACCACCTTGGACGCCGGCGGCGTTGCGCACAGCTGCTTGTAAACGGCTTCGCGCTCGAAGGGCGTATTGCCGAGCTTCCAGTAGGCCGGATGGTCGGTCAGCCAGGCTTGCCGGCGCGCGCCGGTGTGATGCGCATGGCTGGACCAGCGGTAATGCTCCATGTCCATGCTCACCGCATCGTGCAAGGGCTGGTATTCGATCAGGTGCGCGCATGGCACGAAGTAATCATCGGCGTCCATCACGGTGGCGCGAAAGCGTCCTTCCCACAGGCTGCCGCTGCGCTGGTGCCGTGCGTTGAACCACGGAACGTACTGGCGGCCGATGGCTTGCATCATCTTGCCGAGTGCCGGTTCGGTCGATGGCGTCGCCATCAGCTGCACACGATTGGGCAACAGCACGTACGCATGGATGGCAACGCCATACTGCTGCGCGGTATCGCGCAGCAGGTTCATGAATTGCTGGTAATCGGTGTCGTCGAGGAAGACAGGCTGGCCGTTGTTACCACGCGCAAGCACATGATGCAGTTGGTTGGGAACGACCAGCCGGGGCAGGCGCGCCATCGCGATGCGTGAGGCTACCTTGGGGAAGAAGGTTCAGTGAACCGGCGTCGGGCCGGATCAGAACGGAATGTCGTCGTCGATGTCGGACAGGTTCGGCGCCTTGGCCGGCGCGCGAGCCGGTGCCTGTGCGGGGGCACGCGACGGTGCGCTGTAACCGCCGTCATCCATTTGTGCGCTGCCACCGCCGCCACCGGCGCGGCTACCGAGCATCTGCATGGTGTCAGCAACGATCTCGGTCGAATACTTTTCGACGCCATCCTTGTCCGTGTATTTGCGTGTCTTCAGGCGACCTTCGACATAGACCTGCGAGCCCTTTTTCAGGTACTGGCCGGCGATCTCGGCCAGCTTGCCGAAGAATGCGATGCGGTGCCACTCGGTCGCTTCTTTCTGCTCACCGCTGGCCTTGTCGCGCCACTTGTCGGTGGTGGCCACGGCAATGCTGGTCATCGCATCGCCGCTGGGCATGTAACGCGTCTCAGGATCACGACCGAGATTGCCAACGATGATGACTTTATTGACCGATGCCATACAGATCTCCTGTGGGGATGAGTGCGCCGCCTGTGCCAGGCAGCGGAATTCAGGTGGGGACTGCCTCGCGTCGGGCGCGACGCGGCAGGTTCTTCATGGATGACGCAATTATAAGCCAGCCCACCGTCAGCAGGCAGCCGGCGCTGAACACTGCAGCGCCTCCGAAATGCTGCGCCAGCAGGCCGCCACCGGCGCCGCCGGCGAACAGGCCGATGGCCTGCATCGTGTTGTAAACGCCGAGAGCGGCGCCCCGCGAACCGGTGGGCGCCAGCCGCGACACCAGCGAAGGCTGGCTGGCTTCCAGCACGTTGAACGCGACAAAGAAAGCCAGCAGCAGGCCGACCAGCAAGCTGAACGACAGCACCGGTTGCGACACGGCGAAACGCAAGCCAAATTCCACCAGCAACAGCAGCACAATCGCCGACAGGAACACATGCTTCATCTTGCCCTGCTTTTCACCGACGAAGATCGGCGGCAGCATCAGCACGAAAGACATCAGCACCACGGGCAAATAAATTTTCCAATGCTCGCTGATCGCTATGCCGCCAGCGTTAACCAGCACGTTAGGCAGCACGACGAACATCGACATTTGTATCGCATGCAGCGCGAACACGCCGACATTCATGCGCATCAGTTCCGGATTACGCAGCACCTCGATAAACGAAGCCTGCTCGGGCGGGCGCGCCGGCGCTTCCGGCGTCACATACAGCACCACGAAGATCGCCGCCGCTGACAGGCAAGCCACCAGCAGGAACATGCCGCGCATGCCGACGGCTGCATACAACAGCGGTGCGATCACCAGCGAAGCCGCATAGGTCAGCCCGATGGAGGCGCCCACCATCGCCATGGCCTTTGTACGGTGCTCGTCGCGGGTTGAATCGGCGATCAGCGCGGTGACCGCTGCAGAGACGGCGCCAGCGCCCTGCACTGCGCGACCCACCATGACCCAGATGACATGCCGGTCAATCGCGGCGATCAACGAACCAATGATGAACAGCAGCAGCCCGATGACGATGATGCGCTTGCGTCCGAATCGGTCGGAGGCCATGCCAAAGGGAATCTGGCCGAAGGCCTGCGTCAAGCCGTACATGCCCATCGCGAGGCCGACCAGGGTTGCGTCATCGCCGCCGGGCAATGAACGAGCATGGAAGGCGAACACCGGCAAAATCAGGAACAGACCCAGCATCCGCAAGCCGAAGATGGACGCCAGCGAGGCACTGGCACGAATCTCCTGCCGGGTCATGCGTGGGTCAATGGTTTCCTGGGATGCGGACATAGTGAAAAGCTCAGTACGGGACAACAAGGGAAAACTGGTCGAAATTCATGCGGAAAAGCCGCACCGAATGCACGCGACGCCCGGGTAACGAGCGGGTCGCGAAAACCCGCTATAGTAACAGGTTGACTCTGGCCCACCGGGCCCGACATTTTGCAAAAAGACATGGAAGAAATTCGCATCCGCGGCGCGCGCACCCACAACCTGAAGAACATCAGCCTGGACCTGCCAAGGAACAAGCTGATCGTCATCACCGGCCTGTCCGGTTCGGGCAAGTCCTCACTCGCGTTCGATACGCTGTACGCGGAAGGCCAGCGCCGATATGTGGAATCGCTGTCGGCCTATGCGCGCCAGTTCCTCCAGCTGATGGAAAAGCCGGACGTTGACCTGATCGAAGGCCTGTCGCCCGCGATTTCCATCGAGCAGAAAGCGACGTCGCACAACCCGCGCTCGACGGTCGGCACCGTCACCGAAATCCATGACTACCTGCGCCTGCTGTACGCGCGCGTCGGCACACCCCACTGCCCGGACCATCCGGAAAATCCGCTGGCGGCGCAATCGGTATCGCAGATGGTGGACGCCGTGCTGGCGATGCCGGAAGAAACCAAGCTGATGATCCTCGCGCCGGTGGTGGCCAACCGCAAGGGTGAGCATGTCGATCTGTTCGAGCAGATGCAGGCACAAGGCTTCGTGCGCTTCCGCATCCAGAGCGGCACCGGCGCTGCAAAGATTTATGAAGTCGATGACTTGCCGAAGCTGAAGAAGACCGAGAAGCACACCATCGACGTCGTGGTCGACCGCGTGAAGGTGCGTGCCGACATCAAGCAGCGCCTCGCCGAGAGCTTCGAAACCTCGCTGCGACTGGCCGACGGCCGCGCGATTGCGCTGGAAATGGATAGCGGCAAGGAGCAAGTGTTCTCGAACAAGTTCGCCTGTCCGACCTGCGGTTATTCGCTGCAGGAACTTGAGCCGCGCCTGTTCTCGTTCAACAACCCGATGGGTGCCTGCCCGGAGTGCGATGGCCTCGGCCACATTGAATTCTTCGACCCCAAGCGCATCGTCGCCTTCCCCAACCTGTCGCTGGCCTCGGGCGCAGTCAAGGGCTGGGATCGCCGCAACCAGTTCTATTTCCAGATGCTGTCCTCGCTGGCCAAGTATTACGAGTTCGACGTCGACATGCCTTTTGACAGCCTGCCCGAAAAAGCGCAGCAAGTCGTGCTGTACGGTTCCGGCAAGGAGAAGGTGCCGTTCGCCTATGTGAACGAGCGCGGCCGCACCATCATCAAGGAACACACCTTCGAAGGCGTGGTGGTCAACCTGCAGCGACGCTATCGGGAAACCGACTCGATGGCGGTCAAGGAAGAGCTGGCCAAGTTCATCAATGAAAAGCAGTGCCCGTCCTGCGAGGGCGCGCGCCTGCGCGTCGAAGCGCGACACGTGAAAGTCGGTACCGGCCACCAGCAGCGCGCGATCTTCCAGATCGCCGCGATGCCGCTGCGCGAAACGCTGGATTTCTTCGAGCAGCTGAAGCTGAAGGGCGCGAAGAAGGACATCGCCGATCGCATCATCAAGGAAATCATCTCGCGCCTGAAGTTCCTGAACAACGTCGGCCTCGATTATCTGTCACTGGAACGCAGTGCCGACACGCTGTCCGGCGGCGAAGCGCAGCGCATCCGTCTGGCGTCGCAGATTGGCTCCGGCCTGACCGGTGTGATGTATGTGCTGGACGAACCGTCGATCGGGCTGCACCAGCGCGACAACGACCGCCTGATCGACACACTGAAGCACCTGCGCGACATCGGCAATACGGTGCTGGTCGTCGAGCACGACGAAGATGCGATCCGCTGTGCCGACCACGTGGTCGACATGGGTCTTGGTGCGGGCGTGCATGGCGGCGAAGTGATCGCGCACGGCACGCTGAACGACATCCTGCGGAACCGCAAATCCCTGACTGCGCAATACTTGAACGGCTCGCTGGCGATCGACGTCCCTGAGAAGCGCACGCCGGCCGACAAAGATCGGCAACTGCTGATCAAGGGCGCGCGTGGTAACAACCTGAAGAACGTATCGCTGGAACTGCCGGTCGGCTTGCTGACCTGCGTGACCGGCGTCTCCGGCTCGGGCAAATCGACGCTGGTCAACGATACGCTGTACCACGTGCTGGCGCGCCACCTGTACGGCTCGCAAGCGGAGCCGTCCGAGTTCGATACCGTGACCGGTCTCGAACATTTCGACAAGGTCATCGCCGTCGACCAGGCACCGATCGGACGCACGCCACGTTCCAACCCCGCCACCTATACCGGCCTGTTCACGCCGATCCGCGACCTGTTCGCGACCGTGCCACAGGCGAAGGAGCGCGGCTACACCGCCGGCCGCTTCTCGTTTAACGTCAAGGGTGGCCGCTGCGAAGCCTGTCAGGGCGATGGCGTGCTGAAGGTCGAGATGCACTTCCTGCCGGACGTGTACGTGCCCTGTGATGTTTGTCACGGCAAGCGCTACAACCGCGAAACCCTCGAAGTGCAATACAAGGGCAAGAACATTTCAGACGTCCTCGACATGACCGTCGAAGATGCCTATGACTTCTTCAAGGCGGTGCCGCTGATTGCGCGCAAGCTGCAGACCCTGCTCGACGTCGGCCTTGGCTACATACGCCTCGGCCAGAGCGCGACCACGCTGTCCGGCGGCGAAGCGCAGCGCGTGAAGCTGTCGCTGGAACTGTCGAAGCGCGACACGGGTCGCACCTTGTACATCCTCGACGAGCCGACCACGGGCCTGCACTTCCATGACATCGCCTTGCTGCTGAAGGTGATCCATCGCCTGCGCGACCAGGGCAATACGGTGGTGATCATCGAGCATAACCTCGACGTGATCAAAACCGCGGACTGGATCGTCGACCTCGGTCCCGAGGGCGGCGCCGGCGGCGGCCAGATCATTGCCACCGGGACGCCGGAGCAAGTGGCCAAGAGCGCTGTCAGCCACACCGGCAAGTACCTTGCGCCGATGCTGGTGACGAAGAAGGAAAAGAAGCGGGCTTAATCAGGCGCTTCAAGCCGCTCCACCCCTGCCTGCTCCGGGATGACGTTCAAACGTTTGCAGCGCTGGCAAAGGTCCTCGGCCATCGGCATGTCATCCCGGCGAAAGCCGGGATCCAGCGGCGTTGAATTACATTCCCAGCTTACATTCCCAGCCAGAGGCCGAGCGGCACAAAACCAAGTGCCGCCAGATTACCCAGCAAGACAATCGCGGCGACCTTGTCCGGCTCCTGCTGATAGGTCTCGGCGACCATGAAGCTGAACACGGACGGCGGCAGCGCGGCGAACAGGAACATCTGGCCGCGCTGCCCCGCATTCAGGCTGAGGACGGGGTCGAGCAACAGTGCCACTGCCAGCCCGGCCAGTGGACATACTGCTGCGCCGACCACACCGATGCGCCAGCTCTTGAACTCCACATCCGTCATGCGCACACCCAGTGCCAGCAGCATCAGCGGAATACTGGCCTCGCCCAGCATGCGCAGTGCCGTCATCAGCACCTCGGGTAGCGAAATATGCAGCACAGCGAAACCCATGCCAGCGACCATCGCCAGCATCATCGGGTTCATGAACATGCGACTGCCCGCTGCACTGTGGTGACCCTTGCCACTCTCCATCAATGCAATCCCGACAGTAAAATAAGCGAGGCTGCAAGCCATGAACATCGCCACCGCTTCGGACAAGCCCCTGGGACCGAACGCGAGTACCGCCAGCGGCAAGCCCATGTTGCCGCAGTTGTTGTAGATCATTGGCGGCACGAAGGTGCGCAAATCAAAACCGAATAGCCGCGCAATCGGCCACGCAATCAAGCCTGAACCGATTGCGATCAGCACACCGGCCAGCAACAGTGGCATGTTGGCCATCGCATCAAAATCCTTCGAGGCCAACGCCGAGAACAGTAGCAAGGGGCACAGCAATTCGCTGCTGATGCGATTGACCTGCACCATTTCGGTCTTGACCTTGTCGCCGCGCACGCGGGTATACACGTAGCCGGCGGCGATGATCATGAACACGGGGAGGATGATGCCCGCAATGCGGTTGACGACTTCCATGCTTGCTTTCTTGTGGGGGGGGCCTGACGATGCCTCGATCGCCGCCGGCATTGTGGCAGGGAATCAGCGCAGGCGCTTTTCAGCACGCTCCATCGCTTCGGCCGTCCCGCGCAGCACGACGACGTCATTCGCCTCCAGCCTGAGGTCGGGCGCGAACGGGAGTCGGTGCTTGCCGCGGCGGATGGCGGTCACCTCGGCGCCAAGGCCGGGCAGGTCGATCTCCCGCAGCGATTTGCCGATCGCGGCGCAACGGTCGGCCAGCGATACCGAATGCAGCCGGATCTGCAGCCGGTCGTCGACATCGGCGGCGTCGTCGATGCCGTGGAAGTAGCCGCGCAGCGATGCATAGCGATCACTTCTCGCCTGCTGGATGCTGTGCACCACGCGCCGCAGCGGCACACCCATCACCAGCAACGCATGGGAGGCCAGCATCAGGCTCGCCTCGATGGTCTCAGGCACAACTTCGTCGGCGCCGCCGGCGCGCAGCAGGTCGATGTCTTCCTCGTCGACGCTGCGCACGATGGCTGGCAAGGCTGGCGCCAGTTCGTTCGCGAAGTGCAGGGTCTTCAGCGCCGCCTGCGTGTCGGCATAGGTAATGACGATCGCCGCGGCGCGGTGGATGCCGGCCGCGATCAGGCTCTCGCGGCGGCTGGCATCGCCATAGGACACTTGCCAACCGGCGGCCTGCGCCTCGTGCACGCGCTCCGGATCGAGGTCGAGTGCATGATAAGGAATGTTCTCAGCGTCGAACATCTTGGCCAGGCTCTGGCCGGTGCGACCGAAGCCGGCGACGATCACATGCTTTTCCTCGGCCATGGTGCGCGACGCCAGCCGCGTCAGCGCCAGCGATTGCTGCATCCATTCATTGCGCGACAGCTTGAGCACGATGCGGTCGGCGTTCGCGATCAGGAAAGGCGTGACCAGCATCGACAACACCATCGCCGCCAAAATCAGGTTGCTGAATCCGGGTTCCAGCAAGCCCTGACTGCTGGCCTCGGTCAACAGCACGAAACCGAATTCACCGCCCTGCGCAAGACCGAGGCCAGTGCGGATCGCGGTGCCGGCCGACGCGCCGAACAGCCGCGCCAGCAATGCGATCAGGCCAAATTTCATTGCCATCGGCACCAGCAGCAGTGCCAGCACCAGCGGCAGATGGGCCAATACCAGCCTCACATCGAGCAGCATGCCGATGGTGATGAAGAACAAGCCGAGCAAGACATCCCGGAAAGGCTTGATGTCCTCTTCCACCTGCAGCCGGTATTCCGTCTCGGAGATCAGCATGCCGGCAATGAAGGCACCGAGCGCCAGCGACAGCCCGGCAATCTCGGTGATCCACGCGGCACCCAGCGTGATCAGCAGCAGGTTCAGCATGAACAGTTCATGCGAGCGACGCTGCACGACAATCTGGAACCAGCGCCGCAACAAGACCTGACCGAAGGTCAGCAGCAGGGTCAGCACGAAGGCCGCCTTCAGGCCGGCCATGCCCAGGTCTTCAAACAGGTCGGGCCCGGGATGGGCCAGCGCCGGCACCAGGATCAGCAGGGGTACGACCGCCAGGTCCTGGAACAGCAGGATGGCGGTGATGCGGCGGCCATGCTCGCTCTCGAGTTCCAGCTTCTCCGTCAACAGCTTGAGAACGATGGCCGTCGATGACATCGCGACCGCACCACCGAGTGCGAACGCGGCGCTCCAGCTGATGCTGACGTACTTCGGCAACAGATTGCCCAGCAGCGCCACACCACCGAGGGTCGCAAGAATGCTGAACGCGACCTGCGCAAGCCCCAGGCCGAACACATTGCGCCGCATCGCTTTGAGCTTGGGCAACGAGAATTCGAGCCCGATCGAGAACATCAGGAACACCACACCGAATTCGGCCAGTGTGTGCGTGGCGACGCTATTGCTGGCCAGCCCCAGCGCATGCGGGCCGATCAGGATGCCGACGCTCAGGTAACCCAGCATAGGCGGCAACTGCATCAGGCGGAACAGCACCACGCCCAATACGGCGGCAACAAGCAAAATCAGCGTGATTTCGAGAGCGGAATACACGATGCTGGGTCCGATAAGGCAAACAGCAAACCGACCCGCCGGGCGATGTCGCGCATTCCCGGCATCCCTGCAGCGGGATCCCATGAATTATTGCGTCTGGCAGGTTTTTTGCTTTAGGTATTGGGCTATACTCTGCGCATGAGTGTAACGCATGAGAAAAATTCTTCGCAGCATTTTGACAACGCAGCAGCATTGCGTGCATTGCAACTTGCGCAACAAACACTCCGGATCGAGGCCGAGGCGATTCAAGGCCTGCTGGCCCGGATAACGCTCGACGCGAATCATCCGTTCGCACGTGCGACGGCGCTGCTGTTCCATTGCCACGGTCGTGTGGTCGTCTCTGGCATGGGCAAGTCCGGCCACATCGCCCGCAAGATCGCCGCCACCCTCGCATCGACCGGCACGCCGGCGCTGTTTGTGCATCCTGCCGAAGCTGCGCACGGCGATCTCGGCATGGTGACCGAGGCCGATGTGATGATCGTGATCTCCAATTCCGGCGAATCCGAAGAATTGCTGTCGATCCTGCCGGTGGTCAAACGCCTCGGCGCCAAACTGATTTCGATGACCGGTCGTCCCGAGTCTTCGCTGGCGAAACTGGCCGACGTACACCTCGACGTCGCCGTCGAAAAGGAAGCTTGCCCGCTGAACCTCGCGCCGACCGCCAGCACCACCGCCACGCTGGCACTCGGCGATGCCTTGGCCGTCGCGCTGCTGGATGCGCGCGGCTTCAAGGAAGAAGACTTTGCGCGCTCCCATCCGGGCGGCGCGCTGGGCCGCCGGCTACTGACCCATGTGCGCGACATCATGCGCACCGGCGACGAGGTGCCCGCGGTCAGCGCCGACCTGCTGCTGCCGGCCGCGCTGCTCGAGGTCACGCGCAAGGGCATGGCGATGACGGCCATTGTCGATGACGACCGGCGCGTGATCGGCATCTTCACCGACGGCGACCTGCGCCGCCTGATCGAGCGCGGCATGGATTATTCAAAGACGCCGGTGCGCGACGTGATGAACAACAAGCCGCGCACCATCGGCCCCGACCAGCTGGCCGTCGAAGCCGTCGAGCTGATGGAAACTTTCCGCATCAATCAGGTGCTGGTAACCGAGGCCGATGGCACGCTGGCCGGCGCGCTGCACATCCACGACCTGACCCGCGCCAAGGTGATCTGATGACGACCGCCCTGCCTGCTGCAATGCCCACCGAACTGCTGCAGCGCGCACAACGCGTGAAGCTGATGATCTTCGACGTCGACGGGGTCCTGACCGACGGCGGCCTGCGCTATGGCCCCGATGGCGAGCGCATCAAGACCTTCAACGTCCTCGACGGACATGGCATCAAACTGCTGCAGCAATCCGGCGTGAAGACGGCGATCATCAGCGCCCGTTCGTCCGAGATCGTCGCGCGCCGTGCCGGCGACCTCGGCATCGTTTACCTGATGCAGGGCGTGCATGACAAGCGCGACGGCTTCAACAAACTGCTGGCGCAGACCGGATTGCAGCCCGAAGACTGCGGTTTCATGGGTGACGACGTGATCGACTTGCCGGTGATGACGCGCGTGGCCTTTGCGGCCAGCGTGCCGAACGGCCATCCTGAAGTGCGGGCGCGCGCGCATTACGTGGCCGAACTCGGCGGCGGGCGCGGCGCCGCGCGTGAGGTATGCGACCTGCTGCTGCGCGCGCAAGGCAACTACGAGGCGGCGCTGGCGCCGTACCTGGCATGAGCGATATCAGCCGTCGCCTGCCGGCGCTGATGCTGCTGGCCGCCGGCACCTTACTGGCCGCCGGCAGCTTCTGGCTGCTCGAAGTCACGCGACGTGCCGACACCAACGGCGCGCAACAGGAAAAGCGCACCGAGCCGGATTATTTCGCCGAAGATTTTCGCTACACGAAAGTCGCCGCGAACGGGCGGGCAGAATACGTGATCGCGGGCAAGAAGCTGGTGCACACGCCGGTGGATGACATCACTCATGTGGACGCGCCAGTCGTCTACACCTATTCGAAAGAGCGCCCGCCGATGACCCTGAATTCAGACACGGCGCGCATCAATGGCGATCACAGCGAAGTCCATCTGCATGGGAATGTCCATCTCGTGCGACCACAAACTCATGGCAACGAGACGATGACCGTGGATTCGGATTACATGCTGGTGCTGACCAATAAAGATGTCGTGACGACCGACCGTCCGGTCCACATCACCCTGGGCAAGTCGACGCTGGATGGCGTCGGCATGGTCGCTGACAACCGCCAGCAGCAGGTCAGCCTGCTGTCGCGCGTGAACGGCACCTATGTACAACCTGATAATCGCTAAGATAGCCGCAGAGCGCAGATATGAACAAGAATGTCCGCCGAAATTCGCTACGCGCCGCATTGGCAACGGCCATTGCTGTCACCGCCTTGTGCACCCTGCCGGGTACGGCACTGGCTGAAAAGGCCGACCGTGACAAGCCGACCAATGTCGAAGCGAACCAGATGTTCTACGATGAAGCAAAGATGATCAACACCTTCATCGGCAACGTGGTTCTCACGCGCGGCACGCTGATCATGCACGCCGAGAAAATGGTCGTGACGCAGGATGCCGCCGGCAACCAGTTTGCGACCATGTATGCAGGACGCGGCAGCCTCACCACCTTCCGTCAGAAGCGCGATGGCGGCAAGGACTTGTGGATTGAAGGTTTCGCTGCCGACCGCATCGAATACGACACCAAGACCGAGATCGCCAAACTGTACAAATCGGCCAAGGTGAAAATGCTGGATAAGGGCCGCGTCACCGACGAAGTCGAAGGTGAGTTCATCCAATACGACAGCCGTGCCGAGTTCTACACCGTCAACAACACGGCCACCGGCGAGAGCAAGCCAGGCGGCGGCCGCGTGAAGGCCGTGATCCAGCCGCGCACGAAAGGCGGGGATGACAAGTAACGCTTCCGCCAAGGCGTCCAGCCAGCTGCAGGTGCGCAGCCTGCAAAAGAGCTATGGTGCGCGCCAGGTCGTGCGCGACGTATCGCTCGACGTCAGCAGCGGCGAAGTCATCGGCCTGCTGGGCCCGAACGGCGCGGGCAAGACCACATCGTTCTACATGATCGTGGGCCTGGTGCCGTCGGAGGCGGGCGAGATCCTGCTCGATGGCGACAATATTTCTGCGCTGCCCATCCACCAGCGTGCCGAGCGTGGCCTGTCCTACCTGCCGCAGGAGGCCTCGGTGTTTCGCAAGCTGTCGGTCGAAGACAATATCCGCGCGGTGCTGGAGCTGCAGAAGTCGGGCGGCAAGCCGCTGGCGCGCGCCGAGATTGAGCAGCGCCTCGACACGCTACTGGCCGAACTGCAGATCGAAAAGCTGCGCGACAATCCGGCGCTGTCGCTGTCGGGCGGCGAACGCCGCCGCGTCGAGATTGCCCGCGCGCTGGCGACCAGCCCCCGCTTCATCCTGCTGGATGAGCCGTTTGCCGGCGTCGATCCGATCGCCGTGATCGAGATCCAGCGCATCGTGCGCTTCCTGAAAGAGCGCGGCATCGGCGTCCTGATCACGGACCACAACGTGCGCGAAACCCTGGGCATCTGCGACCGAGCCTACATCATCAACCAGGGTTCGGTGCTGGCTTCGGGCAGCCCAGAAGACATCATCGGCAATGAATCCGTGCGCCGGGTCTACCTCGGCGAACACTTCAAGATGTAAAGCTCATCAGGCCCATGAAGCAGACCCTACAGCTCCGCGTATCCCAGCACCTGGCCCTGACGCCGCAGCTGCAGCAGTCGATTCGATTGTTGCAGCTGTCGACGCTCGAACTGCACCAGGAACTGGAGCAAATGCTGTCGGATAACCCGCTGCTTGAGCGTCTCGACGATCCGCTCGACCATTCGGTGCGCCTGCTCGGCGATGGCGCCATCAGCCAGGCGCCGTCATCGACGCCGGCCGGCGAAGCCGGTGAAGGCAGCGGCGAGGGGGGCGGCGAAGCCTATGAGGGCCCGGCTGGCGAAGGCAGTGGCGAGGGGGGCGAAGGTGGCAGCGGTGAAGCCGACTGGAGCTTCGACGATGTCGCGCGCTCGTCCAAGGCCCCCGAAGACGATAATGCGCGGCCGCAGCTGGAAGCGCATGAAACCACGCTGCGCGAGCACCTCAACGAGCAACTGTCCGTCACCGTCGAAAACAGCCGTGACCGGGCGCTGGTGGAACTGCTGATCGATGCGCTCGACGACAATGGCTATCTGGAAGAGTCGCTGGACGAGATCCTCGCCCGCCTGCCGGAAGAGCTCGGGATCGAGATGGACGACCTGACGGTCGCGCTGAAGATGCTGCAGAGCTTCGACCCCGCCGGCGTCGGCGCGCGCAATGCGTCCGAATGTTTGTCCATCCAGATCCGCCGCATGGACAAGGTGCCCTTCGTGACACGCCGCATGGCGCTGACGCTGGTCGAAGGCTACCTTGAACTATTCGCGCAGCGCGAGTTCAACAAGCTGAAAAAGGCGCTGGATTGCGACGACGAAGACTTGCGCGAGGCGCAGGCCGTGATCAAGCGCTGCAACCCGCATCCGGGCGCAGCCTATGCCGGCGATGCTTCGGACTATGTGGTGCCGGACGTGATTGTCAAAAGATCAAAAGGCGGCTGGCAGGTGACGCTGAACCGGGACGTGATGCCCAAGTTGCGGGTCAATGCGATGTACGCCAACATCCTGAAGCAGAACAAGGGCGAGGGCTCGCTGTCGTCCCAGCTGCAGGAAGCCAAATGGCTGATCAAAAACATGCGTCAGCGCTTCGACACTATCCTGCGCGTGGCCCAGGCCATCGTGGAGCGGCAGCGCAATTTCTTCTCCCATGGCGAAGTCGCAATGCGCCCTCTTGTCCTGCGTGAAATTGCTGATACACTGGGGCTGCACGAGAGCACAATTTCCCGTGTCACGACTCAGAAGTACATGCTGACCCCGCATGGGATGTTCGAGTTGAAATACTTCTTTGGCAGCCACGTTGCCACGGAAGCCGGCGGCGAAGCTTCCTCTACTGCAATCCGAGCGTTGATCAAACAACTGATAGGAGCCGAGGACACCAAGAATCCATTTTCCGACAGCAAGATCACGGACATGCTGGCTGAACAGGGGATGGTCGTCGCGAGGCGCACCGTCGCGAAATACCGCGAAGCCCTGAAGATCCCCCCGGTCAACCTGCGCAAGTCCTTGTAAATCTCAGGAATTTCCAGCTTTTCGATTCAAGCAATTTTTCACTGTTGTTATGTTTTGCCCGGCCTGCCTGCCGGCAGTACCTGACAGAACCTCCAGCAACGCTTTGCCAAGGAGTGCTGTGTATGAATCTCAAGATCAGCGGTCATCACGTGGAACTGACTCCCGCCCTCAGGGAGTATGTGCAGAACAAGCTGGAACGCATCAAACGCCATTTCGACAATGTGATCGACATCACGGTCACCCTCGCCGTCGATGCCAATACCGAGAAAGACAAGCGCCAACGCGCCGAGATCAATTTGCACATGCGCGGCAAAGACCTGCATGTGGAAAGCGAAGCTCAGGACATGTATGCGGCCATCGACCTGCTGATGGACAAGCTGGACCGACAGGTCCTGCGCCACAAGGACAAGATCCAGGATCACCAGCATGAAGGGATCCGCCGTTACGACGGGGCAGCCGAAGCTGCCTGAGCCGGACGGCTTCAGCACAAGGGCGCGGCAGCGCCCTTTTTTATTGCGCGCGCCGGCGCCTTCAAGCCGGGCTTTGGCGCTGGCGAAGCCCGATCAGCGACAGGCCGCTACACTAAGCCGGTTTTTCATTCTCATCCGCACACCGCACTGCCATGACCGAGCATGTACTGATCGCCCTCGAAGGCCACACTGGCGTGATCACGCTGAACCGCCCTGCCGCCCTCAATTCGCTTTCTCTGGAGATGGTGCGCGCGATGACGCAAGCACTGCTGGCCTGGCGCGATGACCCTGCAGTGAAGGGCGTGCTGGTCAAGGGCAGCAGCGAGCGTGCCTATTGCGCCGGCGGCGATATCCGTTTCTTTCATCAGAAAGGCTCGGCGACCCATACCGGAGGTGCAGCGCTGGTCGAGGATTTCTTCAACGAAGAATATGCGCTGAACCACCTGATCCACTGCTATCCGAAACCCTATGTCGCGCTGATGGATGGCGTGGTGATGGGCGGCGGCATGGGCATTGCGCAAGCCGGCCCGCAGGCACGGCTGCGCGTGGTGACCGAGCGCACGAAGATGGCCATGCCCGAGGTCGGCATCGGCCTGTTCCCTGATGTGGGCGGCAGCTGGTTCCTGTCACGCGCGCCGGGTGAGGTGGGTACCTACCTGGCCGTGACCGGCGAGATGATTGGCGCCGCCGATGCGATCTATGCAGACCTGGCCGATATCTTCGTGCCGGGCGCGGAACTGCCGGCGCTGCAGGCAGCGATCGCATCCGCTGCCGACGCCCAGGCAGCAAAGGCCGCTGCACGCGTGTTTGCGCAGCCCTTCGCCACTCAGGCCGACCCGGCCTCCAGCCGACTCGCGCAGGCGCGCGACGCGATCGAGCGCCATTTCAAGCATGACTCGGTGCAGGCAATCATGGATTCGCTAACCAGCGATGCGAGCGAGTTCGCGACGAAAACACGGGCGACGATGCAGAAGCGCTCACCACTGATGATGAGCGTGACTCTGGAACAGGTTCGACGCGGCAGGAAGCTCGGCATCGCCGATTGCCTGCGGATGGAACGCACGCTGGTGCGGCGCTGCTTCGAAAACGGGGAAGTACTGGAGGGCGTGCGCGCGCTGGCGATCGACAAGGACCATGCGCCGAGGTGGAACCCGCCTTCAGTGGCCGGCGTCACGCGCGAGATGGTCGAACATTTCTTCGTCAGCGCATGGCCAGACTATGCGCATCCGCTGCGTGACTTGAAATAACGACACAGGAAAATGAAATCCGGCACGACGCCGGATCCCGGCCGGCGCCGGGATCCAGTGACTCTCAGCGGATTCAGATCTCGTCGACGGCGAACAGACGACGGTACTCGCGCATCGCATAGCGATCGGTCATGCCGGCGATATAGTCGGCCACCTTGCGCGCCTGCTCCAGCGGGTCGCTGCCTTGCACCTGGTAATCCGGCGGCAGCAGCTGCGGGCCGCTGATGAAGATGCCGAACAAATCGGTGATGATGCGGCGCGCCTTGCTGGTCATCCGATTGACCTGGTAGTGCTGGTACAGATTCTTGCGCAGGAAACGCTTCAGCTCCTGGGCTTCCTGCTTCATCGCAGCCGAGAACGCGATCAGCGGCGGCGCATTGCGCACGTCGTCGATGGATCGCACGCCGGCCTGCGCAATGTTGTTGCGCGACGTCTGGATCAGGTCCGTCACCAATGCATTGATCATGCGGCGCACGGTCTCGTTGATCGCGCGACGGCCGCTGATGCCCGGGAACAGCTGCTCGACTTCGGCGCGATGGCGCGCGTACAGCGTCACTTCCCCCAGTTGCTCGACCGTCAGCAAGCCGGAACGCAGACCATCGTCGATGTCATGATTGTTGTATGCGATCTCGTCGGCGAGGTTGGTCAGCTGGGCTTCGAGGCTAGGCTGCTTTTTCTCGATGAAGCGACGACCGATGTCGCCCAGCTGCTGCGCGTTCGGCAGCGAGCAATGCTTCAGGATGCCTTCGCGCGTCTCGTAAGTCAGGTTCAGGCCGTCGAAGGCGCCATAGCGTTGCTCCAGCGTGTCGACCACGCGCAGGCTCTGCAGGTTGTGCTCGAAGCCGCCGTAATCCTTCATGCAGGCATTCAGCGCATCCTGCCCGGCATGGCCGAACGGTGTATGGCCGAGGTCATGCGCGAGCGAAATCGCTTCGACCAGATCTTCATTGAGTCCCAGATTGCGCGCCAGCGAACGCGCGATCTGCGCGACTTCGATGCTGTGCGTCAGGCGGGTGCGGAACAGGTCGCCTTCATGGTTGACGAAGACCTGGGTCTTGTATTCGAGGCGCCGGAAGGCCGTCGAATGAATGATGCGGTCACGGTCGCGCTGGAACTCGCTGCGCGTCTCGGGTGCCGCCTCGGGAATCGCGCGGCCACGCGCGGTGGCGGAACGCGCCGCATAGGGCGCAAGGTGGTTTTCGTAGTGGTCAGTCATCTCGCTGCACGTCTCCGCCCCGGTGCCCGGCGTTCAGGGCTTCGGCGTTGTCTGTAAACCTCTTACCCTGCTCTCGAACGCACCGCGTGCTTGCCGTTCAGCCTCAGCCCTTGATGCAGGCGGCCAGCGTCGCGCGCAATGCCTCGTTCGGCGCGCCTGTGATCACGGCGGCACCGAGCGGCTTGAGCAGGATGAACTTGATCTTGCCGTCTTCGTTCTTCTTGTCGACTTCCATCAGCTCCAGCCAGCGGTCTTCGCCGAGGTCGGGGGCAACGGTGGGCAGGCCGGCGGCCTGCACCAGCGCGACGATGCGCGCCTTGTCTTCCGGCGCCAGATAGCCGAGCCGGACCGACAGGTCGGCCGCCATCACCATGCCGCAGCCGACGGCCTCGCCGTGCAACCACTCACCGTAACCGAGGCCTGCCTCGATCGCATGGCCGAAGGTGTGGCCGAAGTTCAGGATCGCGCGCAGCCCGCCTTCGCGCTCGTCCTGGCGCACGACATCGGCCTTGATTTCGCAGGAGCGGCGAATTGCATGTGCCAGCGCCTCGTTATCGCGCGCTCGCAGCTGCGCCATGTTGGCTTCCTGCCAGCGGAAGAATTCGGCGTCGATGATGGCGCCATGCTTGATCACTTCGGCCAGGCCGGCCGACAGTTCGCGATCCGGCAGCGTGGACAGCGTGGCGGTATCTGCCAGTACCGATTGCGGCTGGTAGAACGCGCCGATCATGTTCTTCCCGAGTGGGTGGTTGATCGCGGTCTTGCCGCCGACCGAGGAATCGACCTGCGCCAGCAGCGTGGTCGGCACCTGCACGAAAGGCACGCCGCGCATATAGGTCGCGGCCGCAAAACCGGTCATGTCGCCGATCACGCCGCCGCCGAGCGCCACCAGCGTGGTCTTGCGGTCGCACTTGTGTTCGAGCAGCGCCGTGAAGATCCGCATCAGGTTGTCGGCGTTCTTTTCTTCCTCGCCATCCGGCAAGATCACCGGGAAGCATTGCTTGCCGGCCGCCTCCAGCGTTGCCGTCAGTCGCTCGAGGTACAGCGGCGCCACCGTCGTGTTGGTGACGATCGCGACGCGCTTGCCCGGCACGTGGCGGGTGAATTCGGCGTGCTCCAGCAAGTGGCTGCCGATCACGATCGGATAGCTGCGTTCGCCGAGGTCGACGGTCAGGTTGGCAAAGACGTGTGCGGAAGGCTTCATGGATGCTGCGGAGTCCGGGGTTCGACAGGTGCCGGTGAGTTGTCAGGTACGCTGCGCTCGAGCTGCGTGAGGATGTTCTGCACCACCGACTGCACGTTCGGGCGGCCGGTTTCGATGGTGACGTGCGCCACGGCCTCGTATAACGGAGCGCGCTGCTTCGACAATTCTTCGATGCGCGCGCGCGGGTCGGCGGTCTGCAGCAGCGGCCGGTTGCGGTCATGGCTGGTGCGCTGCAGGATGCTGTTGATCGAAGCGCGCAGGTAAATCACGGTGCCGCGCTCGTGCAGGTAACGGCGGCTCTGCGCATTGAGCACCGCGCCGCCGCCGGTCGCCAGCACGATGCCCTGTTGTGCGGTCAGGTCGCGGATCACGTCGGCCTCGCGCTGGCGGAAGCTGGCCTCGCCCTCGATCTCGAAGATCAGCGGGATCGTGGCACCGGTCCGCGCCTCGATCTCATGGTCGGCATCGACAAAGCGCAGGTTCAGCTTCTTGGCGAGCGCGCGCCCTATGGTGGTCTTGCCGGAACCCATCAGGCCGACGAGGAAAATATTGGAGGTCGGAGTCAACATCATGCAGCCATCGGGCGTTCTGCCCGGGAAAGGCGACAGTTTATCCCATCCTCCCCGGCAGCACGGGACGCTTCTCGGCGAGCTGGCGCGGGTCCGGCGCGAGGGCCGGCCCCGCGATCAGCGCAGCACGGGGGCTTCGGTCACGATGCGCGGCGTAATGAAGATCAGCAGCTCGGTGCGGTTGTCCAGCTGGCTGCTGTTGCGGAACAGGCGGCCCAGCAAGGGCAGGTCGCCGAGGAAGGGTACTTTCAACTCGTCACTGCGCTTTTCCTGCGTGAAGATCCCGCCCAGCACCACGGTGCCGCCATTGTCAACCTGGACCTGGGTCTTCACATGCTTGGTGTTGATCGCGAAGCTGGTGCCGACCGCCGTGCCGCGCGAATCCTTGGCCACATCCACCGTCAGGATCACGTTACCGTCGGGCGTGATCTGCGGCGTCACTTCCAGCTTCAGGTTAGCCTTCTTGAAGGTAATCGAGGTCGCGCCGCTGCTGGTGGCCTGCTGGTACGGGATCTCTTCGCCCTGCTCGATGATGGCCGGCTGCTGGTCGGCCGTGACCACGCGCGGGCTGGAGATGATCTTGCCGTTGCCATCGGCTTCCAGTGCCGACAGCTCGAGGTTCAGGTAGCGGTTCGCACCGGGCGAGAAGATGCTGATGCCGAGGCTGCCTGGCGCCGCGCTGTTGATCGAGGCTGCCGGCAAGTTCACGAACTGGGTGTTGGGCACATAACTGCCCGGGGTCGCGACAGCTTGCAAGGTCTGCTCGCCGACGCCCTGATAGCCGCCCGTGACGCCGAGTCGCGCACTGCCCGGCAGATTGATGCCGGCGGTGCCGCCGCGCACAGCATTCAGATCCAGGAAGCCCAGCTTCACGCCGAGGTTCTTGCTGAACTTGTCGTCTGCCTCGACGATGCGTGCTTCGATCATGACTTGCCGCGTCGGCACGTCGGTCAGCTGCACCAGCCGCCGCACTTCATCCAGCTTGGAGGGCGTGTCGGTGACGAACAGCTTGTTGGTACGCGGCTCCGCCGATGCGCTGCCGCGCCGCGACAGCAGGCCGGCCTTGGGCGCCGTGCCATCCAGCCCGAACACTTTCTGGAAAGCGTCAGCCTTCTGGTAGTTGAGCTGGAAGCTTTCCGTCACCAGCGGCTCGAGCTCGGCAATCTGCGCGCGCTGCTCGAGCTCCAGCCGTTCCTTGGTCAGCAGCTCGTCCTTGGGCGCGACCCACAGCACATTGCCATTGCGCCGCA
>JBDKLN010000192.1:0-3048 GCA_039806045.1 Pseudomonadota bacterium
TGCGGCAGGAAGCGCTTGGCGTAAAGGGCACAGGCGATTAAATCGCAACCCCATTCGTTACGCACCAGCACCGGAACAGCCATGATCGAAGCGCCCGAAACCGTCACCGTCCACTCCTCGCGCGTCAAGTGCGACGGCGCCACCCAATTGCGCGCCGATGGCTCGACCAATGCCGCAGCCCTTGGCCATCCGCGCGTCTGGCTGGAAATCGATGATCGTGGCTACGCCGATTGTCCTTATTGCGACAAGCGTTTCGTGCTTGAAGGCGGGCACTGACGGCCAGCATGACCGCGACGACCTTCGGCTTTCGTTAGCCCTCGTCGCTCACGAACTTGCCTGCCGCGCGATCCTTGTGGACCTTGAGGCCGTCAAATACCTGTCCGCTCATCGCGATATAGACACCCGGTCTGGCGATCTGCGCGGTCGCCACGGCCATGCCAAGGTTGAACGCGGCGTCGCTCTCGGCAAAGCGCGCGGGCGCCAGAGCGCCGGTCAGCACCATGCATTTGCCGGGTATTTCCGCTAGAACCTTGGCGGTGTCAGTCATGGTATCGGTGCCATGCGTGATCACGATCCGGCTTTCGGGAGCTTCGGCCACGGTGCGCGCGATTGCCGCGCGGTCGGCATCGGTCAGGTCAAGGCTATCCTTGCGCAGCACCTCCACCACCCTCACCGGCCGCGCGACCCGCGCCTCCTTTAGTAGGGCTGGAATGCCGCTCTCGGCGATCTGGTACTCGCTCAGGGCGTCGAAATAGGCCTTGTCGATAGTGCCGCCGGTTGTGAGGATCAGTATCGTCTTCTCGGACATTGCTGGCTGTCTAGTCATTGGTCGCGTTGGGTCACAAGCCCAGTCTTGGCCAACGGCGCGGCCAATGCGCGAATGACAGTTACGCTTTTCATGCGGCAATTCCTACGATCCTGAGGACTGGCAAAATAGAGAAACTGGGATGGAATTCAAAGGTGAACTGGCATCTGTCAGCCGAGCCATCTGCAAACGGAGTGTCAGTGTGACGTGATGTCGTGGACGACCTCCGCACCAGCGTAGCTGTGCGATGATGTGGTCGTTGTAGGTCCACGTCTAGGAGTCGTTCCATGGAGCAGGAGGTTGTCACCGTCGGATTGGATCTGGCGAAGAATGTGTTTCAAGTTCACGCCATCGCTGCCGATGGCGCAGTGCTGATCCGGCGCAAGCTTCGGCGGGCCGAAGTCATCCGCTTCTTCGCTGAGTTGCCGCCTTGCCTGGTCGGCATGGAAGCGTGTGCGTCGGCGCATCACTGGGCACGCGAGCTGATGGCGATCGGCCATGAGGTGCGCCTGATGCCGCCGGCCTATGTTAAACCATACGTGAAGCGAGGGAAGACTGATGCGGCGGACGCCGAAGCGATCTGCGAGGCGGTCACGCGGCCGACGATGCGCTTCGTGGCTGTGAAGTCTGTTGAGCAGCAAGCGGTGCTGATGCTTCACAAAAGCCGCGACCTGATGGTCCGGCAGCGCACAATGCTGATCAACGCGCTTCGCGGTCACTTAGCTGAGTACGGGATTGTGACGGGCCTGGGCGCGGGCGGCGTAGCGGCTTCCCTGAAGGCGCTGCACGAAGAACAGGACCGGTTTCCAGCACACGCGCGCTCGGCCCTTCATGGCATTGCCGCTCAGCTGAGGGCGCTGGCGAGCGAGATCGATCGGCTTGAGGCGCAGATCCTCGATTGGCATCGTAACGACGAGACGAGCCGGAGGCTGGCCACCATCCCGGGGATCGGCCCGATTACAGCCTCGGCTATTGCAGCTGCGGTGCCCGACGCATCTCTGTTCCGATCAGGCCGTCAGTTCGCCGCCTGGCTGGGGCTCACACCTCGTGCGAACAGCTCGGGCGGCAAGGAGCGGCTGGGCGGAATAACCAAGCAGGGCGATGGCTATCTTCGCCGGCTTCTGGTCGTCGGTTCAACTGCTGTTATGCGAATGACGCGCAAGAATCCGGCTCGCCAACCCTGGATGGCAGGCCTGCTCGAGCGCAAGCCCACGAAGATCGCGACGGTAGCGCTCGCCAACAAAACAGCACGGATTGCCTGGGCCGTGATGACGAGGAAGGAGGTCTACGCCGCCGCATAAGGAGATCTCCGTCACTCGATAATCGCGTGATGGGATGCGTTGGAGCAGCTTAGTAGTGATGACGAACCGGTCAGACCGGGGGTTGGTGAAACCCAGGGGGTCACAGCGCTTCGAGCGCGATGACGTGATTAGGGAGCCAGCCTGCGGACTTCATCAGGGCCAGCAGCCATGCGGTGCTGCGCGAACAGGCCGAACACATGGATGCACCCGACCAAGGTCCTCACTGTCGAAAAGCTCTTGCGCCGCGGAGGTCGTCCACACATGGACCTACAACGACCACATCATCGCACAGCTACGCTGGTGCGGAGGTCGTCCACGACATCACGTCATCTGGCAAGGCTCTTTGTGCTTCAGGCTACTCGGCGATATATTGCCGGGAGTTATGAGGCAAAGAGGCAGATAATTAAATTGCGGAAGTTTACGGTAACTCTGCCCGCTGCATCACACTTTGGTTTGCCGCCGGATCATTTTTTTCAATTACCGAGGCCCGACTTCCAGGGGTGATCCTAGAAGAGTTGGCGTCGCCGATCTGCTGAGCCAAAGCATTGCCGTCACCCGTCGCAGTGACCCGATAGGTGGCTGCCGAGCTGCCATCTGCGCTTATGATGCTAATCATGGCCCCAACCTCCAGCAGAGGCCCGCCATGGTTCAATTGAACATTTTTCCCCCCGCCGCCGACAACTACGAGGGGCGAGAAATGAAAGGCAACCTTGCGGGCAGCCATCATTGCGACCTCACGCTGCAAGAGGCTGTATTGCCCTTCTCCAGAAGAAGCATTTACCTGAACTGTGTCGCGCACCGCACTAGCAGAGCCTGTTTCTATTTCCGCCGTGACCGGCGCGCCGAATACGATGCGCCCAGTTCCATCGGCGACAGTCAGGCTCATCGTCACCTTAAGGCCCTCGCTTATGTTCCCATATGCTTGTCCGTAGGTTGCCTGGT
>JBDKLN010000193.1:0-8886 GCA_039806045.1 Pseudomonadota bacterium
TTGCCCTTGCCCATGCCGATGCGGCCATCGCCGTCACCCACCACAGCCAGCGCTGCGAAGCCCATGATGCGGCCGCCCTTCACCACTTTGGTGACGCGGTTCACCGCAATCATTTTTTCGCGCATGCCGTCATCCGGCTTGTCGCTTTGCATTTTCGGTTGCATTTTTGCCATGATGAGTATTCCTTAGAACTTCAGACCGGCTTCGCGAGCTGCTTCAGCAACTGCTTTCACACGACCGTGGTAACGGAAACCGGAGCGGTCGAACGCGACCGACTCGATGCCTGCCTTCAGCGCCTTCTCGGCGACACGCTTGCCGACCAGTGCGGCAGCGGCGGCGTTGCCACCCTTGCCCGACTTGCCAGCCAGCTCGGCGCGCACTTCGGCTTCCGCGGTCGATGCCGATGCCAGGACCTTGGCATCCGGACCGATGATGGTTGCGTAGATGTGCAGGTTGGTACGGTGCACGGCAAGGCGGCTTACCTTGAGCTCTGCGATCTTGGCACGCGTTTGGCGGGCACGGCGCAGGCGAGATTCTTTCTTGTCCATGGTCAACCCTTACTTCTTCTTGGTTTCTTTGATCACCACAACCTCGTCCACATAGCGGACGCCCTTGCCCTTGTAAGGCTCGGGGCTGCGGTAGGCGCGCACTTCTGCGGCAACCTGACCCACCTTCTGGCGGTCGATACCCTTGATGACGATTTCGGTCTGCGTCGGGGTTTCGCATTTCACGCCGGCCGGCATTTCATGCACGATCGGGTGCGAGAAACCGAGCGACAGGTTCAGCTTGTCGCCTTGCGCCTGGGCCTTGAAGCCCACACCCACCAGCGACAGCTTCTTCTCGAAGCCCTTGGTCACGCCGTTGACCATGTTATTGACCAGCGCGCGAACGGTACCCGACATCGCGTTGGCTTCGCGCGATTCGTCAGCCGGCGCGAAAGTCAGCGTATTGTTTTCGTTCGTCACCACAACCTGGCCGGTCAGCGGGAGAGACAGGGTGCCTTGCGGACCCTTGACGGTGATCTTGTCAGCGGCGATCGTCACTTCGACACCAGCAGCCAGCGCGATCGGCATCTTACCTACACGAGACATGTCTTTTCCCCCTTAGGCCACGTAGCACAGGATCTCGCCACCGATGCCGGTAGCGCGTGCCTTGCGGTCAGTCATCACGCCCTTAGGCGTGGACACGATGGTGACGCCCAGGCCGTTCATCACGGTCGGGATCTCGGTCTTGCCGCGGTAGATGCGCAGACCGGGGCGCGAAACGCGCTCGATCTTCTCGATCACAGGGCGGCCTGCGTAGTACTTCAGCTCGATCGACAGCGTCGGCTTGCCAGCATCGCCGGCAACGGCGTAGTTCTCGATGTAACCCTCGTCCTTCAGCACGCGTGCGATCGCCACTTTCAGCTTCGACGACGGCATTGCGACCGAAGTCTTGTTGACGGTTTGCGCGTTGCGGATACGGGTCAGCATATCGGCGATAGGATCGCTCATACTCATCGCTTGTTCTCCTATTACCAGCTAGCTTTGGTCATGCCCGGGATCTCGCCACGCATGGCGATTTCACGAACCTTGATACGGCCGAGGCCGAACTTGCGGAAGGTGCCACGCGGACGACCGGTCAGGGCGCAACGATTGCGCTGACGGGTCGGAGCCGAGTTACGCGGCAGCCCCTGCAGCTTCAGGCGGGCGTCGTAGCGCTCTTCTTCCGATTTCGACTGATCGTCGATGATCGCTTTCAACTCAGCACGCTTGGCGGCATATTTCTTCACCAGCGCAGCGCGCTTCTGTTCACGGTTAATCAGTGCCAGTTTAGCCATGGCGACCTCAGTTTCTGAACGGGAATTTAAAGGCGGCGAGCAGCGCTTTGGCTTCCTCGTCGGTCTTGGCAGTCGTGGTGATGCTGATGTTCATGCCACGCAGCGCGTCGATCTTGTCGTACTCGATTTCCGGGAAGATGATCTGCTCTTTGATGCCGATGTTGTAGTTGCCACGGCCATCGAAGGACTTGCCGGACACGCCACGGAAGTCACGCACGCGCGGGAACGCGATGGTGACCAGGCGGTCGAGGAATTCGTACATGTGCTGGCCACGCAGGGTCACCATGCAACCGATCGGATAGCCTTCGCGGATCTTGAAACCGGCGATCGCTTTACGCGCCTTGGTGACGACCGGCTTCTGGCCGGCGATCTTGGTCAGGTCGCCCACAGCGTGCTCGATGATCTTCTTGTCAGCAACGGCTTCGCCCAGGCCCATGTTCAGGGTGATCTTGGTCAGTCGCGGGACTTCCATCGGCGACTTGTAGCCGAACTTGGAGGTCAGCGCAGGGACGACCTCTTTTTGATATTTCTCGTGAAAACGTGCCATGTCTTACACCTTCACCACTTCGCCGGTGGACTTGTAGACGCGGACGCGCTTGCCGTCCACGAGCTTGACGCCCACACGATCTGCCTTGCCCGTTGCGGCGTTGAAAATCGCCACGTTGGACACATGAATGGGCATCAGCTTGTCAACGATGCCACCGGTTGCACCCGTCATCGGGTTCGGCTTCACAGCCTTCTTGGCGACGTTCACGCCCTCGACCACGATGTAGTCGGCGCTTACGCGCTGCTGGACGACGCCACGCTTGCCCTTATCCTTGCCGGTCAGGACGATGACTTCGTCGTTCTTGCGAATTTTGTCCATGACGACTCCTTACAGAACTTCAGGCGCGAGGGAGACGATCTTCATGAAGCGCTCAGTGCGCAGTTCACGGGTGACCGGTCCAAAGATGCGCGTGCCGATGGGTTCGAGCTTGGCGTTCAGCAGGACTGCCGCATTGCCGTCAAAACGGACCAGCGAGCCATCCTGACGGCGCACGCCCTTGGCGGTGCGAACGACCACGGCGTTATAGATTTCGCCCTTCTTGACGCGACCACGCGGAGCGGCGCGCTTGACGGTGACCTTGATCACGTCGCCAATGCTGGCGTAACGGCGCTTGGAACCACCCAGCACCTTGATGCACAGGACTTCCTGCGCACCCGTGTTGTCGGCTACTTCGAGCCGGCTTTCGGTTTGAATCATGATTTCTCTTTCCCAACTTAATCCGCGCCGGACGCACAATGCGCCGTTTGCGGTCAGTCTTGGTCCCGCCAGCCGCTCCGATGACCGGAATAGCCGATTGGGTTGACAAAAAAGCTACGGATATTTACTTCTACAGCAGCCTCACCAACGCGGAGTTGGATCGGCACCTGCCAAAAGGCAGGAAAGCCCGACATTATGCCTCACATAATGCCGGGCGCGCAAGCGAAATTATTCGCGTTGCTTCCTTGCTTAGACAGCTTGCGCAGTCTGGACGACTTTCGTCACGGTCCAGGCCTTGGTCTTCGAGATCGGACGACCTTCCTGGATTTCGACGGTGTCACCAGCCTTGGCGACATTGCCTTCGTTGTGCGCGTGATACTTATTCGAACGAACGATGATCTTGCCGTACAGCGGATGACGGACACGGCGCTCGATCAGCACGGTGACAGTCTTGTCCATCTTGTCGGAAACCACGGTGCCGACCAGGGTGCGCTTCAGCGATTTCTTTTCTGCAGTCGCGTTCATTGTTATGCGTCCTTCTGGTTCATCACGGTCTTCACGCGTGCGATGTCGCGACGAACCTTTTTCAGCTGAGCGGTGTTGTTCAGCTGCTGGGTCGCGACCTGCATGCGCAGGCCGAATTGGGCTTTCAACAGGTCGTTCAGCTCTTTCTCGAGCGCGGCCTTGTCTTTGCCTTGGAGTTCAGATGCTTTCATGACTTGCTCCCTTATTGGCCGACCTGGCGCACGACGAAGGTGGTGGCCAGCGGCAGCTTGGCAGCGGCCAGGCGGAACGCCTCGCGCGCCAGCGCCTCATCGACACCATCCATCTCGTACAGCACCTTGCCCGGCTGGATCTCGGCGACGTAGTACTCCGGGTTACCTTTACCGTTACCCATACGGACTTCGGCCGGCTTCTGCGAAATCGGCTTGTCCGGGAAGATACGGATCCAGATGCGGCCGCCACGCTTGATGTGACGGGTCATCGCACGACGCGCGGATTCGATCTGGCGCGCGGTGATACGACCACGGCCGACCGCCTTCAGGCCAAACTCGCCGAACGAGACGGCAGTGCCGCGCTCGTGCGAGATGCCCTTGTTGCGGCCTTTTTGCTCTTTGCGATATTTTCTGCGTGCTGGTTGCAGCATGTTTATTCTCCTGCCTTCTCAGCCGGCGCAGCAGCACCAGCCGTCTTGGTCGCGCGCACGCGCTTGGCAGCCGCCGGTGCAGCAGCACCGTCAGCAGCCGGCGCATCGGTGCGCTTGGCACGGGTCGGACGACCTGCGGGCTTGCCGTCGTCACGACGCGGCGGGCGACGCTTGGTGTCGTCTTCGCGGGTCGTGTCGATCGGCGGCTCGCCATTGGCGAGGCGATCGCCCTTGTAGACCCAGACCTTGATACCGATGATGCCGTAGGTCGTTTCGGCTTCGCCGAAGCCGTAGTCGATGTCGGCGCGCAGGGTGTGCAGCGGCACACGGCCTTCGCGATACCATTCGGTACGGGCGATTTCGATGCCGTTCAGACGGCCCGACGACATGATCTTGATACCCTGGGCACCGAGACGCATGGCGTTCTGCATCGCGCGCTTCATCGCGCGACGGAACATGATGCGCTTTTCGAGCTGCTGGGCGATCGAGTCGGCGATCAGCTGAGCATCGGTTTCCGGCTTGCGGATTTCTTCGATGTTGACGTGCACCGGCACGCCCATCATCTTGGCCAGCGACGACTTCAGGACTTCGATGTCTTCGCCTTTCTTGCCGATGACGACGCCAGGACGCGAGCTGAAAATCGTGATGCGCGCGTTCTTTGCCGGACGCTCGATCAGCACGCGGCCGACCGATGCGTTCTTCAGCTTTTTCTTCAGGAAGGCACGGACGTCCAGGTCTTCCTTGAGCATAGCCGCAAAGTTGCTGTTGCCGGCATACCAGCGCGAGCCCCAGTTGCGAGTGACCGCCAGACGAAAGCCGGTCGGATGAATTTTCTGTCCCATCGTGACTCCCTTAGTTACCGACAGTCACGTAGATGTGACAGGTTTGTTTGGAAATACGATCGCCGCGGCCTTTGGCGCGTGCGGTGAAACGCTTCAGCACCGCGCCTTTTTCCACGTAGATCGTCTTGACCTTCAGTTCATCGATGTCAGCGCCGTCATTGTGCTCGGCGTTCGCGATCGCGGACTCCAGCACTTTCTTGATGAGGACAGCACCCTTCTTCGGGCTGAACTGCAGGATGTTGAGCGCTTGCTCGACTTGTTTGCCGCGAATCAGGTCGGCAACCAGGCGGCCCTTTTGAGCCGACAGTCGTGCGCTGCGGAGGCTAGCTTTAGTTTCCATGTCCGGACCTTATTTCTTGGCTTTCTTGTCAGCCGCGTGACCCTTGAACGTACGGGTCAGTGCGAATTCGCCGAGCTTGTGACCGACCATGTTTTCGGACACATAGACCGGCACGTGCTGCTTGCCGTTGTGAACAGCGATCGTCAGGCCGATGAAGTCCGGCATGATCGTCGAACGACGCGACCAGGTCTTGATCGGCTTCTTGTCACGAGTCGACTGTGCAGCTTCGACCTTCTTGAGCAGATGGGCGTCGCAGAACGGCCCTTTTTTCAATGAGCGTGCCATTTAATACCCCTTATTTCTTGCCGCGACGCGAAACGATCATCGAAGTCGTGCGCTTGTTGCTGCGCGTCTTCTTGCCCTTGGTCTGCTGGCCCCACGGCGACACCGGGTGACGACCCGCAGCCGTCTTGCCCTCGCCACCACCATGCGGGTGATCGATCGGGTTCATTGCCACACCGCGAACGGTCGGACGGATACCGCGCCAACGCGTTGCACCGGCTTTACCAATCTTGCGCAGGTTGTGCTCGCCGTTACCGACTTCACCGATAGTGGCGCGGCATTCGACGTGAATGCGGCGAACTTCACCGGAACGCAGACGAACCTGAGCGTAGACGCCTTCACGCGCCATCAGCACGACAGCCGCACCTGCGGTACGCGCGATTTGCGCGCCCTTGCCCGGCAGCATTTCGACGCAGTGCATCGTGGTACCGACCGGGATGTTGCGGATCGGCAGGCAGTTACCGGCCTTGATCGGCGCTTCCGAACCGCTCAGCAGGGTGTCGCCGACAGCAACGCCCTTCGGCGCGATGATGTACTTGCGCTCGCCATCGGCGTAGCACAGCAGAGCGATGTTCGCGCTGCGGTTCGGGTCGTATTCCAGACGCTCGACTTTCGCCGGGATGCCGTCCTTGTTGCGACGGAAATCGACGACACGATAGTGCTGCTTGTGACCGCCACCCAGGTGACGCGTCGTGATGTGACCATTGTTGTTGCGACCGGCGGACTTCGACTGCTTCTCGACCAGGCCGGCGAACGGACGGCCCTTGTAGAGATCAGGATTGACCACCTTCACCATGCCGCGACGGCCTGGCGAGGTCGGCTTGAGCTTGACGAGTGCCATTACTTAGCCTCCTCGGTGAAGTTGATTTCCTGGCCCGGCTTCAGGCACACGAATGCGCGACGGGTGTGGTTGCGACGACCGGTAAAACGGCCGGCGCGCTTGATCTTGCCGGCGCGGTTGGCGACCTGCACGGACTCGACCTGCACCTTGAACATCAGTTCAACGGCGGCCTTGATTTCCGGCTTGGTGGCGTCCTGGGTCACCAGGAAAACGATCTGCTCGTTCTTTTCCGCGACGAAGGTGGCCTTCTCCGAAATGACCGGAGCCAGCAGGACCTTCATCAGGCGCTCTTCACTGTGTTTGATGACTGCGCTCATGCCAGCATCTCCTCAATCTTTGCCAGTGCAGGCTTGGTGATCAGCACTTTCTTGAAGAACACCAGCGAGACCGGATCAGCGTGACGCGGCTCGCAAACCAGCACGTTCGGCAGGTTGCGCGACGCCAGCAGCAGGTTCTCATCGAGGTTGTCGGTGATGACCAGCACGGAATCCAGACCCATGCCCTTGAGCTTCTGCGCGAGCAGCTTGGTCTTCGGGGCTTCGATAGCCAGATCTTCAATCACGGACAGGCGGTCTTCGCGGGCCAACTGAGACAGGATCGAGCAGACACCCGCGCGATACATCTTCTTGTTGACCTTGTGCGAGAAGTTTTCGTCCGGGCTGTTCGGGAAGGTGCGACCACCCCCACGCCACAGCGGCGACGACGACATACCCGCACGAGCGCGACCGGTGCCCTTCTGGCGCCACGGCTTCTTGGTGGTGTGCGCGACTTCTTCACGATCTTTCTGCTTGCGGTTACCGCTGCGAGCATTCGCCTGGTAAGCAACGACGATCTGGTGAATCAGCGCTTCGTTGTAGTCACGACCGAAGATCGTGTCCGGTGCTGCGACGTTCGCAGCAGCCTGGCCTTGCGCATTCAGGAGCTTGAGTTCCATCGCTTAGGCTCCCTTCTTTGCTTTGACCTTGACGGCCGGGAAAACGACGACCTGGCCGTTCTTCGCGCCCGGAACTGCACCCTTGATCAGGATCAGTTGGCGCTCAGCGTCGACGCGGGCGACTTCGAGGTTCTGCACGGTGGTAGTGACATCACCCAGGTGACCGGTCATGCGCTTACCCGGGAAAACGCGACCCGGATCCTGCGCCATACCGATCGAGCCCGGCACGTTGTGCGAGCGCGAGTTACCGTGGGTAGCACGGCCGGAGGCGAAGTTGTAACGCTTGATGGTGCCGGCGTAGCCCTTACCGATGGAGACGCCCTGGACGTCCACCTTCTGGCCAGCCTCGAAGAGGCTGACGGCGACCTGGTCGCCCGGCTTGAACTCGGCTGCTTTCGCAGCATCGACACGGAATTCCTTGAGAACGGTACCGGCTTCGGCGCCGGCTTTCGCCAGATGGCCTGCCGCGGCTTTGTTCACGCGGGAAGCACGGCGAGTACCGAAGGTCACCTGCACGGCAGTGTAGCCGTCGGTTTCAGGAGTCTTGATTTGCGTCACGCGGTTGTTCGACACGTCAACGACGGTAACAGGAATCGAATCCCCGTCATCCGTGAAGATGCGCATCATGCCAACCTTGCGACCTATAAGGCCCAAGCTCATTGTTTTCTCCATTCCCGCCTACGATTGGGCAGGGCTGATGTTTAAAAATTCAAATGGCAAAGTCCCGGGAAATACCGGGATTCTGCCGAGCCGGCGATTATAGCGCGGGGATTTGATTTCTGCAATCGGGAAATTTCCAATTGCGGATCGTCGAAACTTCCCCGCGCGATCACCTTGTTACTGCCCGGCCTGTCGCCGGGCTTGTTGCATTACTGCTGGTCGATTACTGCAGCTTGATCTCGACGTCCACACCCGCCGGCAGGTCCAGCTTCATCAGCGCATCGACCGTCTTGTCGGTCGGGTCAACGATGTCCATCAGGCGCTGGTGGGTACGGATCTCGAACTGGTCGCGTGAGGTCTTGTTCACGTGCGGCGAACGCAGCACGTCCCAACGCTGGATACGGGTCGGCAGCGGCACCGGGCCCTTGACGACGGCGCCGGTACGCTTGGCGGTGTCAACGATCTCGAGGGCCGACTGGTCGATCAGGCGATAGTCGAAGGCCTTCAGGCGAATACGGATCTTTTGCTTTTCCATCTTGCTTCCTTAAAAGAGCGAACCGCGAGCGAGCATCGCTCGCGGCTTTCGTGAATCAAATGCCCACGCTGTCTTCACAGCTGACGGGCAAGGATGCTTAGTCCATGATCTTGGCAACGACGCCGGCGCCGACGGTACGGCCGCCTTCGCGGATTGCAAAGCGCAGACCTTCTTCCATCGCGATCGGGTTGATCAGCTTGACCGTGATCGACACGTTATCGCCCGGCATCACCATCTCTTTGC